>JACDBB010000227.1 GCA_013695145.1 Euzebyales bacterium
TGATCTTGCCTGGGTCGGTGGGCAGGATCTCGCCGGGGTCGGTGGGCAGGATCTCGCCGGGGTCGAGCAGCGGGTCGCCAGGATCGGGGGCTCCGCCGCCGGGTCCGGGGATGACCTCGCCAGGGTCGGGGGCCGGTTCATTCGGACCGCCACCTGGGGGCTGCGCACCGCCGCCGGCGCCTGGTTTCGGGACAGGCGCTGCACCGGCCCCTGGTGCGGGGAAGGCCGGCACCTGCCCTGGCGTGACTGGGTCGACGCCGCTGGGTGTAGGGGTGGGGGTGGGCCCGGTGATCACCGGTTGCTCGATGGGCGCGGCCACGCTTGGGCAGGCGGCGAAGGGCTCACCGGCTGGCGGGATCACGGTCAGGTCGACGGGCACGGTCCCCGGCTCCACCGCACCCGCCTGGACACAGCGATCCCCGGCGACCGCCTGGCGCCGCTCGTCGATCCGGTCGAGCACGACCATGAAATCGTCGAGCGCCGCGACCGCGCTGCCGCCCGCTCGCGGACGGAGGGCGGTCAGCCGCGAGCGCATCCCAGTGGTGAACTCCTCCAGCGGCCGCAACGTGGCCTGGTCACCGGTCACCAGGTACTCGGCGATGAACCCACCCGCCCCGTCGCGCGCGTGCTGATCAGCCGAACGGAGCGCGGTGCCGGCCGCCGCGTCACGGTCCCGGTCGACCGCCCGCTCGGCGTCCCGTACGCGATGGCCGGACACCTCGAGCAGCAGCTCTGCGCGTGACAGGCCCTGGTCGCTGCGCGCCAGACGGAAATCGTCGACCGCGAGCTTCAAGCCGTAGAAGAAGTCGCCAGGTGCCGCCACGATCGCGGCTGTGGCAACGCCACCGGACACCAGCGCCAGTGCCGCCATCCCCGCGGCCATCGCGGTGCGCCCCGACATCCGCAGGCGGGCGAGCTGATCGCCCCACGCGTCGCGGGCGCGCCGGTGCCATGGCAGACGGAGCGGCTCGGCGGCCTGGGCCACCAGCTCGGCCCGCAGGTTGTCCGCGAACGCCGGCCGCGGCCGGACGGTCGCCCGCGACTGCAGCGCCTGCGCCAGCGACGCCAGCGCGCGCAGCTCGTGGCCAATCTCGCCCTCAGGAGGCGGGTCGCCGTCGAGCAGCCGTGCCAGTGCGTCGGCTTCGCGGGTGGTCATCGGTATTCCGTCCAGTCGGACAGTCGCCTCTGACGCGACCCCGGATCCTCACTCAACGTAACGACCGGGCATGCCGGCGGGTACGTCATCGGAGGAGAAACGGGGATCGTCATCACCATACGCGGGCGGTGCTCGGCACCGCCGCCAGCGCCGCGAGTCAGGATGCTCATCAGTTGCCCATCCCCCCTGGGAGGTGCTTCGCGAGGCTCTTCAGGGCACGGTACTGCAGAGCCTTGATCGCCCCGTCAGTCTTGCCCATGACCGCAGCGGTCTCGGCGACGGCCAGATGCTGGATGAATCGCAGATACAAGACCTCGGCCTGGTCGCCTTTCATCTGTCGCAGCGCAGCGTGAATCTGGCGCCCCACGTCGCCGGCCAGCAGCGCTTGCTCGGGATCGTCAGCCCGGTCGGTCGTCGGTGAGTCGAAGATCTCCTCGACGGGCGCCTCAAGTCGGAAGCGGGCGCTCTTGAAGTGGTCGTGCACCCGGTTGCGGGCGATCGTCATCAGCCATGCCCCGAAGTCCACGCCCTGCCATCGGAACGCGCGGATCCGCCGCAGCGCCCGGACGAACACGTCGCCCACCAGGTCCTCCGCCGTCTGGCGGTGACCGACGCGGTGGTAGACGTAGGAGAAGATCTGATCGAGGTAGTGGTCGTAGAGCGCCGCGAAGGCCTCGGCTGAGCCCTCCCGGGCAAGCCGGACCTGCTCGACGACCTGGGGGTCGCCGACAACCAGCGGTTCCGCGGTGCCACCGGTGATCTGCGCGCCTCCCCGGTCCCGCCCCTACCTGCCGATCACGCTGAGCTGGATGATCAGAGCAGCGACGATGGCCACGAGCAGGATCGCGAGCGTGATGGTCGTCGCTGGTCTCATGCGTTGCTCCTCGACGCCAGGGGCGCGCCGGACTGCGGTCGGCGTCCGCGAGCGCCACCCGCCGAGGGTACATCCGCGCCGCGGGTCACCGCGCCGCCTACGCTGTTCACCGCGCCGCCCTACGCTGTGTCCGCCACCAGGCGTCCTTCAGCGCGGCATCGGCCACCCCGCCGGCGCGACAGGAGGCGCAGCAGGAGATGAGCGAGGAGCGACACGCCGACGCCCCGACACCCGAGCGGGAGCGCTTGTGGCTGCTGCTGGCCGTGGGCGTCGTCTCGCTGGTGCTCGCAGCGTTGATCGCCGTGCTTGTCCTGAGGGGCGGCGACGGCACCGCCGCGCCGGCACCAACGGGCTCCGAGCCCATCGTGCTCGCGCCGCCTCTGAACCCCACGCCGGCGGCAGCGGCCACTGCCTCGCCAACGGCAACGCCGGCCGCGCCTGTCACGCCGGCGGCCGTGGCCACAGGGCCCGGTCCTGCTGCCGTCCAGCTGAGCGGTCAGGGCGAGGCGACCACGGAGCCGTTCTCCCTCGAAGGCGGTCTGCTGCTCGTGCGGGTCGCGCACAACGGCGAGGCAGCGTTCTCTGCCGCCCTGGTCGACGCGGGCGACGAGCTCGTCCCCTTGACCGAAGGGGTCGGCGAGTACCGAGGTGTGCGGGCGCTCAGCGTGCCGGCGGGGGACTACCGCCTGGCCGTGACCGCCGACGGTGTCTGGGCAGCCAGCGTCGAGCAGCCCCGTTACCTCGAGGGCCCCGCTGCTCCCGTCGTCGTCGAGGGGGAGGGCGACGCCGTCACCGACCCGTTTCGCGTGACCGAGGACCGCCCAGCCGGCGAGGAGTTGGCCCTGGAAGTCGAGACCGAGACCGGCCAGGGTTTGGCCGTCCGTGTGCTCGACGTCGACGGCGAGGTCGTGGCCGAGGTGGAGACGGCCGACGGGACGGCGGGCCTGCCGGGCGTCCCGCCCGGGCTGCATCTGCTGGACGTCCGCGCAGATGGCATCTGGCGCCTGGTCGTCCGCTGATCCTGCACAGCCGACTGATCGGGGCGCCGCCGATCCGCCGACCTACGCGTCCGCCGGGGTGCGATCGGTGATCGGCTCGCCGGCGAGCATGCGCTGGGCCTTGACGCGCTCGGCCGCAAGGAAGCGCACGAGATCCTCGCGGGTCTCCAGCTGCGTCCGGCAATCAACCTCGAGCGTCACCGTACCCGTGTACCCCGTCGACCCGACGTGGGCCAGGAAGCGCTCGAGCGGCAGGACGCCGGCGCCGATCGGGGCGTGGCTGTCCTTGCCGTTGCCGAAGTTGTCCGACACGTGCAGGTGTGACACGCGTTCGCCGAGCGCGTCCCAGGCGTCGAACAGGTCCACACCGGCGACGGCGAAGTGGCTGGTGTCGAACACGACATGACGGAACGGAGCGAGGTCGGCGGGGCTGATGACCGTCGAGAACCGCCGCCCGGCGACGGGGAACAGGTTCTCCATCGCGAACTGGGTTCCCAGCTCATCGGCCTCGTCGTCGACCTCGCCTGCGGCAAGCCAGCCGCGGGCGCCGCGCTCCCAGCGCATCGGCGCGTGGGCGACCATGGTCTGCGCACCGACGGCTGCGGCGATCTCCAGCGAGCGCTCGGTCTTGCGCCGGTAGTTAGAACCCAGGACGGTGCGCAGCAGCACCATGTACGGGCCGTGCACGACCGGAACGGTGAGGCCCGCCTGCTGCGCGTAGGCGCGGACGCGCTCCGGGTCGCGCGTCTCCGGGTTGTGTGCCAGCAGGAGCTCGCAGCCCGAGTAGCCCGCCTCGGCGATGGCGTCCATCACCCAGCCGAGCGGGCTCATCAACAGCGGGCCCGTCGACGCCAATAGCTGCGGCGCCTCTCGCGCCCCCCGTCGTTCCCCGGTCATGCTGGCCAGGCTAGCGCCGCCGCCATCCCCCGGGGACCTGCCAGATGGCCACACCCGGGCGCCCGCTTGAACGCTCGCTGACGACGCCGTGGCCAACCGTCGGGCCGGTCGCAGGCCCGCGCTACCATGACCCCGCGCGGGTCTGCGTGCGCTGGGCGGTCGCGCAGCGACCGTCATGAGATGCGGACAGGTGAATGCGCCCGAGCTTGCGAGGGCGATTCTCGATATACCGGTTGTGGCGGTCGCGCAGCGACCGTCATGAGATGATGACACCTGCAAGGAGCTCGTGCCGTGAACCTCGCCGACACCCTCCGGTCGAGCGCGTCCCGGCTCCCGGACAAGCCCGCCATGGTGTTCCACGAGCGGGCCGTCACCTACGGCGACCTCGACGCCTCGGCTGACGCGGCGGCGGCGGGTCTGCGCGGCCTCGGTCTGCGCGGCTCGACCGCAGACGGGCAGCCTGATCGCGTGGCGCTGCTGCTCGGCAACGTGCCGGCGTTCTGCGAGGCGCTGTACGGCATCTGGCGGGCCGGTCTGGTCGCCGTCCCGCTGAACGCGACGTTCACCGCCGACGAGGTCGCGCACATCCTCGGCGATTCGGGGGCCAAGGCGGTGGTCGTCGCGGAGGGGCTGCTGGGCGTGCTCGACGGGATCCGCGGCGCACTGCCCTCACTGGAGCACGTCGTCGTCGCGGGTGCGACCGAGCCCGTCCGCGGCGCGCTGCCGTGGCGTGACCTGCTCGAGCGCGGCGGCCGTGAGCCGATCTCGCCCGCGCCCCCCGCGCCCATGACCGACGGTCTCGTCGCGCTGCTGCAGTACACCTCGGGCACCACCGGCCGTCCGAAGGGGGCGATGCTCACCCACGCCAACCTGCTGGCCAACCACGACCAGATGGCCGGTACGCGGCTGCGCGTCGAGGAGCGGGACGTCGTGCTGTGCGTCCTGCCCCTGTTCCACATCTACGCGCTCAACGTCGCCATGGCCTACGCGATCGCGCGTGGGGCGACGCTGCTGCTCGTCGAGCGCTTCGATGCCGTCGCCACGCTGGAGGCCATCGCCACGAACCGGGTCTCGGTGATCATCGGCGCGCCGCCCATGTACGTCGCGTGGGTGAACACACCGGGGCTGACCGACACCGACCTCGCCAGCGTGCGGTTCGCGGTGTCCGGCGCGGCGCCGCTGCCAGCGGCGGTGCTGGAGCGCTTCTCCTCCGAGTTCGGCATTCCCGTGTGGGAGGGATACGGCCTCACGGAGACCTCGCCGGTCCTCACGAGCGTCGCGATGGACGATGTGCCGCGGCCGGGCAGCGTCGGCAAACCCGTGCCGGGCGTGCGGCTGCGTCTGGTCGACGAGGCCGGCAGGCCGGTCCGGCGTGGTGATCCCGGCGAGGTCGTCGCCAGCGGTCCCAACGTGTTCTCCGGGTACTGGCGACGGCCAGAGGCCACCGCCGAGGCACTGGTCGACGGGTGGTTCCACACGGGCGACATCGGCTACGCGTCCGACGGCGACCTCTACCTGGTCGACCGCAAGTCCGACCTCATCATCGTGAGCGGCTTCAACGTCTATCCGCGCGAGGTGGAAGAGGTCCTGTACCGCCACCCCAAGGTCGCCGCGGCAGCGGTCGTCGGCCGTCCGCACCCCTACACCGGCGAGTGCGTCAGGGCGGTCGTCGTGCTGCGTGACGGGCAGGAGGCCACCGCCGACGAGCTGATCGACCACTGCCTCCGGTCGCTGGCGCGTTTCAAGTGCCCCGAGGTGGTCGACTTCGTCGCCGCGCTGCCGCAGCTGCCCAGTGGCAAGGTCCTGCGCAGGGAGCTCAAGTCGTGAACGTCCTCGCCGTCGCGCTGGCCGCCGTCGGCGCTGTGGTGGCCGGTGTGTTCGCCGCGCAGCTGGCGCGCGAGTACCTGGCGAAGCGCCGCCACCACGCCCTGGCGTGGGCGCTGTCGCTGTCGTGCTACGCGGTCGGGATGGTCGCGCTGGTGGTCGGCTTCGCGTCGGGCTGGTCGCCGGCCAGCTACGGCGTCTACTGGTTGACCGGCGCGCTCCTGAACGTCCCCCTGCTCGCTGTGGGACAGCTGCACCTGCTGGACCCCGGGCGGGCGGCGCTGTGGTGGACGTTCGCGCTGCTGTTCGCGGTCTGGACGGCGGGGGCGATGCTGACCAGCCCCTTCGACCCGCAGGCGCTGGCGGCCGCCGACGCGTCCGGGGCGATCCCCGAGGGTCGGCGCGTGCTCGGCGCCGGCAGCCTCGCCTACGCGGTGCTGCGGCCGTTCACGATCTTCGGCACCATCGTCGTGTTGGGGGGCTGCCTCTGGTCGGGGCTCCGCAACAAGCGCTACGGCATCCTGCTGATCGCGCTGGGAGTCCTCGTCTCCGCGACCTCGTCGTCGTTCCTGCGAGCCGGGCTCGACGCGTTCGTCGCCGTCGCGCTCACCGCGGGTGTGTCGATCATGTACGCGGGGTTCCTGGCGGCCGGCAAGCCCAGCAGGCGCCGCCAGGATCCCATGACGGCCGCCGCGCGACCGCCACCACCAAGATTGTGAGAATCGCCCTCGCAG
>JACDBB010000229.1 GCA_013695145.1 Euzebyales bacterium
GGGCGCAGCTCGTTGGTCAACTCGGCCGGCAACCAGGCGCCACGCGGCGTGCGGGCGATCGTGCAGTGCGGCACGAACCGCCGCGTCTCCATGGCGAACCCCGTCTCGGCCAACCGTTCGACCAGACCGTCGGCGAGCTCCTTGAGACCGTCGTGGTGCTCGACGCCGACCCACAGTGCGCGCCCGTCGAAGGTGCCCACACCGCCGTCGAGCTTCAGGCGCAGCGGCGCCGCCCCCCGCACAGCGGCCGCGGTCACCTCCCCCACCGTCGCGGCCCGCTCCGCGAGGACGCCGCCGACGAACGCCAACGTGATGTGCCACTGGCCGGGCTCGACCCACCGCAGCCCCGGGTGGCGCGGCCGGTACGGCTCCACGGCACGCGCCAGCGCCGCCTTCGCGGGCTCCCCCACCTCGACGGCGACGAACAGACGCAATCTGACTGCAGCGCTCACGACGTCAGAACCTACCCGCTATCTCTCCCCGGGCCGACCTACCCGCTATCTCTCCCCGGGCCGACCTACCCCGTCTCTCCCCGGGCCGACCTACCCCGTCTCTCCCCGGGCCGACCTACCCCGGCCTGGGTCAGAGTCCTGCGCAGATGTTCGAGCGCGACGCTCGCCGCCCACTCCTGCACCTCGGTGCGGGACGCGGCCAGTCCCTCGACGCTGTCGGCCTCCATGCCACCGACCGGCAACCGCACGGTCCGCCTGACCGGCTCATCGCCGGGCAGGACGGCGGCGACGCACACCGTGCCGACCGGCATGCCCCCCTGCGGCGAGGGCCCCGCGACGCCCACGACCGCCACGCCCACATCGGCCCCCATCCGGTCGCGGGCACCGACCGCCAGCGCGGCGACGGTGGCCTCGCTGACTGGACCCTCCTGGGCGAGCAGCTCGGCGTCGACGCCGGCCAGGTCGGCCTTGACCGGCGTCGCGTAGGTCACCAGCGCACCACGGAACCACTCGCTGGCGCCAGGGACCCGTACCAGCCGCGCGCCCAGTGCTCCACCGGTGATCGACTCCCCGGCCGCCAGGGTCCAAACGCGCGCCGACAGCGCCCGCGCCACGGCGAACTCGCCCCCCTCGTCGTCCATTCCGGCCACGCCCCTGCCCAGCAGCACCACCAGCTCGTCGACCACCGGGTCCAGCCGCGCCAGGGCGAGGATGCGCGTGTCCGCCTTGGCGGTGACCCGCACCTTCGTCTCACCGCGGCTGGCCAGGAACGCGATCGTGGGCACGCCGGCGGCGCCGGCCTTCGCCTCGGCGTCCAGCCGGGCGACCAGGTCGCCGACGACATCCGCGACGGCGGACTCGCTCATCCCCGCCGTGCGGACCACCCGGCTCACGGTCGTGGCGAGACCTCCGCGCATCTTCAGATCACCGATGACGTCGCGGGCGATCATGGCCCGCATCTCGCGCGGGACCCCCGGTAGGGCATAGATCGTGCGGGTGTCGACGTCCAGCGCGAAGCCCGCCGCGGTTCCGATCGCGTCAAGGACGCGCGCACCCACCGGCAGGTCGGCCTGAACAAGGTTGCGCTCCGGCATGTCCCGCCCCGCGCGAGCGAAGTAGTCGCGCAGGTACTCGACCAGACGTGCCCGCCGCTCCAGCGGTACGCCGGCGACCGCCGCCACGGCGTCGCGGGTCAGGTCGTCCTGGGTGGGACCGAGCCCGCCCGTCAGCACGACCGCGTCGGCCCGACCCAGCGCCTCGCGGATGGCCTCCGTCATGCGCGCGACGTTATCGCCCACCGTCGTGTGACGGTGGACATCGACGCCGATCTCCGCCAGGCGAGAGGCGATCCACGCCGAGTTGGTGTCCACGGACTCACCGAGCAGCAGCTCGCTGCCCACCGCGATCAACTCAGCTCGCACGCGCGAGCCTCCGTCCCCGCCAGACGTACTCGAGCCCGCTGGCGAGCGTGAAGAGCACCGCGACCAGCAGAGCCGCCAGCCGCAGAGGCTCCGGAGCGCCAGGCAGCAGGTAACACGTCACGGCCACGACCTGCGACACCGTCTTGGCCTTGCCGAACACGCTGGCGGACATGACCACGCCGCGGCGCAGCAGCACCTGCCGCTGGACGGTGACGCCGATCTCGCGGACGACGATCACGCCGACCGCCCACCATGGCAGGCGATCCAGATAGGCGAGGATCGCCAGGCTCCCCACGATCAACGCCTTGTCGGCGGCCGGGTCCGCAAGCTGCCCCCACCGGGTCACGCCGATGAGGCGCCGCGCGACCCAGCCGTCGACCGAATCGGTCAACGCGGCAAAGCAGAAGATGCCGAACGCCCACCACCGTGCGCCGTCGCCGCCCGCGACGAGCAGCACCCCGATGACCGGCACCAGCGCCACGCGCAGGAGCGTGAACAGGTTGGCGGCGTTCCACCAGGGGGGGTCGACGCGCGTCGCGTCCGTCACGCCAGCGCGAGCATCGCCTGCGGATCCGCTCAAGACGGCAACGTCTCATGGCCATCGCCGCGCGATGGCCACCACCGGGGATTGTGAGAATCGCTCCGCGAGCTCCGCCATTCACGACTCAGCATCTGGTGGCCATCATCTCGCAGCGCCGCGCTCACGGCCGCGCAGCCACGCCAGCCGTCACACCGGCCAACATGCCTGCCGCTGCACCGTCGCCGCCAGTCAGGACGATGACGAGGATCACCAGCAGCATGATCGCTGCTGCGATCGCGAGCGGGATCACCGGTACCTGCACCACCGTCGGTTCGCCGATCCCCTCGGGCGGCGCGTCGCGCCCGGCGTCGCGCTGTTCCGGCCGCTGGTGCACCCGCGCGTAGGCATCGAGCAGCGGGGCCGGATCCAGACCGAGGAACTTCGCGTAGGAGCTGATGAAACCCCGCACGTACACATGGCTGCCGAGGGTCGCGAATTCCTCCTGCTCCAGAGCCACGAGATAGGTCTCGCGCACCTTCGTGGCGTCCGAGGCATCGGTGAGCGTGCAGCCCTGCCGCCGTCGGGTGGCGCTGAGCGTCTCGCCGATCCCGGTCGACATCTGACGGCTCCTTCGCGTCGAGGCACGGGCCCTGCGGCGACGAGCGGCAGGCTCCGCTGGTCAGTATAGGAACCGGCCATCGACCGCGTTCGGGGAGTGAGCGCGCGTGGCCGCGCGTGCGAGCTCGGCCAGCACCGTCGCGGCGAGCTCGTGGTCGCCGTCGACGGCCACGTCGGTGTCGCAGTGGCGCCTGCCGGCTGCGACCAGCGCCAGGTGTGTCGCGTGCAGCCGCACCGTGGCGTCTGGTGGTGCGCTGACGCGCCTGCCGTACTGCCGACGCGCGAAGTCGAGCGACCACGTCACGCGGGGCGCGGCCCGGTCGTCGGGATCGACCGGCGCCTCGGGGCCGTCGGCGATGCCCACGACCAGCCTGACGACTCCGGCGGAGACCTCCATGTGCGGCAGAGTCAGCGCCGGCAACGCCCTCAGCACCCCCAGGGTGAGAACGGCCGGGACCCCCGGAGCGGGTCTGCGAGCGGCGCCAGTCGCGCGGGCGATGTCATCCGTGCGCACCCACTCGTTCATGACCCGACGCGCAAGCAGCACACCCAATGGCTGCCGACCGAGCACCGTGGAAACCGGGATCTGCGCAGCGGCACGCGGCACCCGACCCGCTAAGTGAGCCAGCCGATCACCGACCCGCGCCAGCTCGACGCGCAGCTCCTCCGGCGGTTGCTCCGCGTAGCGGGCCACGGCGTCGTCGTCCCAGCCCGCGAGCTCGACCAGCGAGCCAGCCCGCATCACCGGCAGCAGCCGCCCGGTGACGGCTGCGGTGTCGACCGCCAGAAGATGGCCGGCGACGTCGCGCACGCGGGGTCGGGACCCACCCTCGCAGACGATCTCCCAGCCATCAGATGGGAGCGCGGCGAGCTGAGCCAAGGTGGCCGCCCGCTGCGTCCGCAAAGCCTCGATGACCGTCCGGTACGCCATCGTGACCGTCCTGCTCTGGCGCGTCACGGCTCGTCCGGCCGCGCAGCCAGAGTAGCGAGGCGCCGTCGTTGCGGCCGCCACAGGTCAGCCAGGGGACCCGACGGTCTCCCCCGTTGGGACTAGCCCTCCGGGGTGGTTGTCGAAATGGCCCTTGCTGACTGCGCCCGAGTTGCCGACAGTGGTGACGTGGCCACGAAAGTGGCCGCGTGCCCAGTAGCGTTGATCGATCAGTGCTGAACGTATCGAAGGAATGACATGCGCGACGTAGCAGTGATCACGACCCGGGCCCGGCTCGCGGCCCTCGGGGCCGCCCTGGCGCTGCTGGTCGCCGGATTGTTCGCCGTGCAGCCAGCCCGGGAGGCCGGACTCAGCCATGGCGAACGCCAGGTGGCGGAGGTCCGCTGGAACGGCGCTGGGCCCCAGGAGGTCCGCTGGAACGAGGTCCGCTGGAACGAGGTCCGCTGGAACGGTAACGGGACCGAAGAAGTTCGCTGGAATTGACCTCGCGGTCAATATCGCATCCAGCTTCAGGGGCTAGCGGAAGGCCCCGGCCAGAGCAGCTTCCTTCCGCAGCGGTCGCGTACGCCTTCGCCGTCGGGGCGGCGGCGCTGGGCGTCGCCGCCTTCGTCGTGACGCACAGCCGCCTCCCGCTGCCGGCGCCGAGCATCCTGATCCTCGCCGCGGCGATCGCGGTCGGCGGCCTGCTGTACGTCGATCTGCCGTTCTCAGGGGCCAGCAACGCGCGGATCTCCCTGGGTGACGCCGCCCTGGCGGCAGGCCTGCTGCTGACCACGGCGGCCGGCGTCCTCATCGCCTCCGTCGTGGGCACGGCCGTCGTGCTCACCGTCGAGGCCGTCCGAGAACGCCAGACCTTCGTGAAGCCGATGTTCAACCTCGGCCAGCACGCGCTGGCCGTCGGGCTGGCGACCCTGACCGGTCAAGCGCTCATCCCGGTCAGCCGCGAGATCGGCCCAATGACGATCGCAGGTGTGGTGGCGGCGATGCTCGTGTTCACCGTCGCCAACGTGCTGGTCGTGTCGGGAATGATCTCGCTGACCAGCGACGGGACGCTGATCCGCACGGTCAGGAGGCTCGCTGTTCCGGTCCTCGTGCTGCCCGCGCAGGGCCTCGCCCTCGGCGTGCTCGCTGTGGTCGTCTGGACAGCCGAGCCGTTCGCGCTGCCGGCGCTGGCCATCCCCGTGCTGCTGCTCCACTCGGCGTCGCGGCAGCGGGTGCGCGCACAGCTCGAGCGCGAGCGCTCCGAGCGGTTCGTCGAGATCGAGCAGGCGCTCGGCCAGGCGGCCAGCGTCGACCAGCTGGCTGCGCTGGCCCAGAACGCCGCCGAGCGACTGCTGGGCGTCAGGGCGGCGGTGTGGCAGGACGATCGCTGGATCGGTCCGGTACCGCCCGGCAGCCAGCCGTGCCGCGTGGGGTCTGACCTCGCCGTGGCGCTGGTGACCCGTGGCCAGAGCATGGGCCCGAACGTCGAGGGTCCGTGCGCGGCGATCGGGCTGGGGCACGGCGTCCTCGTGATCTGGCCCGGGCTCCCCGAGCTGGCCGAGGACACCGTCGAGTGGCTCGAGCGGCTCGGGCAGTCCGGCCGCGTCCACGCGTCCCGGGCGGTCGCGGCGGTCCGCCTCGAACAGGAGCGCGCCACGCTGCGAGCGGTGGTCGACGGCACGGCCGACGGCATCTGCGTGATCGACGGCGCGGGGGTCGTACAGGTCTGGAACCCCGCCATGGCCAGCCTGTCCGGCTTCGAGGCCGCCGCGGCGATGGGCTGTCGGATCCGCGACGTGCTCGGCCCGGGACCATGGGAGAGCGACGGGATCCACGACCTCACCCGCCCAGCCGAGACGCGCGTATGGCGGGTGGCGATCGCATCGGTCAGCGACATCGCTCACGACCGCCTGCGGGTCGCGGTCGTGCACGACGTGTCCCAGGAGCGCCGGCTCGCCCGCATGAAGGACGACATGCTCGCGGTGGTGTCGCACGAGCTGCGCACGCCGCTCACCCCGATCAAGGGCAGCGCGCAGCTGCTGCTGCGCCGCTGGGACAAGCTCAGCGCCGACGACCGCGAGCGCCTGCTGGGACAGATCGAGAGCCGCGCCGACCACCTCGCGCGCCTGGTCAACGACCTCATCCTCGTCGGTCAGCTGTCCGCGGAAGGCGCGCGACCGATCGTCGTCGAGGCCGTCCCGACCGACCTGGCGCAACTGCTCCGCGACTCCGCCGGCCAGCTCAGGCGCGCCTACCCGGACCGGGAGCTGGCGATCAGCGCGCCCGACCGTGTCTACGGGGTCACCGACCCGCTTCGAGTACGGCAGATCGTCGACAACCTCGCCGACAACGCGTGCAAGTTCTCCCCGCCGGGGGCCCTGATCGACATCGCCCTGCTCGTCGAGGGCGATCGCTTCCGCATCACCGTCGCCGATCGCGGCCGCGGAATCGCCGCCGGTGACCTGGACCGGGTGTTCGAGCGCTTTGAGCGCGTCGAGGACCCGCTGTTCATGGAGACCTCCGGCGCAGGCCTCGGGCTGTACATCGTCCGCCAGCTGGTCGACGCGCTGCACGGCTCCATCAGCCTGGACAGCCAGCCGAGTACCGGGACCACGGTCACGGTCACCCTTCCGTACCTGGACGCCGCGACGCTGTCCTCCAAGATCGCGTTCGGCTGACCTGCGCCCTCGGGCGGCGACGCCGACCGATTCTGGATGATCGGCGCAGCGCTGACCGTGGCGGCGCGACCGCCGCAACCGGGCCGTGAGACAGGGGAGGACATCGTGGCGGGACCGCTGGCAGGTGTGCGGGCAGTGGAGGTAGCCGGGATCGGGCCCTGCCCCTTCGCAGGCATGCTTCTGGCCGACGCGGGCGCGGACGTGGTGCGCATCGACCGGGTCACCGCAGGCGGCCTGGCGCTGGGCGACGCGACGAGGGACGTGCTCGCGCGGGGGCGGCGGTCGGTCGCCCTCGATCTCAAGCACCCTCAAGGGGCTGGGACGGCGCGACGCCTGCTGGCGGGCGCCGATGTGCTCATCGAGGGCTTCCGCCCAGGGGTGATGGAGCGTCTGGGGCTGGGCCCGGAGGCGCTCGCCGAGCAGCACCCCGGGCTCGTCTACGGCCGGATGACTGGCTGGGGACAGGACGGCCCTTGGGCGCAGCGCCCCGGACACGATCTCGACTACGCCGCGGTGGCTGGCGCGCTGCACCCGGTTGGCGACGCCGACCGGCCGCCCCCGCCGCCGCTCAACTACGTCGCGGACTTCGGTGGTGGCGGGATGCTGCTGGCGTTCGGAGTGGTATGCGCGCTCGTCGAGCGCTGCCGGTCAGGGCGCGGTCAGGTCGTGGACGCCGCAATGATCGATGGTGCCGCACTGCAGACGGCCATGTTCCACGGGTTGCTCAGCACCGGCGCGTGGTCCACCGAACGGCAGGCGAACATCCTCGACGGGGGCGCGCCGTTCTACCGCTGCTACCGCTGCGCGGACGGCGAGTTCGTGGCCGTCGGCGCGCTCGAGCCGCAGTTCTACGCCGATCTGCTGGGCCTCCTCGGGCTGGACCCTGGGGCGTGGCCGCAGCACGATCGTGGCCGGTGGAACGCCCAAGCGGAGGAGCTGGCACGCGTGTTCGCCGGCCGTACCCGGGACGACTGGGCTGGGGTCTTCGCGGAGTCGGACGCCTGCGTCGCCCCTGTGCTGTCGCTGACCGAGGCTCCGACGCACCCGCAGGCCGTCGCCCGCGCGGTGTTCGCCGAGCCGGACGGCGTGACCCAGCCCGCGCCCGCACCGCGCTTCTCCCGCACCGTGTCGGCCCTGACCCGGCCGCCGGCACTGCCCGGTCAGCACACCGAGGAGATCCTCGCCGAGATCGAGATCGGGCCGGAGGAGATCGCCGCGCTGCGCCGCGTGGGCGCAGCGGCACAGCTCACGCATCCGCCATCCTAAAGACCCTGCCTCGGCCGTCCACGCGCCGAGCAAACCCGCCGTGCAGCGAGAATGTGCCGCTGTCGCGGCCGGACACCGTCACTGCGGGGCCGGCGGCCCGCAGGAACCCCCAGTCCAGCGAGAAAGTTGGTGACGCTCAGCAGTCGCGGTCGACGAAGGTGTCGCGCGCCAGCCCAGCGAGCTCGCGCAGCGTCAGCGCGACGGCTCGCGTCCAGTCGTGGTCGGGGGTCGCGGCGACCGCCTCGACGGCGCCGCCGAAGCAGCGTTGGGTGAGCTGCCTGGCGCGTGTCACATGATAGGTGGAGGTGACCAGCGTCACTCGGGTCCAGCCCTCGTCGCCGGCGGACTCCGCAACCCAGCGGGCCTCACCGCGGGTGCTCTGCGGGACGGGCTCGAAGCAGCGCACCGCGTAGCTCTCCCCGCGTGTGCCGCATAGCGCGTTCGCCTCAGGCCAGCGGGGATCGGAGCCGTTGGAGATCCACAGCGCCGGCGCCTCGGTCCTGGCCATCACGGCCAGCGCGCGGTCGAGTCGCTCGCCGCGCCCACCGCTGAGCAGCACCACCGCGTCGCTCTCGTCGCTCGGAGCGGGGAGTGTGTCGGGGAACAGCGTCAGGGGCAGCGCCAGCACGGTCAGTGCCAGCGCGAGGACCAGCGCCGTCCCGCCGGTCCAGCGCAGCGCGCGCAGGGTTCGCCGCTGGCGTGCGTCCCGCCGGCGTTCGGCGAGCCGCGAACGCCCACGCGTCACGAACCGGAGTCCAGGTGCTGCTCGAGCTCCTCCACGCTCATCAGCACCTGGCGGGCCTTGGGGCCCTCTGACGGGCCGACTACACCGGTTTCCTCCAGCTCGTCCATGAGGCGCCCGGCGCGGGCGAAGCCGACCTTGAGCTTGCGCTGCAGCATCGACGTGGAGCCGAGGCCGGACCGGACCACTAGCTCCATCGCGGCCTTCGTGAGGTCGCTGTCGGAGGCGTCGTCCCCGGTGTGGTCGGCCATCCGAGCCTGGTTGCCGGAGCGCACCACGCCAGTCTGGTAGTCGGGTTCCTTCTGGGCCTTGCAGTGCGCGATGACCTGCTCGATCTCGGCCTCGTCCACGTAGCAGCCCTGGATGCGGTGGGGCTTGGAGGCGTTGGCCGGAAGGAACAGCATGTCGCCGAGGCCGACCAGCTTCTCGGCGCCGCCTTGGTCAAGGATCGTGCGGCTGTCGGTCTGGGTCGCCATGGCCAGCGCCAGCCGGGACGGGACGTTGGCCTTGATCAGACCGGTGACCACGTCGACCGAAGGGCGCTGCGTCGCGATCACCAGGTGGATGCCCACGGCGCGTGCCATCTGTGCGATGCGCACGATGTGGTTCTCGACGTCGCGGGGCGCGACCATCATCAGGTCGGCCAGCTCGTCGATGACGAACACGACGTAGGGCAGCGCCTCCCAGGTCGTATCGGCCTCGCCCGACAGCACGGGAGCGTCCCGCACGCTCCCTTCCGCAACGGCCGCGTTGTAGGCGTCGATGTTGCGGTAGCCCAGCATCGCCAGCCGCTCGTAGCGGTCCTCCATCTCCTTGACCGTCCACGCCAGCGCCTCGGTCGCGCGCTTGGGGTCGGTCACCACCGGCGTCAGCAGATGCGGCGCGCCCTCATAGTGGTTGAGCTCCACCCGCTTGGGGTCCACCAGGATCATCCGCACCTGCCGCGGCGAGGCGCGCATGCACAGACTGGTCACGATCCCGTTCATCGTCACCGACTTGCCCGACCCGGTCGCGCCCGCGATCAGCAGATGGGGCATCTTCGCGAGGTTGACCATCACCGAGTTGCCCGCGATGTCCACCCCCACCCCGACCGCAAGCGGGTGCGCATGCGCCGCCGCCTCCGGCGAGCGCAGCACGTCGCCCAGCGTGATGTGGTCCCGGTCCCGGTTGGGGACCTCGATGCCGATCGCCGACTTGCCGGGGATCGGAGCGACGATGCGGATCTCGGGGGTCGCGAGCGCGTAGGAGATGTCGTCGCCGAGCTTGGTGACCGCGCCCACGCGCACCCCCTCACCGAGCGAGATCTCGAAACGCGTCACCGTCGGTCCGCGCGACACCCGCGCCACCGCCGCGTCGACGCCGAACTGACGCAGCGTGTGCTCCAGCGCGCGCGTCATCTGGTCCAGCGTCTTCTTGTTGCCCGGCGCGGCCCGCCCCGTGCGCAGCAGAGCCCGCGACGGCAGCTCATAGCCCGCCCACGGATCCCCCTCTCGCGGCGGCGCGAGCTTGTGAGCGGCGGCGGCATCCGTCATGAGGATGGTGGCCGTGTCGCTGGGTGCGTTCGCGTCCGCGCCCTCCTCGGCGCGGTCGTCCAGTCCCTCGAAGATCGGTCCCGTCGTCTGGTCGTCGGCCACGGTCACGGCCGCGGCGTCGGCCAGCGTGGTCGGATCCGGGACGGCCTCGTCCAGCTCGCCGGCCAGGACGGTCACAGCCTCGGCGTCGTCCCGGTCACGCTCGTCGCGGCTGGCGCGGCGTGCGTCGATCGCGTCCCGCCCTCGGACGACCTGCTCGCTGACCCAGTGGCCGATGACCTTGGGCGACGTGGCGGTGGCGATCAGCAGCCCGATCAACGCCAGGGCGACCAGCAGCACGACCGCACCGGCCGTCGCGGCGACCGCTTGCAGCGGCAGGACCAGCGCGGCCCCGAGCCACCCGCCGGAGGCGTGCAGGACCGCGAGCTCCGCGCTGAACCCGGGGGCGCCCTGCAGCACGTGCCACACCCCCACGAGCCCGCAGGCGATCAGCGTCGCGCCCAGCGCGATGCGGAGGTTGGCGGAGCGCCGCTCACCCAGCAGGACGATCCCCACCGCGGCCAGCGCGAGCGGCGCCGACAGCCCGAACACCCCGAACAGCCCGCGGAGCAGCAGCGTCAGGAAGACGCCCACGGTCCCCGCCGCTTCGAAGTACAGGCCCAGCCCCGCGAGGAAGGCCATGACCAGGAACACCACACCCCAGATGTCGCGCAGCTGATCCGGGTTGTCGCGCTCCTCGGCGCGACTGACCGCCTGCGTGGCCGCGGCACGGCCTCGTCCACCCTTGTCCGGCGCCTTCGCGCGGCCCTTGGGCGGGGCGGGCTTGGAGGCCTTCGTGGTCCGGTCGGTACCCGTGCGGGCCATGCGCTACAGCTCCACCAGCAGCGGGAGGATCACGGGACGGCGTCCGGTCTGCTCACGCCAGAACCGGGCGAGCGTCTGGGCGGTCGTCCGACGGATGACCGCGCCGTCGCTGTCGCGACCCGCCCGCAGCTCCTCGGAGAGGACCTTCGCCGCCAGGTCGAGCAGCTGGGCCTGCTCGGGCTCGTAGATGACGCCCTGCTGGACGATCTGGGGTTCGCTGACCAGCCGCGCATGGCCGTCGATGACGATGACGGCGACGCACACACCCTCGGAGGACAGCTTGCCGCGGTCACGCAGGACCGCGCTGCCGACGTCGCCCACCCCGAGCCCGTCCACGAACACGCGCCCCGCGGTGAATGACGGTCCACGGCCGACCACGCCGTCGGTCAGCTCCACGGTGTCGCCGTCCTCGCACACGAACACCCGGTCGGCCGCGAGGCCGGTCGAGCGGGCGATCTCGGCGTGGGCGACCATGTGGCGGTACTCGCCATGGACCGGCACGAACGCCTTCGGTCGCACGATGTTGTGGTAGTAGCGCAGCTCGTCGGCGGCGGCGTGACCGGACACGTGCACGTCGGCGATGCCCTTGTGGACCACACGGGCGCCTTGCCGGGACAGACCGTTGATGGACTTGAAGATGGCGGCCTCGTTGCCGGGGATCACCGACGACGCCATGACGACCGTGTCGCCGGACTGCAGTTGGACCTGTCGGTGCTGCCCCGCCGCCATGAGCGACAGCGCGGCGTACGGTTCGCCCTGCGAACCGGTGCAGATGATCACGACCCCGTCGCGCGCGAGGTTGTCGACCTCGTGGATCTCCACGATGGCCGCGGGGTCGTAGGTCAGGTAGCCCAGATCGCGCGCGATCGGCATGTTGCGCACCATGGACCGCCCGACGAAGCAGATCTGCCGCGAGGTCTGGATGGCGGCGTCGATGATCTGCTGGACCCGGTGGACGTGGCTGGCGAAGGTGGTGACGACGATGCGGCCGTCCGCCTCGGCGAAGGTGTCGCGCAGCGTCTTGCCGACGCTGCGCTCGGTCTTGGTGTGACCGGAAGTGTCGGCGTTGGTCGAGTCCGCCAGGAGGAGCGCGACACCGACGTCACCGAGCTCGGCGAGGTGCGGGAGGTCGGTGGGCTTGCCGTCGATCGGCGTCTGGTCGAGCTTGAAGTCGCCCGAGTGCAGGATCGTGCCGTCCGGAGTGTGGAAGGCGACGCCGAACCCGTCAGGTATCGAGTGGGTCACCCCGACGAACTCGATGTCGAACGGGCCGGTGGTGATGCGGTCGCCCGCCTCGACGACCCGCAGGTCGGCGGAGGTGTCGGGGTGCTCGGTGAGCTTCGCCTCGAGCAGCCCGCACGTGAGACGGCTGGCGTACACGGTGATGTTGTTGAAGTCGCGCAGGAAGAAGGGGAGCGCGCCCATGTGGTCCTCGTGGCCGTGGGTGATGACCACGCAGTCGACGTCGTCGGCTCGGTCCCGCAGCGGCGCCCAGTCGGGCAGGATGAGATCGATGCCGTAGTGCTCGGCGTCGGGGAAGGTGAGCCCGACGTCGAGGATGGCCAGGCGCCCATCGACCTCGACCGACGCCATGTTGGCGCCGATCTCGCCGAGCCCCCCGAAGAAGCTGACGCGCGCGGTCACCGGGCGTCCCCCGCGACGGCGACGCCGGCCGCGGCCAGCGCGCCGCGCAGCTGCGCGGCGCCGGCGGCGTCGAGCCCGGCCAGCGGTGGCCGCACGGGTCCGCCAGGCAGACCGACGAGGTCGAGTGCCGCCTTGAGCGGGCCCGGGCTGGTGTCGATGGCCAGCAGCCCGGTCAGCAGTGGCAGCAGCCTGAGGTGGATGTCGCGAGCCTTGGCTGGAGCGCTCGGGAACGCCTCGATCATCGCGGCCAGGTCGTCGCCGACCAGGTGGGCCGCGACGCTGACGAGGCCAATCCCGCCGACCGCGAGCAGCGGCAGGCAGTTGGCGTCGTCGCCGGAGAGGATCTCGAACCCGTCAGGGGCACGCGCGGCCAGCCAGCCGGTCTTGGCCAGATCCCCGACGGCATCCTTGACGCCGCGGATCATCGGCACGTCCTCGGCCAGGCGCAGCAGCGTCTCCGGCGCTACCTCGACCGACGTGCGCCCCGGGATGTTGTAGAGCAGCACGGGGAGGTCGGTGGCGCCCGCCACCGCGGTGAAGTGCCCGGCCAGGCCGCGTTGGGACGGCTTGTTGTAGTAGGGGTTCACGACCAGCAGCCCGTCGACCCCGCAGCCGGCGGCTTGCCCAGCCAGCTCGACCGTCGCGACCGTGTCGTTCTTGCCCACGCCCGCGACGACGGTCGCCCGCTGGCCCACCGCCTCGACCACGGCGCGGAACAGTCGCAGCGTCTCATCGTGGGTCAGCGTTGGAGACTCACCGGTCGTGCCGGCCACCACGATCCCGTCGGAGCCGTGCTCGACGAGATGGACGGCCAGCCGCTGAGCGCCGTCGAGGTCGAGCGAGCGATCGGCCCGCATGGGGCTCGCCATCGCGGTGAGCAGCGGTCCGAAGGTGGCCATGAGGTCGGTCCTCATCGAGGGAAGGGCAAGGACCGGAGTCTACCGGCCCGACCCCCGTTCTTTGCTGGACCTTCGACCGATGGCAGGCGAGAATCGCCCTCGCAGGCTCGGGCGCATTCACGTGTCAGTCCGTGGTGGGTGCGCCGGCGGGGGCCAGCCGGAACGCCACCAGGAAGCGGGCGCCGCCAGCGGGGGCCGGCTCGTAGCGGACCTCGGCGCCCATGGCGGCGCACAGCTCGGCGACCAGGGGGAGGCCGACGCGACTGCCCTTCTCCTCGGGCGCGGCGAACATTCCGTCGGCGACCCCCGCCGCGATGCCGGGGCCGTTGTCGGTGACGACCAGCACGCCACGGCCAGCGGTGGTGACGGCCGTGACGCGCACCACCGTGCCGGACGGCGTGTGCTCGACCACGTTCTCCAGCAGGCTGTAGGCGATGCGCCGCGCGCCACGGCGGTCCCCGACGACCTTGAGCGCGCGAACCTCGGCGTCCACGACGTAGCCGTCGAGCCGGTCACCGAGCGCGCTGACGACGTCCTCGACCACGCGGGCCAGCTCCACGGGCTCCGGACGCTGATCGCCGACCGCGTCCAGGGCGCCGACATCGGACAGCACGCCCACCTCGGCCTCGAGGCGGGTCACGCTGGCGCGCAGCCGGTGCGCGAGCCGGCTCCGTTCGGCGTCGCGCAGGTCCTCGCGGCTGGCGTCGAGGATCCCCGCGACCTGCTCCAGCTCGCGCAGCGGTGCGCGCACGTCGAGGCTGGCCTGTTGCACGAACAACCGACGGCGCCGGCCGCGCAGCTGCACCTCGGCAGCCTCGTCGCGGCCGAGCGCGACCAGCTCGTGCAGGCGGCTCGCATACGTCGCGGTCAGGTAGCCGACGCTGGCCAGCCCCGCGATGCTGATCAGCAGGATGGGCACCCGCTCGTCCAGATCCGGGCGGAACAGCAGCGACGGGACCATCCCCAGCTCCTCGACGACGAGCTGGCCCACCGCGAGCAACCCGCAGAGCACCGCGAAGGACAGCGCCGCCAGCGGACCCAGCAGGATGCCGGCGCTCACGATCACGATCCCGTACAGCATCACCAGACCGCGACTGGTGCCGCCGACGAACGCGACGGCGCCACCCAGGACGATCGCGTCGGCCAGGAGCGAGATCAGCACGCTGCCCCTGGGCGAGCGCGCTGACCGCAGGAAGTAGCCGACCGTCGCGGCGACCAGCACCGGCACGCCGATGAGCAGCGGCCACACCTCGCCACCGAAGATGCCGGACAGCACCACGACCGCCACCAGATAGGCGACCAGGCCGGCGGCGCGGACGTACCCGAAGCGCCGCAGCAGCTCCTCGTCAGGGGTCAGCAGCGCGGACATCGCCGGGATCGTAGCCGCCGGCGGTAGGGTGCCTCCGCCCACGACGAACAGCACGACGGACAGGAGGAGCGGGTGCTCTGGCACATCGTGACGTTCAGGTTCCGAGGCGACGTGGCGGCGGCCGAGCGGGACGCGCTGGCGGCGGAGGTGCGCGGGCTGCCTGGGGCGATCCCCGAGCTCGCGCTGCTGCGGGTGGCACCGGCGATCGACGACCCTGACGTGCTGGGTGTCATCACCGGGTTCGCTGACGAGGCGGCGCTCGCGGTCTACCGCGACCACCCTGAGCACCTGCCGGTCGTCGCCCGCGCGAACGACCTGTGCGTCTCGATCCAGCGTCTCGACATGGTCAGCGACGACCCGCACGACGCCCTGCCACGCACGTGACCCCGACTGGCTGACCGGCCTCGGTGACGCGCTGCGCGGTGGGTCGACCGCGCTAGGCCCGCGCGGCCCGGCGGGCTTCCTGCACCTGTTCAGCCGCCAAGCGCTCGAGGTCGCCCGTGGAGTGGTCGACGAAGCACATCAGCTCCGCGACAGCGCCGTGGCCGGCCTCCGCGGCGATCAGTCGGTGCATCTGCTGGCACACCCGGCGGTACGAGGCGTGGCCCTGCGGGCCGGTGCGCAGCTCCAGCATCTGCATCGCGGCGCGGGCGTTGAGGTGCAGCGAGTAGCGGATGCGGTAGGCGAGGCCCACCGCGTACTGCGCCTGCCGCGGAAGGTCGCCGTGCAGCCGCTCCCACAAGCTCGCCTGCCGCTCGAGCGTCTGGTGCCACTCGGCCTCGACCCCCGCCTCGACCAGCTCATGCGGCGTGTCGTAGCCGTGCAGGGGCGACAGCTCCTGCCACTCGATGGTCAGCATGCGGTGCCGCTGCAGGTCGCGGAACGCCCCGTAGTCGCTGCAGACGTCGAACCGGTAGGTGATGCGCTCCAGCGCCCGCCCCGGCTTGTGCCGGCGGTTGCCCCGCTCCCCCACCCATGCGCGGACGACGCGGGCACGCTCGGCGGCCGGCATGGCCTCCACGACCCGCCGCAGCTGGGCCTCGGGGAGATGGCTGTGCGGGTACAGGATGCCGGTCACCAGCTCGGTGTCCGCGTCGGGCGACCAGGCGACCAGCTGCACCTCGGGAGCCTCCAGGACCGGCTCGCCGGTCAGCAGCTCCTCCGCCACCTGGCGGGTGGCCCCGCGGGTCTGCGCCAGGTAGTCCGACCACACGCCGCCGCGGTCCGGGCGGTCGACTCTGGTCAAGAAGCTCGGGATCACCGCGCGCAGCTCGCCGAGCAGCGCAGCGCCGGTCTGGCGGGCCTCCGCGAGCTCGTGGGAACGCAGCCGCAGCAGCAGCTGCTCGTAGGACTGGCCACTGGCGAAGATCCCCACGTTCGACAGCGTCGCTGCCGGCAGCAGGCCGCGCAGGAGATCGCAGACCTTCGCCGTGACGGTCCGCCGGTAGGCCCCGTGTGCGGCGCCCTGCTCGCGCGGGAAGCGCGCCTCCGCCCAGGCTCGGACCCGGGGCAACAGCGCGGCGTAGGTGTCGAAGGAGGCGTCGAGCTCACGCTCGTAGGCCTCGGCGTGCCGGGACGTCATGATGTCCGGGTCACGGAGGTAGCGGTAGCGCCCGCCCGGCTGGTCGTCGTAGGGGATGTAGCGGGTGGACTGCTCCAGGTACGCGCCCAGGCGACCCCACTCCAGCACCTTGGTCAACAGGTTCGAGGCCTGCTCTACCGCGACGTGCGCTCCCCCCAGCTGCGCGACCGAGTCGTCGCCGTACTCCACGAACACCCGCTCGTACAGCTGCGCGGCGCGTCCGGCGTCCGTCCCGGCGCCGGGCTCGGCTCCGACCTGGGCGGCCGGTGGAGCCACATCGTCGGCGAACTCGTCGAGGAACAGCCGCCGCAGGCTCTTGGGCGAGCGCGAGTACCGGGAGAACAGCGCGCCCTTGACGACCTCGGGCAGGTGCGTCAGGGCGAACACCGGCTGATCGAGGTTGGTCACGAACGGCTCCAGCGCAGCCGCCTCCGCGGGCGTGAACGTCTCGACCGTGTACGGGTGCATCGCGGAGACCTCGATCGCGGGAGCGGGCGGTCGAGCGAGTCTACGAAAGGGGTGGGACACCGAGCTCCAGCGTTCGGTCACATCCTTCGCATCACGGCCGCCGCCTAGACTGTGCGCCGATGCCTGGAACCCCACCAGCTGGCTTCTCAGCGACCGTAGGCGCTCTCGCCCCCGGCGACCATGTGCTGCTCGCGGAGGCCGCGCTCGAGCTGCACACCGCCGGGCGTGGCGCCGACCAGGTGACCAGCTTGCTCGAGCGGCTGGTCGGCCGGCTGGGGCTGGGCGAGGGCGCGCTGTACGTGCCCGCGGTGATCGCTGGGGGCGAGATGCGAATCGCTGACCCAACCGAGCTCTCGGTCGACGTCCGCGACCAGAGCGGAACGGTGCTCGGGGTCCTGCGCTGCCGTCCGCGCCACGAGGCGGCGGAGCCGGCGCTCCGAGCGTTAGCCGCGCACACCGGTGTGGCGCTGGGGGGCGCTGGCCACCTGCGCGAGGTGGAGCACGACGTCGCCGGCGTCCGGCAGGTGGCCGAGCGCTTCCAGGACAGCCTGCTGCCCGAGCTGCCGACGGTGGAGCACACGACGCTGGCGGTCGCCTACCGTGCAGCCAGCCGTGAAGCGAAGGTCGGCGGTGACTTCTACGACGTCGTTCCGTTGCCGGGCGGGCATGTGCTGATCGTTGTCGGCGATGTCGTCGGCAAGGGCATCGTCGCTGCCGTGCACACGTCGATCATCACCCAGACACTGCGCGCGCTGGCTCTTCAGGGCCTTGAGCTCGATGATCTGCTCGCGCGTGCAGACATCCAGGTCCGCTGGCAGCGTGAAGAGCTCATCGCCACGCTGTGGTGCGGCCTGTACGAACCGGAGACCGGCGAGCTGTCCTTCGCCTCGCTGGGGCACCCCCCGGCGCTGCTGCTGCGAGCGGGGGGCGATCACTTGCGGCTGGAGCTGCACGGCCTGCCGCTGGGCCTGCGCGACCTGCTCCCTGAGCCGCCGGAGGTCCGCACGCGGCGCCTCGAGCCGCGTGACCTGCTGGTGCTGTACACCGACGGCGTGGTGGAGGCCAGCCGGGATTACTTCGCCGGTCAGGACGCGCTGCTCGCGGCTGTGGCAGCTCGTCACGACGAACCCGTCGGCGAGATCCTCGTCGCTGCGCTCGAAGAGCTCCTGCTCGACGCCGGGCACACCGACGATGCGGTCATGCTCCTCCTCCGTCGACGCTGACCCTCGAGGTTGAACCTCAACTTCATCTCGAGCAGGCTCGCGCGTATGCCCTGGTCAAGAGGATGTCGCGAGGGTTCCAGCGAGGTGCGTCATCCCTCGACTACATCTTCGCTGTCTGTTTGATCACCTTTGCTCATCCCTTAGAAGGCATGGGTCAGGATCGAGCGGCGCCCTGCGCCGCGCCAGGTGCCGACTGACGCCGTTCCCGCTGGTCACAGCAGGCTGTCCAGACCCACGGTGAGGCCGGGAAGGTCCGCGATGCGTTTGACGGCCAGCAGGACGCCAGGCATGAACGAGCTGCGGTCGATCGAGTCGTGACGGATGGTGAGCGTCTGGCCCTGGCCGCCGAATACGATCTCCTGGCTGGCGACGAGCCCTGGCAAGCGCACGCTGTGAACGGGCACACCGTCCACGACCATCCCCCGGGCGGGGTGGCCGGCGGGGCCGGGAACCTCGACGCCGGCCTCTCGCGCCTCGGAGATGAGCCGTGCCGTTCGTAGGGCGGTGCCGCTGGGCGCGTCGACCTTGCGGGCGTGGTGCAGCTCGGTGATCTCGGCCTGCGGCAGATGGCGGGCGACCTCGGCGGCGATTCGCATGGCCAGCACCGCGCCGACGGCGAAGTTCGGCGCGATCAGGCAGTTGGCCGGACCAGTCGCGGACTCGATGTCGGCCAGATCCTTCTCGGACAGACCGGTGGCGCCGACCACCACGTGGATGCCGCGCCCCAACAGCCACAGCGTGTTGGCCTTCACGCTGGCCGGCGTGGTGAACTCGACCGCCACGTCGGCGCCCGAGTCGGGCACCGCCTCCAGCGAGTCGCCCGAGCCCACGCGCATCACGAGCTCGAGGGAGTCCTCGGCATCGACGGCGTCGCACGTGACGGCGCCCATCCGCCCCCCGGCCCCGACGACCGCGACGCGCACGGGTGTCTAGGCCGCCGTGTAGGCGGCGTAGTCGGCGTCGGTCTCGCCGTCGTGCGGAGGACCGACGACCGCCAGGGTGAACGGTCCGGCCAGCACCACGTCGGCCACCTCGCGCACCGCGTCGTGGTCGACCGCCTCGAACGCTGCGATGGTCTGGTCGAGGGTGAGCAGCTCAGTGCCGGTGGTGACGGCCTTGCCCAGCCGCATCATGCGGCTGCCCGTGTCCTCCAGGGCCAGCACGATGCTGCCGGCCAGATGGCCTCTCGCACGCTCGAGCTCGGCGTCACCGAGGCCGTCCCGGCGGGCTCCGTCAAGCTCGGCACGCAGCACGTCGAGGACTGTCCGCGCCTTGGCGGGCGTGGTCCCGGCGTACACCGCGAACGTGCCGGTGTCGGCGTGCATGCCCTGGTAGCTGTAGACCGAGTAGGCCAGCCCCCGGCGCTCGCGCACCTCCTGGTACAGCCGGCTGGCCATCCCGCCCCCGAGCGCCTGGTTGAGGACGCTGGCGGCGAAGCGACGCGGATCGTTGCGGGCAAGGCCGACGCCGCCGAGGACCACGTGGCTCTGCTCGGTCGGGCGCGGGCGCACCACGACCTGCGGAATGACCAGACCGTTTGGAGCCTGGCGGCCAAGGGTGGTCACGCCTGCGGAGCGGATGCCTTCCAGGGCCGCGCTCACGACCGCGACGACCTCATCGTGGAGGACGTTCCCCGCGGCGACCACGACCAGGTTCTCAGCCACGTAATGGTGGGCGTAGTAGCCGTGCACCGCGTCGCGAGACATCGCACCGATGCTGTCCGCGGTGCCGAGCACCTCACGCCCGAGGGGATGCTGCGACCACAGCGCGGCGCTGAAGACGCTGTGCACCAGATCGTCCGGCGTGTCGAGGTGCATGCGGATCTCCTCGAGCACCACATCACGCTCGGCGTCGACGTCCTCGGCGCGGATCGTGGCCGACGTGATCAGGTCGCCGAGCACGTCCACGGCCAGGGCGAGGTCCCGGTCGAGGGTCTGCGCGTAGAAGCAGGTGTACTCCTTGGAGGTGAACGCGTTGAGGTCACCACCCACCGCGTCGATGACCTCGGCGATCTGGAGCGCGCTCCGCCGTTTTGTCCCCTTGAACAGCAGGTGCTCGAGGAAGTGGCTGGCGCCCACGACGCGTTCGTCCTCGTCGCGGGAGCCGACGCCAACCCACATGCCGACCGTCACCGACCGGACGTCCGGCATCGTCTCGGTGACGACGCGAACGCCGGAGTCCAGCACGGTCTGTTGGACACCGTCGGTCAGCGCTACGGCATCCGTTCCCGTCGTCGTCACGAGCGGCGGCGGCGACGTCGGCGGCGGCCGCCCTCGCCCTCCTCGCCCTCGCCACGCACACGCCCGCGGCTCTCGCCGCCTCGTTCGGTGCGCTCGCGGCTCTGCTCACCGCCGGCGGCAGGCTCACGAGCGGGGGCGGGAGCAGCCGCGGCGACGGGCTCGGCCTCGGGCGCGACCTCGGCCTCGGGCGCCGCCGTTTCGCGATCGGGCTCGGCGGCGGCTGGCTCGTCGACCATCACGAGCGAGAACTTGCGGCCGTCGCGGACCTCGGCGACCTCGACCCACATCTTCTGCCCGACCGAGACGACCTCGTCGGCGTGGTCCAACCGCTTGCCGCCCGGCTTTGGGAGCTTGGAGATATGGAGCAGACCGTCGCTGCCGGGGGTGAGCGAGACGAACGCGCCGAAGTCGCTGGTCTTGACGATGGTGCCGTAGTAGCGCTCGCCCTCCTTGGGCACGACGGGGTTGGCGATCGCGCGGATGCGCTCGAGCGCCAGGTCCGCGGCTGCGGAGTCGATCGAGTAGATCTGCACGACGCCGCGACCGTCGACGTCATCGACGTTGATGTTGGCGCCTGTCTCGTCGGTGATCTCGCGGATGATCTTGCCCTTCGGCCCGATCACCTCGCCGATCTTGTCGGCCGGGATGTACTCGGTGATGACACGCGGGGCGAACGGGTTCATCTCCGAGCGCGGCTCTGCGATGCAGTCGGTGAGCACCTGAAGGATCGCCGTGCGGGCTTGTTTGGCCTGGTTCAGCGCCGCCGCGAGCACGTCGGCTGGGATGCCGGACAGCTTGGTGTCGAGCTGCAGGGCGGTTACGAACTCGCCGGTCCCTGCGACCTTGAAGTCCATGTCGCCGAACGCGTCCTCGGCGCCGAGGATGTCGGTGAGGGTCGTGTACTTGCCGTCCTCCGCGATGAGGCCCATGGCGATGCCCGCGACGGGTGCGTGGATCGGCACGCCGGCGTCCATCAGCGACAGCGTCGAGGCGCAGACCGAGCCCATCGACGTCGAGCCGTTGGACGACAGCACCTCGGAGACCAGCCGCAGCGCGTAGGGGAAGTCCTCCATGCTCGGGATGACGGGCAGGAGCGCTCGCTCGGCGAGCGCACCGTGACCGATCTCGCGGCGCTTGGGTCCGCGCATGAAGCCGGTCTCACCAGTGGAGAACGGTGGGAAGTTGTAATGGTGCATGTAACGCTTCTCGGTGTTCGGATCGATGGTGTCCAGCCGCTGCGCGTCCCGGGTCATCCCCAGCGTCAGGATGTTGAGCACCTGGGTCTCCCCCCGGGCGAACAGACCCGAGCCGTGGGCGCGGGGCAGGACGCCGACCTCAGCGGACAGCGCGCGGATGTCACGGGGTCCACGACCGTCGATGCGCACGCCCTCGTTCACGACGCGGCGACGGATCAACAGCTTCTCGATCGAACGGAACGCGTTCTTGGCCTGCGACTCGAGCTGGTCGTCTGAGAGCTCGAGGTCACCGGCGTCGCGGAAGGCGGCGTCGACGCCAGCCTCCTTCAGCTGGGCGACCCGGTGGTTGCGGTCCGCCTTGTCCAGGCTCGCGTCACCGAGGACAGAGGCGAGGTCCGTCTCGACGGTGCCGCGGACGACCTCGTGGACCTTGTCGTCGTAGGCGGGGTACAGCGGGTAGTCCGAGGCGTCGCGCGTCCCGGCGCGCGCGGCGAAGGAGACCTGGAGGTCGCACAGCTGCTTCAGGTAGCCCTTGGCCTGCTCGAGCGCCTGCCCGATGACCTCCTCGGTCGGCTTGGTCGCGCCGAGCTCGATGTGCTCGACGGCCCGCGCCGTCGCTTCGGCCTCGACCATCAGCACGTCGATCTCACCCGACTCGGGGTTCAAGCGGCCGGCGACCACGAGATCGAAGACCGCCTCGGTGTCGAGGTGGTCGAAGGTCGGGAAGGGCGTCCAACGGCCGTCCCGGTCCATGGCCATGCGTACACCCGCGACAGGGCCGTCGAACGGGATTCCCGCCAGCATCGTCGCCATCGACGCGCCGTTGATGGCGAGCACGTCGGGGGTGTGGATCTGGTCGGCCGCCAGCGTCGTGATCAGCAGCTGGATCTCGTTGCGCAGCCCGCCGTCGAACGTCGGGCGCATCGGCCGGTCCACGAGGCGGCACGTGAGGATGGCGTTCTCGCTGGGTCGTCCCTCGCGCTTGAAGAAGCCGCCGGGGATCTTTCCCGCGGCGTACATCTTCTCCTCGTAGTCCACGGTCAGCGGGAGGAAGTCGAGGTGCTCCTTCGGCTTGCTCGACGCGGTCGAGGTGACCAGAAGGGTGGTGTCGCCGAGGTGCGCGATGACCGCCCCGCCCGCCTGGCCGGCGAGCTTGCCGGTCTCGAATCGGATCTCGGCGTCGCCGATGCGCGCCGACGTCTCTACGTTCCCAAGTGTGCCCATATGTGGGGCCTCCTTCGCGACGCGCAAGCGCCGCGTTGTGCCAGGACCCTTCGGGCGGTGGTGGGCCGGCGGCCAGTTCTCAGTGGACAGCGCTGCAGGTGGTGGGGTGCAGCGGTGTCCACTGACAACTGACATGCCTGGCGTCCACACGCCGTCGGGGTCAGTGTGGTGTTTCATCTTGTGGCCATCGCTGCGCGATGGCCACAACCAACATTGTGAGAATCGCCCTCTCAGGCTCGGGCGCATTCACATGTTAGCGGCGCAGTCCGAGCCGCCCGATGAGCGTTCGGTAGCGCTCGATGTCGCTCTTGCTCAGGTAGTTCAGCAACCGGCGACGTCGGCCGACCATCTGCAGCAGTCCCCGACGCGAGTGGTGATCGGCCTTGTGGACCTTCAGATGCTCAGTCAGGTGGTTGATGCGAGCGGTCAGCAGCGCCACCTGCACCTCGGGCGAACCGGTGTCACCCTCCGCGGTGGCGTAGTCCGCAATGATCTCGTTCTTGTCACCGATAACGGCGTTAGCCAACGTGGTTCCTCTCGGGCTCGGTCCCGGCGGGTGGACGATCAGGCGGTCGGGAGTCGTGGCGGCTGAGCGAGCAGCCGCGTCGACCCTCCTCGCCGGGCAGTCATTCGGCGGGCATCCCGCGCCAGCCGACGTCGACTGGCTCGCTCAGCCGCTCCGGCGGCACCCGAACCCGGGCACGATTCATTCGCCGCCCTCCTGGACGGCACGATCCGCAGTGTGCCACGCCCGGGGCGCCAGGACAACACCGGCCGGGGTGGGTCGGCCCGGGTTCGCGGTCGGCGCACCGCGTGCGGCACCGTCTTCGACCCCGCCGAGCTCACGCTCGCCAGTCGCGAGCTGAAGTGCGGGACACGGGTCAGGATCACCGGCCCCACTGCAGCGTCCGTGGACGCGACCGTCACCGACTGGGCCCCAGCCGAGTGGACGGGCCGCAGGTTCGACCTGTCGCAAGCCACCTTCGAGTCGATCCACCACCTGGGCGCCGGCGTGATCGACGTGACGGTGACCGTCAGGGACTGACAGCGTCAGGGACTGACTGGGGTCGGGCGGCGATCCTGACCGTCACAGCCGCATGGCGGCCACGCCGAGCGCAGCCAACGTCAGGAAAGTCGCCATCATCGAGAACACGAATGTCTTGGTCTGCCCGATGAGGTCCATCCGCAACCCACCGAGGCCCTCGTGCAGGGCGGCCAGCACGCGGTGCTCGCTGGCCTGGATCTTGGCCTCGAGGGTCTCAACCACCTGACCCATATGCGACTCGAGCGCGCCCATGCGGTGCTCGAGCCCATCCATGCAACGCTCGACGCCATCGATGCGGCGCTCGACGCCATCGATGCGGTGACCGAGGCGGGCCTCGAGACCCACCAGGTCCTCGCGTGTGGCGGGGGCACCCCTGGGCAGCTGCGCCATGAGCGTTCGGGCGTCCTCCTCGCCCAGCAGCTGGCCGAGCTTGTGCCGCAGGGCAGTCCAGGATCGTTCGTCCACAGCCATCGTGTCCTCCTCGTCGCGCCATGGCAACCCCTGGGGTGGGGGTTGGGGGCACGGTGGCATCCGACTGCGACAACCGGCCCGCGGGCGTCGGTCAGCTGTGGAGAAGCTCGCGAGCGCGCTCGATGTCGCGGTGGATCTGCGCGATGAGGGCGTCCGGGCCGTCGAAGCGCCGCTCGTCGCGGAGGCGGTGGCGGAAGTCGACCCCGACCGAGAGCCCGTACAAGTCGGTGGACCAGTCGAGCAGGTGCGCCTCGACGCGCAGCTGCTGACCGCCGAACGTGGGGTTGATCCCCACGTTGGTGACGCAGGGCACCGCCACACCGTCGGGCAGGTGGCAGTGGCCGACGTACACGCCGGTCGCGGGCACGGCGACGCGGCGGCTGGCCTGCAGGTTGGCGGTCGGGAAGCCGATCTGCGCCCCGCGAGCGTCACCGCGAACGACGACGCCGTCCACCAGGTAGGGACGACCGAGCATGCGCCGCGCTCGTTCGACGTCGCCCGACTCGACGCTGCCGCGGATCTCTGTCGACGAGATGACCACACCGTCGAGCTCCAGCAGACTGACGCCCTCGGCCGTGAAGCCGCGGCTGGGCCCGAGGTCAGCCAGCACCGTGACGTCGCCGGCTGCCTTGTGCCCGAAGCGGAAGTTCGCCCCCACGATCACCTGTACGGCCTGAAGCGGATCAACGAGCACGTGATCCACGAAGTCGTCGGGCGCGAGGTGCCGCAGCCTGTCGTCGAACGGCATCACCACGACCAGGTCGACGCCGAGCTCGGCGAGCGCCCGCGCCCGCCTGGCCAGCGTCATCAACAGCTGCGGCTGGCTGCCCGGCTTCACGACCTCCATCGGATGGCGGTCGAAGGTGACCACCACCGAGCGCACGTCCCGCGCCTGCGCCTGTCGCACAGCGCGCCGGATGATGGTCTGGTGGCCGCGGTGCACCCCGTCGAAGAAGCCGACCGAGACGACCGACGACGCCGCGGCGACCTCGTCGAGACCCGACGTGACACGGCCGGTGGCGTCCCGCTCGGCGGTCACGTTGTGGTCTCCCCGGCGGCCGTGAACACCACCAGAGGGCGGGCGGCCCCCTCCTCGTCGACCACCATTGCGAGCAGACGACCGGCGGACGAGAGCGCGGCCACGGGCCCCTCGTGACCGGTGCGACCGATCCGGCGACCGAATCCAAGGGCCTGGGCACCGGCCGCCGTGACCACGACCGTCGGGTAGTCCGCCACCGCCTCGGCCATCGGCACCAGCGCCTGCGCCAACCCGCCCCGCGCTCCCAGCTGTTGCACCGCCCCCAACGGCACCGCCTCCTCCAGGGTGAAGCGGCCGGAGCCGAGACGTCGCAGCCCAACCAGGTGCGCGCCAACGCCGAGCCGCTCCCCCACGTCAGCGGCCAGCGTGCGCACGTAGGTACCTGGCGAGCAGGTAACCAGGAAGGCGGCCTCGGGCGGAGGGCCGGCGTCGAAGTCGGAGAGCACGATGTCGTGGATCGTCACGGGACGCGGCTCCCGCTCGACCACCTCGCCTCGTCTGGCCTTCGCGTGCAGCCGCTCGCCGCCGACTCTGACGGCCGAGACCATGGGAGGGACCTGCTCGATGTCACCCACGAAACGCTGCAGCGCGTCACAGAACGCCGCTTCGTCGACACCCGAAGCGTCCCGCTCGGACACGACGTCGCCGGCGGCGTCCAGGGTGGTGGTGGTGACACCGAGCCGCAGGCGCGCGGCATACGTCTTGCGGGAAGCCTGCAGGTACGGCACCAGGCGGGTGGCCCTGCCGAGACACACCACCAGCACGCCGGTGGCGTCAGGGTCGAGCGTGCCGGCGTGCCCGACCTTGCGCTGCCCAGCGGCCTTGCGCACGATCGCCACGACGTCGTGCGACGTCATTCCCGCGGGCTTGTCGACGACCAGGACTCCGTCCATCTGCGTGCCCGTCATGCACCCGCCCGGTCCACGAGCGGAGCGGTCAGGGGCGCGTCGTCACCGTCGAGCACGGCTGTCACGCGGGCCACGACCTGGTCGGGACCGTCGAACGTGGTGAAGCCAGCCGCGTACGCGTGGCCCCCGCCGCCGAGGCGCTCGGCCAGTCGCCCGACGTCCACCGTTCCTTTGCTGCGCAGCGACACCTTCCATGCACCGTCTGACTGCTGCTTGGCGACCAGCGTGCAATCGGCGGCCTCGACGGCGCGCAGCACGTCGATCAGGCCCTCCGTCTCGGTGAGGCTGACGCCGAGCTCCGCGAGGTCGGCCTGGCTGACGGCTGTCCAGGCCAGTCCGGCGCGCGGAGCGATCGCGGCCCGCTCCAGCGCGCGGGCGAGCACCTTCAGGTAGCCGAAGCTGTGGGTCTCCCAGACCCGCCGGTTGATGGCGGCGTGGTCGATGTCCAGCGCGATGAGCCGTGCGCCCAGCCGCATCGTCGCGGCCGTGGTCGACGGGTAGGTGAAGCGCCCTGTGTCCGTCACCAGCCCCACGTACAGGCAGCTAGCAATGCCCCGGTCGAGGGTGACGCCGAGGCGGTCGAGCAGCTCGGTGACGAGCACCGCTGTGGCGGGGGCGGCGGCGTCGATCAGGCGCACGTCCCCGAACGCCTCCCCGCTGGAGTGGTGATCCAGCACGATGGTCGCGCCGGCGGCTTCGGCGACCGGCGCCAGCGTGCCGAGCCGCTCAGGCGAGGCGCAGTCGAACACCATCAGAAGGGCAGGGGCCGGCGGGAACGCCGACGGCGGCGTCAGCGCGCCGAGGTCCGGCAGGAACGTGTACTGCGGTGGGACAGCGAACGCCGTCGGAGCATCCACCGCCGTCCCCCACGAGGCGTGGACCTCCACGCCGCGCGAGCGCAGCGCTCGCGCCATCGCCAGCATCGAACCGAGCGCATCGCCGTCCGGGTCCACGTGGCAGGCGAGCGCGACCTCCCCGGCCGTGGTGAGCAGGGCGACCGCGCGCTCCCAGTCGGCGTCAGCGATCGGCATCGGGCTGGGTTGCCTCTCGTTCGAGCAGCTCGTCGATCCTGCGTCCCTGCGCCGGGACAGGATCCAGGGCGAAGTGTAGGTCGGGGGTGACCCTGGTCCGCAGCGCGGCCCCGACCTCACGACGCAGCAGCGGCTTGGCGCTGGCCAGACCGGCAAGGGTGCGGGCGACCGTCCCGTCGTCGTCGGGCAGGACGGTGAAGAACACCTCGCTCCGCTCGAGGTCGTTCGACGTGCGCACGTCAGTGACGGTGACGAACCCGATGCGCGGGTCCTTGAGGTCGACGAGCCGTTCGGCGAGCACGGTGCGCACGAGCTCGTTGACGCGCCGGATGCGGGGAGTTGCCATGGCGACGTGCTCCTGGACAGTTTGGCTTGACGCGCTCGCCATGCTAGGCGGCCCTCGCTCAGCGCTCGGTGGCGGCGATCTCAAGCCGGAAGGCGATCGGCTCAACCCGGGGCTCGCGGTACACGATCTTCTCGACCTGCTGGGCGACGGTGCGTGCCCCGGTCTCGGATCCCGCCGCGATGGCGACGCCGAGGGTCGTCCGCTGCCACAGGTCCTGGTGGTCGACCTCGACCGCTGAGACGTTCAACTGCTGCCGCAGCGCAGCCAGCAACGACTTGACCACCGCACGTTTGCCCTTGAGCGAGGCGACTCCGGGCACGTGCAGCTCCACCTCGACCAGCGCCGCGATCACTTGGACGGCTCTCAGTCGCCGACCGGCATCACGAGCGCGCGACCTCCCGGTCCTCGTACGCCTCGAACTCGTCGGAGACCTTCACGTCCTGGAATCGCTCCAGGCCGGCGCCGCACTCGAAGCCGGTCGCGACCTCGGTGACGTCCTCCTTGAAACGGCGCAGAGAGCTGATCGTGTCGTCGGCGACCACGATGCCGTCACGGACGACACGCACGTTGGCGTTGCGCCTGAGCTCACCCTCCGTTACGTAGCAGCCGAAGACGAAGCCGGCGCGCGGGACCCGGAAGACCTCCCGCACCTGAGCGCGCCCGACGACCACCTCGCGGAACTCCGGGGCCAGCAGGCCCCTGACCGCGTTCTCGATGTCCTCGGTCGCCTTGTAGATGATCGAGTACTGGCGGACGTCCACGCCGGTCTCCTCGATCAGGAGGCGGGCGTTGGCCTCGGCGCGAACGTTGAAGGCGATGATGATCGCCTGGGACGTCTCGGCGAAGTTGACGTCGTTCTCGGTGACGCCACCGACGCCCTTGTGGATGATCCCGACCTTGACCTCGCCGGGCAGCTCGAGCTTCTCCATCGCGTCCGCGACGGCCTCGACAGACCCGGCCACGTCGCCCTTGATGATCAGGTTGAGCGTCTGGAGCTTGCCCTCCTCGATGGCTCCGGACAGCTCCTCCAGCGACAGGGTGCGGCGGTTCGCCAGCTCCTGGCGGCGCTCGCGCGCCTGGCGGCGCGACGCGATGTCGCGGGCGGTGCGCTCGTCGCCGACGACGCGGAACTCGTCGCCCGCGTCGGGCACCTCGGTCCATCCCAGCACCTGGACGGGCGTCGACGGACCGGCTTCGGTCACCGGCTTGCCCTCGTCGTCGAACATCGCACGGACCTTGCAGTCAGCGATCCCGGCGACCAGGACATCACCGATGCGCAGCGTTCCGGCCTGGACGAGCACGCTGGCGACCGCGCCTCGACCGCGGTCGAGGTGCGCCTCGATGACGGCGCCCCGGGCGTCCCGGTCGGGGTTGGCCACCAACTCGGCGACGTCCGCCTGGAGCAGCACCATCTCGAGCAGGTCGTCGATGCCCTGCTTGCTCTTGGCCGAGACGTCGACCATCGTGGTCTGACCGCCGAACTCCTCCGCGATCAGGTCGTGCTCGGTCAGCTGAGTGCGGACCCGCATGGGGTCGGCGTTCTCCTTGTCGACCTTGTTGACCGCGACGATGATGGGCGCCCCGGCCGCCTTGGCGTGGTTGAGCGCCTCGACCGTCTGCGGCATGACGCCGTCGTCGGCGGCGACCACCAGGATGATGACGTCGGTGACCTCGGCCCCGCGCACACGCATCTGCGTGAAGGCCTCATGGCCCGGAGTGTCGATGAAGGTGATCTTGCGGTCGTTCTTGGTGACCTGGTAGGCGCCGATGTGCTGGGTGATGCCGCCTGCCTCGCCAGAGACGACGTCGGTGGACCGGATCGCGTCCAGCAGCAGCGTCTTGCCATGGTCGACATGGCCCATGACGGTCACGACCGGAGCGCGCGGCTCCAGGGCAGCGGGATCGTCTTCCGGCTCGGCGCCGAACTCCTGCTCCTCAGCGGAGACGAAGCGAACCTCGGCGTCCATCTCAGCCGCGACGAGCTCGACGATGTCATCACTCATGGACTGGGTGACCGTGATCATCTCGCCCATGCCGAACAGAACGCGGACGATGTCGGTCGGGTTCACGCCGATCGCTTTGGCGAACTCGCCGACGGTGATGCCGGAGATGACCTCGACGGGACCGGTGACGTCGGCGCGGACAGGACCGGACCGGCGCTGCCGCTGGCGCGCCTGCTCCTCGAACTGCTCGGCGAGCGTGGGTTCGCGCTTGCGGCCCTTCTTCCCCTTCTTGGCGCGACCTGGCGCGCCCGGACGGGCGGGGGCACCGGCCGGGGCGCCAGCGGGACGGCCAGGACCACCACCGGGACGGCCGGTACCGCCACCAGGGCCAGCGCCGGGACGGCCGCGTGCGGGTGCTGGAGCACCGGCGGCCGGCTGGTCCTTGGGCGCCGGGCGCAGCGGCGGGGGGATGTACCGCTTCCCGCTGCCTTCCTTCGGCAGGTCGTGCTCCACCCGGCGGCGAGGCTCGACTGGCGCGCCCGTAGCCGCGGCGTTGATCGGCTGGCGGGTGGGCTGGCCTGGCCGGGGCGGGGTGCCAGGGCGGGGGACACCAGGGATGCCGCGCGGTTCCTCGTCAACCGGCTGGGGACGGGCGTCGTGACGGGCCGCCGGGGTCGGGTGCTCGCCGGGCCGCGAGGGGGGGCGCACCACACCGGCGCGGGCGGCGTCGGCCGCGCTGGGCGGTTGCTGCTCCTCCGGCGCGGGCGGCGAC
>JACDBB010000230.1 GCA_013695145.1 Euzebyales bacterium
GACCAGACCTGCGCGGCGGCGCCGAGCGCCAAGGCCGCCAGGCCGGTCGCGACGCCGACGGGTCGGGTATAGAAGCGCAGGGAGGCCGGGTTGAGCGCGATGAGCACGAGCCACAGCACCACCGGCATCCCCGCGAGCAGGGCGATCGTGCCGCGCGCCTGGACGGTGTGGGTGTCCAGCAGGCGGGTCAGCTCAGCGTCCTCCTCGGCGGCCCGCGCGGTCTGGTCGACGGCCGCGAGGGCGCCGCTGCCCGTGGCCTCGGCGAGTGCGAGCGCCCGCACCAGCAGGTCGGTTCTGGCGTCGCCCGTCGCCACCTCCGCCGCGACGTCGCTCAGCGGCCTGCCGAGCCGCACGGCCCGCGCGACCGGCTCAAGGGGTCCGTGGCCCGCCGCCGTGAGGGCCGCGCCGGGAGCTGCGCCCGCCGCGAGGGCGGCGCGGAGCTCGACCAGGGCGGCGGGGTCGAGAGCGGCCCGATCCGGACGGCGCAGTCCCCGGCCCGGTCCGGGTCCCGGTCCCGGTCTTAGTCCCGGGCTTGATCCCGATCTCAGTCCCATGACGATCGCCTCCACAGGTCGCGAGCGCTCAGCGGCCCGTCGGCGGCCCGCGGCGCCACCTCGGCGACCTGCACGACGCCGCGGCGCCCGCCGGGTCCGCGGGACAGGGCGACCACGACGTCGAGGCCGACCGCCAGCTGCGCGCGTGCGGCCGCCAGGGGCAGCCCGGCGAGCAGCGCCATGCCCTCCATGCGGACCAGCGCCTCGTCGGCGGCGCGCGCGTGGACGGTCGTCATGCAGCCCTCGTGGCCGGTGGCCAGCGCCTGCAGGACGTCGACGAGCTCCACGCCGCGGACCTCGCCGACGACGATCCGTTCGGGGCGCATGCGCAGCGCCTGGCGCACCAGGTCCCGGAGCGTCACCTCGCCGGCCTGCTCGGCGTTGGGCGGCCGGGCCTCCAGCCGCACGACGTGGGGGCAGCGGGGGCGCAGCTCGGCGGCGTCCTCGATCACGACGACCCGCTCCTGGTCGCCGATCTCGGCGAGCAGCAGGTTGAGCAGCGTGGTCTTGCCCGTGCCGGTGCGGCCGCAGACCACGACGCTGCGCCGTTCGGCCACGCACGCCCGCAGCAGGTCGGCCACCTGGTCCGGCACCGCACCGGACGTCGCGAGCGCGCCCCATCCGTGCGCCACCGCACGGAAGGTGCGGATCGTGACCACAGGACCGTCCGGCGCGAGCGGAGGCAGCAGGGCGTGCAGCCTGCTGCCGTCCGGCAGCTGCGCGTCCACCCACGGGCGGGCGCGGTCCAGCCGCAGCCCCAGCGGACCGAGGACGCGCAGCACCGCGGCGTGCAGCGCCTCGGAGTCGGCGTAGGCGACCCGGGTGCGCTCCAGCAGGCCGTCGCGCTCCACCCAGACCTCGCCGGGGCCATTGACCATCACGTCTGTGACCGCCGGGTCGCGCAGCAGGGGCTGGATGGGACCAAGCCCCGCGAGGTGGTCGCTGAGGTCTCTGACCAGCGCCGACAGGTCCTCCGGCGGGAGCAGCACCCCCTCCTCCCGGACCGCGCGGGCGACCGCCGACCGCACGGCCGCCATGCCGGCGCCGCTGTCGCCGGCACCGTGGACGGCGGGGTCCTCGGTCACCCTGCGACGGACGCGCTCGAGCTCGACCACCCCGTTCATCGGGCGGCCCCGATCCCGCCGAGCACTTCCCGCAGCTGCCGCAGCCAGGCGCCGGGCAGCCCGGAGGGGACCCGCCCGCCCAGCCCCGCTCGCGCCACGCGGGCGGACGCGGGCAGCCACCCGGCCGGCGCGTAGCCGAGCGCGGCGCGCACCCCACCGCGGTCCAGCGGGCCGTCCCCGATGACCACGACGGCCCGGCTACGACCGGCCACTGCTTGCAGCCCGACATCGGGTCGGGAGCACACCAGGTCGGGGTCGTCGCCCAGCGCCTGGCCGGCGTCCACGACCACCGCGTCCGCGGGCCATCCGGCGGTCGAGCGCACCAGCCCTCCCCCTCCGAGGGCGCAGAGCCCGTCGACCCCGGCCACGGGCCTGCGCAGGGCCGCCACCTCGGCGCCGGCGTCGGGGTGCTCCAGGGCGCTGACCTCGACCGCGCCCGGCCCCGTCCACGCGCCCACGCCGCACAGGGCGAGCAAGTCGTCGCCCCCGACGACGAGTGTCCGCCGCCCGCTCCACGCGAGCAGGCCAGCCAGGGCGAGCGCCACAGTCGATGTCCCGACGCCGCCCGCGGCGCCGGCGACGCGCAGGACAGGCGGGCCGTCAGGTGTCGCGGTCCGACCCCGTATCCGCAACGGCGCCGTCAGGAGCCGCTCGGCGTCGCCGGGCCAGCCGATGACGTCCACGGCTCCCCCGGCGAGATGTTCGCGCACCGCCTCAGGTGTGGGCGTGCCGTCGATCACCACGACGGTGGGGAGGTCAGCCGACGGCGCCGCGGCAAGCACCAGCTCAGGGCGCGGGGGGCCGTCGACACCGACCACCTGCCAGCCCGCCTCCGTCTCCGCGAAGGCGGTCACCTCACGGCCCAGGCCGCCGAGAAGCACCACGGCGACCGGCACGTCCCGCCGCTGTCCCATGCGCCTGCTCACCTCCGCTCGATCGGATGCAGCGACCGTAGGCGCGCGGGCGGGCGCGGCCGCAAGATCGGCGGGCTCGCCTGTGGACACCGCCCTCGCGGGCCGCCCCGGTAGGCTGATCGCACATGGCGCAAGCGCGAGCGGCAGCGTTCTTCGACCTCGACAAGACGGTCGTGGCGAAGTCCTCCACCCTGGCGTTCTCCCGCCCGCTGTACCGCGAGGGGCTCATCTCTCCCGCCATCGTGCTCAAGGGCGCGTACGCGCAGCTGGCCTACCAGCTGTTCGGAGCGAACGACGAGCGCATGGACCGCAGCCGCGTCGCCCTGCTGCAGCTCACGGTGGGCTGGGAGGCGGACCGGGTCCAGCGGCTGATCCGCGAGACGTTGCAGGAGGTCATCGACCCGATCGTCTACGCGGAGGCGCTGGAGCTGTTCGACGAGCACCGCCGCGCCGACCGTGACCTGTACCTCGTGTCCTCGAGCGGCGTCGAGGTCGTGACGCCTCTGGCTGAGTACCTCGGCGTGCCGTACGTGATCGCCACAAGGCCGGGTGTCGACGGCGAGGGCCGGTACGACGGGACGCTGGAGTTCTACTGCTACGGCGAGCACAAGGCCGTCGCGATCCGCGAGGAGGCGGAGCGCCGGGGGATCGACCTGTGCGCCAGCTACGCCTATTCGGACTCGATCACCGACGTGCCGATGCTCGCGGCGGTCGGGCATCCGGTGACTGTCAACCCTGACCGGCGGCTGCGGGAGATCGGCTCGGAGCGGGGATGGGAGTGCCGCGACTTCGTGCGGCCGGTGCCGGTGCGCAGTCGGCTGCGCGACGTCCCCCGGCCCCCCGGCGAGGTCGTCGCCGGCGCAGGCGCGCTCGGGATGGCCGCCCTGGCCGGCTGGGTGGTCTACCAGCGCCGCCAGCAGGCGCCACGCGGCCGGCGCGCGAACCCGGCGCCCGCAGCCCTCAGTAGTAGTCGCGCTGGTAGCGGATCAGGCCGTCGTCGTCGATCTCGAGCCAGCTGGAGCGGGGCAGGGCGTTCCAGCGGCGGCCACCCGCGATGTAGCTGACCGCCCACTCGACGGCCAGCGTGGTGCCGTCGTCGGACTCGAGGAGCCGCTTGGTGGTGATGTCGACGTCCTCGCGCGCCTGCAGCCAGGAGTTCAGGTACGCCTGGATCAGCAGGTTCGTCTCGTGCGGGGGGTTCTGCGGCTCCAGCCACACGGCGTCGGCCGAGTACAGGTCCACGATGGTCGCCTCGTCCTGCTGCTCCATCGCGGAGCTGAGCTCCTCCCACCGATCGCGCGCGCGACCCATCTCGCCTCCTGGTTGACCTGGCCGATCCCTGCTGCGGCGAGACCCTACAGGTACTGCCCGGTGCCTGTCCCCGTCCCGGTCTCGCGCCCACCTGGCCCCTCTGGCCGGGTGGGTCCCGCCATCCCGCGGGCGGGCGCTCCCTGGGGCAGCCCCCGCTGGCGCATGTGATCGAGCTGCTCACGGGCCGCGGCCTGCTGGCTGAAGATCGCCGCTTGGATCCCTTGAAACAGCCCTTCGAGCCAGCCGATCAGCTGGGCTTGGGCGATGCGGATCTCCGATTCGGTGGGTGTGCCATCGTCGAACGGCAAGGTGAGCACCGACAGCTCGTCCTGGAGATCCTTCGACAGGACGTTCTTCATCTCCCCCAGCGCCCGGTCATGGACGATGCGGAGACGGTCCCTGCCGGCCTCGTCGGTCTCGGCGCGACGGACCTCCTCCTGCATCTCCCGCATCATGAGCGCGATGCGCATCAGCTTGCCGGGTTCGTGGACCGCGGGCTCGCGATCTTCGCCGCCGTCGCCGACGACCTCGATCTCCTGCTTGCTCATGGTCGACTCTTCCTCAACTCGTCCTTCATGGGTTTGCGATGCTACCCATGCCGCGGTCAGAACAGCGCAGCGGCCAGCTTGGGTCGCGCGGCGCGGACGCGGTCGTCAGCGTCCCCGAGGACAGCGAACACCGTCAGCAGGCTCTCGCGCGCCTCAGCGCGCTGGGCCGCGTCGGCGACCGCCCCCAGGAGGCGTTCGATCGCCGCGTCGTAGTCGGACTCGGCGGCCAGCAGCCGGCCGAGGGCGACTGCCGCCTCTGCGTCACCGGCGTCCGCCCGGGCAGTGAGCGCCGCGCGGTCCTCACCGCTCGGGCTCGCTGCGCCGAGGTCGAGCTCGGCGGCGAGCCTGCGAGCCTCGCCGTCGCCTGGCACGTGCGCCAGCAGCCGGCGAGCCTCCTCGGCGTCGCCGCGGTCGGCGAGCAGACGCGCCAGCGCGAGGTTCGCCCCTGCGTGGTTGACGTCCTCGGCGAGGGCGTCGCGGAGCAGCGCCTCTGCCTGCTCACCGACCACGTCGGCGGCACGCACGACCAGCCGGTCAGCGGCGCTCGGCACCAGCGCTGCGAAGAACCGGTCGACCGACTGCTGGGGCTGGACACCGGTGAACTCGGCCACGACCTCCCCGTCGCGGAAGGCCTTGACCGCTGGGATGCCCTGCACGCGATACCGCTGTGCGAGCGCCTGGTGCTCGTCGACGTTGAGCTTGACGAGGGTCACGTCCTGAGCATGGGCGGCCGCCGCCGCCTCGAGCAGCGGTGCGAGCTGATGGCAGGGCCCGCACCATGGCGCCCAGAAATCGACGACGACCGGCCGGTCGCCGCTGGCCTCGACGACCTCGCGATCGAAGTCGCTGACGTCGGCGGTCTGGTGGGGTGGCTGTGGAGTCGTGTCCGTTGTCATCACCTCGTGCAACGCGGGCGGGCGGATCGGTTCTTCCCGGCCTCCCGGCAGCGGTGGTCGGCCCGGTAGGCTTGCGCGCCATCGGCGGGAGGGAGGAGAACGCGTGGCAGGTCCGGAAACGTACTCGAGCCCCTTCGACGACCTCATCGGTACCCGGATCGTCGAGGCGTCAGGCGCGCGGGTGGTGGCCCGCCTGATGGTGACCGAGCGGCTTCACCAGCCCACGGGGCTCACCCATGGTGGGGTGTTCGCAACCGTGGTCGAGACAGTGGCCAGCATTGGCGCCACGGTGTGGCTGGGTGAGCGGGCTCGCAGCGTCGCCGGCTCGCGGGCACCATCCGACGGCTCCGACGGTGACGAGACGGCGGTCGGCGTGAGCAACCACACCGACTTCCTGCGCGGCGTCCGCTCCGGCGAGCTGACCTTCGAGGCGACGCCGCTGCAGCAGGGCCGCACCCTGCAGACCTGGGTGGTCGACGTCACCGACGAGAACGGACGGCGCGTGGCGCACGGCAAGGTGAAGCTCGCCAACATCAGCCTTCCGTGACGGTCGCGGGTAGTTCCTCGCCCTACCCGTCCTGCTGGGTGCGCAGGAACCGCTCGATCTCCTTGGCGAGATCCTCGCCGCTGGGCAGGTCGTCATCGTCGTCGCCGGAGTCCACATGCCGTTCCAGCGCCGTGACCATGTCGGCGGCGTCGCCGTGCTCGGCGACAGCGTCGTCGACCTGGCGGCGGTGCAGTGTCGCCGCGGCCTCGAGCTCGGTCGTGTCGACGGTCGTGCCCATCAGCTCGGCCACACGGGACACCATGGCGAGCGCGGCGACGGGGTCGGGGGAGCCCGCGATGTAGTGGGGCACCTCCGCCCACAGTCCGGTCGCGGGCACACCGTGGCGCTCGAGGATCGACTGCAGCACGACGCCGACGTTGACCGGTCCGGTGTAGCCCGCGACCATCGGCACCTTTGGGGCGACGTCGCCAGCCAGGGCGTTGCCGGCCTGCAGGATCGAGGTCGGGCGGGTGTGCGGCACCGCGGCCGGGTAGGCGCCGAGCCCCACCATCGACTCGACGCCGGTCGCGAGAGCCAGCTCGGCCACGTCGGCGGCGAACGCCTCCCAGCGCATGTCCGGCTCAGGACCGAGCAGCAGCAGCGCGTCGCGCTCCCCGTCGAGGTGAGCTGCGCACACCTCGATGTCGGGCCACTCGACCCTGCGGACCCGCCCGCTGTCGATCACCGCGGTGGGACGACGCGCGCGGTAGTCCAGCAGCGCGTCACGGTCGAAGCGCGCCACGACCTCGGACTGCCAGCGGTGGCGCAGGAACATCGCGGCCGTCGCCGCGACGGCGCCGGCGTCGACGAACCCTTCGAGGGCAACGAGCAGCACGGGCCGGCGCAGCACCGGTCGGTCGGCGAGCCAATGGACGAGCGACATGCCACCAGCGTAGTGGCCGCCGGCCGACGGCTCAGGAACCGCCGGGCGGCCCTGATCTGAAGGGGGCGGATCAGCGGAGTGCCGCCGCCCACGATGTCCAAGGCCTGTCCCGCGGCGCCCTGGCGGGCGCCATCGGCGCATCATCACGGTCAGCGCCTCGGTGACGCCCGCCCTGCCGCGCGGACAGCTCCGGTCCGCACGGTGCACGACTGGAGATCAGTCGAGGCCGGGGGGCCAGGCTGGACGGCCACGCCGGCCCGCTACGATGCGCCCGCAACTCCAGGGAGGCGTCTGGGTTCCTGGTGGGCCCCCCGGTCTTCAACACCGGTGGGACGGCCTCGGGTCGTCCGGCGGGTTCGATTCCCGTCCGCCTCCGCTGACCTGCGAGAACGCCG
>JACDBB010000035.1 GCA_013695145.1 Euzebyales bacterium
GCTGGCGCGCGCCGTCAGCTGATCGCCGCGGCGGCGAGGCGCGCGTACAGGTCGACGAACACCGCGTCGCGGTCGATGTCCACGGCCGCGGCCAGGCACTGCTGCGGTCCTGTGAACTCGGCGAGCAGGGCCTCGCGACGGTCAGGAGCGAGCCTTGGGAACACGCTCATCGAGGCCGGAGCGGGAATCGAACCCGCGATCGGGGATTTGCAGTCCCCTGCCTTACCACTTGGCTATCCGGCCGGGCACGATCTCCGCCGCGAGCGGGGAGTGTCGCATGCCGCTCATGGCCCGCCCATCATGCCGTCACCCGTCCGCGACCTCAGCCGAGCGCGCCTCAGCGACTCCTCCACCAGGACCGCCCAGCCGATGGCGCCGAGCATCCGGGCGATTTTCGGCGGCCGTCTCGGCTTGCTGGGGTCGATGCGACGGAACCGCCCCAGGCGGGTCAGATACGGGGCGATCCGCTCGTCGTGACCCAGCCGCGGCGCTCTGCGCCCCGAGCGAGCGCCGCCATGCCCGACGCTCATGAGACCCTCCTCACATCCTGTCGATCATCGCCGTGGCGAACTCCGACGTCTTGGCCAGCGTGGCGCCTTCCATCTGCCGCTCGAAGTCGTAGGTGACGATACGGTCCGCGAGCGCGGACTCCAACCCCTTGACGACCAGATCGGCGGCCTCGTCCCAGCCCATGCGACGCAGCATGAGGTCACCGGACAGGATGACCGAGCCCGGGTTGACCTTGTCCTGACCGGCGTACTTCGGCGCCGTGCCGTGCGTGGCCTCGAACACCGAGTGGCCGGTCTCGTAGTTGATGTTGCCGCCAGGGGCGATGCCGATGCCACCGACCTGCGCGGCCAGCGCGTCGGAGATGTAGTCGCCGTTCAAGTTCATCGTGGCGAGCACGTCGTACTCCGCCGGACGGAGCAGCACCTGCTGGAGCATCGCGTCGGCGATGACGTCCTGGACCAGGATCTTCTCGCCGGGGTCACCGCCGCAGTCCTCCCAGCCGACCGCGACGTCGGCGAACTCGTCACGGACGAGCTCGTAGCCCCACGTCCGGAACGCTCCCTCGGTGAACTTCATGATGTTGCCCTTGTGGACCAGGGTGACCGACGTGCGGCCCTGCTCGACGGCGTAGTGGAGCGCGGCGCGGATCAGGCGCTTCGAACCGGTCTCGCTGATCGGCTTGATGCCGATGCCCGAGTCGGCGCGGATCTCCCAGCCGAACGAGGCCCGCAGGTAGGAGATCAGCTGGCGCGCCTCGGGCGAGCCCTCGGCCAGCTCCTTGCCTGCGTAGACGTCCTCGGTGTTCTCGCGGAAGATCACCATGTCGACGTCGGCGGGCTTCTTGACGGGACTCGGGACGCCGGTGAACCAGCGCACGGGGCGCAGGCAGACGTACAGGTCCATGATCTGACGCAGAGCGACGTTGAGGCTGCGAAAACCCTCACCGACCGGCGTGGTCAGCGGCCCCTTGATGCCGACGAGGTGCTCGCGGAACGCCGCGACCGTCTCGTCGGGCAGCCACTGTCCGGTCTCGGAGTGCGCCTTCTCCCCCGCCAGGACCTCCTTCCATGCGATGCGGCGGTCACCCCCGTACGCCTTCTCCACCGCCGAGTCGAAGACGCGCTGGGACGCCGCCCAGATGTCCGGCCCGGTCCCGTCGCCCTCGATGAACGGGATGATGGGCTCGTCGGGGACGTTCAGGCCGTCGGCTGCCTTGCTGATCGACTCGGCCACTGGGCCTGCTCCTGTCGTGGGTTGTGCGTCGCGGCGCAGGATACCGGGCGGCGGTCCCAACCTGACCTGCCGGTCAGCGACGGCCATGGAATACTGCACCGATGAGCACCAGGACCGATGAACGCCCTGACCTGCGGACGACCGACCCGTCCGACCAGGAGCGCTTCGCGCACATCGTGTACTCGAAGGGCAACGCTCAGGCGCTGATCACCGAGGCCAGCGTCCTCGGGTTCCCCGTGGAGGCCCTCTGCGGCAAGCGCTGGGTGCCATCGCGGGATCCCAAGCGCTTCCCGGTCTGCCCCGAGTGCAAGGAGATCGCCGACGCGCTCCGCGGCCGCGGCGGCGCGGGCTGACGCCTGCTACATCGCCGCCGGCAGGCCGGGCGAGCGGACCGCCGCGGTCACCGCGACGTGGCTGCGCGAGCGCTTCGCGTCGTACATCGCGCGATCGGCCTGGCTCATCAGGATCTCCGGGCTGTCCCCGTCGGCGGGATAGAGCGCGATCCCGACGCTCCCCCGGACGGCCAGCTGGTGCCCGTCGACGACGATCGGCTGGTCGAGGCACGCGCGCAGCTTCGTCGCGATCGCCGTCGCGTCGTCCGCCGTCCGCAGCTGCGGCAGGAGCACCGCGAACTCGTCGCCGCCGAGCCGGGCCACGATGTCGCCCGTGCGCATCGCGGAGCTCAGTCGCGCCGCCACGCCGCGCAGCACCTCGTCGCCCACCATGTGCCCCAGCGTGTCGTTGACCTCCTTGAAGTCGTCGAGGTCGACGATCATGACCGCGATCAAGCCCTCAGCCTCTCTGGCGGCGGTGATCGCGTGCTCGATGTGCTCATTCAGGACGTTGCGATGCGGCAAGCCGGTGAGCGGGTCGTGAGCCGCCTCGTGCTCCTTCTCGATGAACGCCTGCGTGCCCTGATACAGCGCCGCCAGCGGGAACAGCAGCACCGGTATCAGCGGCAGCCGGTGCTGGGCGACGACGGCGACCACAGGGCCGAACGACAGCATCACCAGCATCGGCATCGAGTGGAAGCCGAGGCTGGCTCGCAGGCACGGGAGCAGCGGGCGGGCCTGGAACAGGAACACGGCGAAGCTGACCAGCAGGTAGTTCGCGACGAAGAACGCCGCGGCCCCTGCGGCGATCACGGCCAGGTTCGAGATCTCCGCGCCGTGGGGCCGCAGCAGCGGCACGCCCGTCAGCGCGGCGATCGCCGCGCCCGACGCGAGCACCGACAACGGGAGCTGCGCGGCGTTGAAGGCCAGCTTGTACAGCTGCTTGCGCCGCAACAGGCCGCCAAGGAGCGCTCCCACCCCGATGGCGGCCATGGCGGCGCCCGTGCCGACGGCCAGGACCAGCCCGAACGAGAACGCCGTCCCCGGGCTGATGTGGGTGTTCTGGCGCATGTGCGGGACCTTCGCCGACAGGACGTCCACGGTGATCAGGAACCCGGCCAGCACCCAGAACGCGGGCGCGCGCAGCGCGGCCGTGCTGACGGCCGCCGCGTACCCCACCGCCGGCAGCCCGACGCCGATGACAGCGGCGAAGTAGCCGGCGCGCCAGCGCTTCCGAGTCAACGCTTCCCTCCCCACCGGGCATCAGCCGAGCGCTCGAGGACCTCCTGTGAACGTCATCGGATGCGGACGGACCGCCCTTGAGCGCGGCCGCGACGATGGCGAGCAGGAACCCTGCGGGGTGACGGCGAAGCAAGGGCCATGAGGCAGGGGCCATGGAGACCCCTGTCGAGGCCCGACCCCTTCGAGGAGACGACCCATGCGTGTCCGCTCGGCTGTGATTCTGCTCGCGGCGCTCCCGCTGATCCTCGCCCTGGCCGCCGTGCCCGCCGCGGCGGAGCCCGACGGCGCCGAACCGTTCGTGGTGCGCCTTGCCGACCCGCCGCTGGCCAGCTACCGCGGCGGCATCGCCGGTCTGGACGCCACCAACCCCGCCGCCCGTGGCGAGGCCAGGCTCGACGTGGACGCGCCGGCCAGCCGGGCCTACCTCGCCCACCTGGCCGCCAGTCAGGATGCCGTGGTGGCGGCGGCGACGGTCGCGCTAGGGCGCACCCCGGAGGTCGAGCACCGCTACCGCTACGCCTACAACGGGCTGGCGCTGAGGATCACCGCGTCCGAGGCCGACACGGTCAGGGGCCTGCATGGCGTCTCCCAGGTCCAGGCCCCGGTGGAGCGCCAGTTGCTGACCGACGCCGGACCGAGCTGGATCGGGGCGCCGTCGCTGTGGGACGGCAGCGCCGGGCCCGCCGGGGCGGCCAGCCAGGGCGAGGGGGTCGTCGTCGGCGTGATCGACACCGGCATCAACCACGACCACCCGTCGTTCGCGGAGGTCGGCGGCGACGGCTACGCGCACACCAACCCGCGCGGGCGCTTCTACGGGCTGTGCGACCCGGTGACGGGCCTGCCGTTCTGCAACGACAAGCTCATCGGCGCGCACGACTTCACGGGGACCGGTCCGACCGACGACAACGGCCACGGCAGCCACACCGCCTCCACCGCTGCGGGCAACGCGCTGACGGCGACCGTCTCGGCGCCGACCATCGAGCTGGAGCAGGCGCTGTCCGGCGTCGCGCCGCACGCCAACCTCATCACCTACAAGGGATGCCTGCCGACCGGCCAGTGCCTGTCACCGAGCCTGGTGGCCGCCATCGACCAGGCGACGGCCGACGGGGTCGACGTCGTCAACTACTCCATCGGCGGCGGCTCGTCGGACCCGTGGAGCGACGCCGACGCGCGCGCGTTCCTCGGCGCCCGCGACGCCGGCGTCTTCGTGGCCTCCTCGGCGGGCAACTCCGGTCCGGGCGCCGCGACGATCGGCTCGCCCGCAGACGCCCCATGGGTGCTCGGCGTCGGTGCCGCCACCCATGACCGCGCGTTCGTCAACGCGGTCACCGACATGACGGGCGGGGCGACGGCCCCGCCGGCCGACATCGCCGGCAAGAGCTTCACCTCGGGCTACAGGCCCGCGACGATCGTGCACGCCGCCGACCACGGCGACGACGGCCAGTGCCTCAACCCGTTCCCCCCGGGCACGTTCGACGGCGAGATCGTGATCTGCGACCGCGGCACGATCCCGCGCGTGGACAAGGGCAGGAACGTCGCCGCCGGCGGCGCCGGCGGCCTGGTGCTGTCCAACACCGCGGCCGAGGGGGACTCCACCGTCGCCGACCCCCACGTCCTCCCCGCCGTCAACATCGGCTTCTCCGACGCGCGGACGCTGGAGTCCTGGGCGCGTGACGGCGGCGCGGGGCACACGGCCTCGATCGCCGGGACGACGGCCGACAGGGCGGACGCCAACGGCGACATCACCGCCGGGTTCAGCTCCCGCGGGGAGAACCCGTCGGTGCCGGGTGTGGTCAAGCCGGACGTCATCGCCCCCGGCGTCGACATCCTGGCCGCGGTCCACACGACCGACCCGACCGCCGGACCGGAGTTCGGCCTGCTGTCGGGCACGTCCATGTCCAGCCCGCACGCCGCGGGAGCCGCGGCGCTGGTCCGGGCGCTGCAACCCTCGTGGACGCCGGCTCAGGTGCAGTCGGCCATGATGAGCACCGCGCTGGACGACGTGATCCGCAAGGAGGACGGGGCCACGCTGGGCGACGCCTTCGACGAGGGCGCAGGCCGCATCGACCTGACCAGCGCGGCGCGCGCCGGTCTCCTCCTCGACGCCAACACGGCGGACTACGAGGCGGCGAACCCGGCGGTCGGCGGCGACCCGACCGCGATCAACCTGGCCAGCCTCGGCGACGGCGACTGCCAGGGCGAGTGCACCTGGACCCGGGTCGTCAGCAACGCCGGCGACACGGCCAACACCTGGCGAGCGACGACCGACGGCCCGCGCGGTCTGGGCCTGGCCGTGTCCCCGCGTCGGTTCACCCTGCAGCCGGGCGAGGAGCAGGTCGTCAAGGTGACCGCCGACGTGGCCGGCCAGCCGATCGGCGAGTGGCTGTTCGGCGCGGTCCGCTTCACCGCGCGCGGCAAGGGCGTGCCGGAGTCGCACTGGCCGGTGGCGGTCGCGCCCGGCGGCGCCGGCGGCGGAACGCTGGAGGTCGACAGCGACGAGGCGCAGGGGTCGGTGACCGAGACGTTCACCAGCCCCGTGGACGTCAAGGACCTGACCGTCACCGTGTCCGGGCTGCGGCAGGGCAGCCTCGCGAGCGAGCTGCTCGAGCAGGACCCCACGCCGCTTGATCCCTACGACACCGAGCTGGGCACCTTCACCACGCTGGTGGACGCGCCGGAGGGCGCCCGGCTGCTCGCGGCCGAGATCACCGACACCACCTCACTGGACCTGGACCTGTACGTGGGCCTGGACGCGAACGGCGACGGACGCGCGCAGGCCTCCGAGGAGGTGTGCGCCAGCGCGACCGCGGAGGCGCTCGAGTCGTGCGGCCTGCCCGATCCCGACGGCGGCGGCTACTGGGTGCTGGTGCAGAACTGGCTGTCCGGACAGGTGGTCGACGAGGTCGACCTGGTCGTGTCGGTGGTGCCAGGCACCGACGCTGGGAACCTCGACGTGACCGGCCCCAAGCGCGTCGCCGCAGGTGAGGACTTCGACCTGACGTTCGCCTGGGACGTCGCGTCGCTCGAGCCGGGCGAGGCGTGGTTCGGGCTGGTGGAGCTCGGGTCCAGCCGCCGCGCCACCGCCGACGTGGGCTCGCTGCTGTTCACCCTGCGCAATCCCGGATAGAACAGCGGCCAGCCACGCAGGTCTCCAGGAGGACCGCGGTGCCAGCCACTGGGATCGACCGTCGCCATCCGCTGTTCGCCCGCTTCTACGCGTGGGTGAGCCCCAGGATGGAGGCCGAGGGCATGTCCGAGCTCCGCGACGAGCTGCTCGCGGGCGTGGGCGGCCGCGTCGTCGAGGTCGGGGCGGGCAACGGGCTGAACCTGCGCCACTACCCGTCGACGGTGACCGAACTGATCGCCGTCGAGCCTGAGCCGCACCTGCGCGGGCTGGCGACGCAAGCCGGCCGCGCCGCGCCGGTGCCGGTCACGGTGGTCCCCGGCACCGCCGAGCGGCTGCCGCTCGCGACGGCCAGCGTCGACGTCGGCGTCGTCTGCCTCGTGCTGTGCTCGGTCGACGATCAGCGCGCCGCCCTGGCCGAGCTGTACCGGGTGATCCGGCCCGGCGGCGAGCTGCGGTTCCTCGAACACGTCGTCGCCGAGACCTCGGGCTTGCGCTGGGCGCAGCGCGTGGCCGACGCGACCGTGTGGCCGCTGCTCGCCGGCGGCTGCCACACGGCCAGGGACACTCCCGCCGCGATCACCGACGCCGGGTTCGAGCAGGTCGCCATGCGCCGGCTGAGGTTCCCCGACAGCCGCGTCCCCGTCCCGGCCGCGCCCCACGCCCTCGGCGTGGCCCGACGCCCGCCGTGGTGAGCCGCTTCGCGGCGGTCGCGCAGCGACCGCCATGGAACACCGAGGCGCGCCTACAGGCGAGGGTCGAGGATGAACTTGATGCCCAGGGCGGCGCGGGTGCCGGCGAACACGCGCTCCCAGTCGTCCAGCGGAGCGACCTCGCTGACCAGCGGCTCCAGCTGCACCCGCTTGGCCTCGATCAGCCCAAGCGCGCGCCGCCACGACCGCGGCGTGCTCGCGAACCCCGACGTGACCACCAGCTCGCGGTAGCAGATCTCGTCGAACGGGACCGCCACCGCGGCGCCCGTCAGGCCGAGCTGGACGTACCGCGCGCCCGGCCGCGCCGCCCGCAGGCACGTGGCGATCCCAGGACCGGTCCCCGAGCACTCCAGCGCCACGTCGGCGGCCCAGCCGCGGATCGTGTCCTCGTCCTCGGCGAGGGCGGTCCGCAGCCCGAGGGCCGAGGCGGCCGCCAGGCGCGCAGCGTCCCGATCGGTGCCGGTCACGAGCACCTCCCCTCCGGCCGCCCGCGCCACCTGCCCGGCGAGGAGCCCCATCGCCCCGGGACCGGTCACGAGCACGGCGTCGCCGGGGCTGACGACGCTCGGGTCGCACAGGCAGTTGCACACGCACGCCAGCGGCTCCGACAGGGCGGCGGCGTGGCCGTCGAGCCAGTCCGGGATGCGGTGCAGGTTCACCGCCGGCAGGACCAGGCGGGCCGCGAAGCCCCCGTCCTCGAACGACCCGATCGACCGCCGTCGCGCACACAGGTTGCGACGTCCGTCGCGGCACGCCGCGCACTCCGCGCAGGTGGAGAAGTACGTCTCGCACACGACACGCGCGCCGAGCCACGACTCGTCGACGTCGCGACCCACCTCGGCGACCACGGCGGACACCTCGTGGCCCATCGTCACGGGCGGCTCGTTGCGGTACTCGTCGGCGAGGATGTGCAGGTCGGTCCCGCACACCCCGGCGCCGACCACGTCGAGCAGCGCCTCGCCCGCGGCCGGCCGACCGACGTCGCGGTCCACCAGCGCCACGTGCCCCGGCCCGCGCGCGGTCTTGGCAAGCGCCTTCACACGTCCCTCCTCGCCGGCACCGCTGTCAACCGTGGACGTGCCAGATGCTACCGCCGTCGCGGATCACACCCGCCAGGTAACCTGACCGTCGGCGGACCGGAAGCCATCCGCAGGTCACCGGTGGCAGGGTGGTGTCACCCGGAATATCGACCGATCTACCGTCGGTTCCATCGTTGGACGGGCGAGAAGGACGCCACCATGCCAGACGCCGCGCGACGTGAACCAACCGCGCCCGCCCACCGATGCCGACCGACCCGCCGAACCGAAGGATCACAACGTGCCGTTGCTCGATGACATCCGCACCCGCGTCGAGGCGGCCCTCGAGCACGTGGACATCTCGCCCGACACCCTGGAGCTGCTGCTGCACCCCAAGGCGGTGCACACGGTGTCGATCCCGGTGCGCATGGACGACGGGAGCCTGCGGACGTTTGAGGGCCACCGGGTGCTGTGGAACGACTCCCGGGGGCCGGGCAAAGGCGGCATCCGCTACCACCCGGACGTCACGATCGACGAGGTCAAGGCGCTCGCGTTCTGGATGACGTGCAAGTGCGCGGCGCTCGACCTGCCGTTCGGCGGGGCGAAGGGCGGCGTCGCCGTCGACCCGAAGAAGCTCAGCAAGCTCGAGCTCCAGCGGCTCTCGCGCGGCTACGTCGATGCGGTCGCCGACCTCATCGGCCCGGACGTCGACGTCCCCGCGCCCGACGTCTACACCAACCCGATGATCATGGGCTGGATGATGGACCAGTACCGCACCATCACCCGGCGCATCCAGCCGGGGGTCGTCACCGGCAAGCCCCTGTCCATGGGCGGCAGCCAGGGACGATCGACCGCGACGGCGGATGGCGCCTTCCACGTGATCGACACCCTCATCGGCAAGCTCGGCGTCGACGCCGAGGCGCCGACCGTCGCCGTCCAGGGCTTCGGCAACGCCGGCGCGCAGATCGCCACGCTGCTGCATGAGGCGGGCTACCGCGTCGTCGCCGTCAGCGACTCGCGCAGCGCCGTCCACGCCGAGGACGGCCTGGACGTCCCCGCCGTCCGCCGGGCGAAGGAGGGCAACGGCAGCGTCGAGTCGGTCTACTCCGAAGGCGACCTCGAGCGCTGCGGCGCCGACGTGCTCGACCCCGACGAGCTGATCGCGCTCGACGTCGACATCCTGATCCCCTCCGCGCTCGAGAACGCGATCACCGCCGACAACGCCGATGACGTGCGGGCGCGGACGGTGTTCGAGGTCGCCAACGGCCCCGTCACCCCGGAGGCCGACGAGATCCTCGCCCGCAAGGACGTCGCCGTGGTTCCCGACATCCTCACCAACGCCGGCGGCGTCACCGTCAGCTGGTTCGAGTGGGTGCAGAACCGCTCAGGGCTCGTCTGGTCCGCCGAGGAGGTCGCCGACAAGCTGCGCGGCCGAATGGTCGACGCGGCCGAGGTCATCCACGCCCGCGCCTCGTCGGCCGGCTCGGCGCTGCGCGTCGCCGCGTACGCCCACGCCCTGGAGCGCATCGGCGAGGCCATCGACGCGCAGGGCTCGGTCTCGACGTTCGGCGCGGGCGAGTAGGCGGCGAGATGTGGCAGGCGCCGCCTGTCTCGGCTTCGTCCCAGGATGCCGCTGACAGCGGCGCTTCGAGCGTGCGTCACGCGGTGGCCCCACCTCGACCGCCGCCGCGTCCTGCTCGGCTACGGCCCGGACGGCCAACGGTGGCTGACCGACCGCGAGATCAGGTGGTCGCGGCCACCGTCGAGGGCTGCGATGGCCCCGTCGCACGTCGTTGGCACGCTCGACCCCTACCCGCGCCGAGGCGCGTGAAGCACGGCCCTCCCCGCCTTGGAGCACACGCCGCCGCCTTCCTCGCCGCACGTCGCCGACCTGCTCGTCACGACCGCACGCGCGGGCTTCACCGGCGGCTTCCAGGCCGCGCTGCTCATCGCCGCCGCGCTCGCGGCAGTCACGGCCCTCGCCGTGCACCGGCTCGGACCGCGCCAGCCCGTCCGGCCAGGACCACAAGAGGGGAGACCGTGAGCGCGTTCACCCCGACCGAACTCACGTAACTGCAAGCCGTCCGCCGTGCCGCGCCCCGCCGCTCCGCCCGGGACGGACGACCGCCCGGCACGGACCGGGTGGCTTCTGCGACCTGGCAGGCAAAGACCCTGACACGTGAATAGCCCCGAGCGCCCAGGGGGCGAGCCCCCAGGGTCGACACCGTGTCGAGATTCCTGCGCTATGCGTGGCTGTTCCGACACAGTGTCGGACCAGCCCGCGATAGCGTAGCGCGGATCCACGACGCCACAAGGGCTCGACGGGCAATCGCTCCTCGGCCACGGCAGGGGCTTTTGTGGGGCTGGCAGGGATCGAACCCGCGACCAACCGGTTATGAGCCAGCTGCTCTAACCACTGAGCTACAGCCCCATTGGTGTGTCCGCAGGCTAGACGCGCCCGGCGCGGCGGTGACGAACTGGTGGCCGGCGAGCTGGCATCCGGTGATCGTCGGAGTGTTCGTTGAACGGTTGATCCGGATAGCCGGACCAACCGTTCAACGAATGGTGAGGGTTCGTCCAGTTCGAGGTGGTGGGGCGTCAGACCCGGTCCGGGTTGTCGGACTTGGGGGTCACCGCGTCCTTGATCTTCTTGGCGGCGCCCTTGAGCTTGCCCTTGCCCTGGTCGGCCTGACCCTCGCGCTCGAGGGACTCATCGCCGGTCACCTTGCCGGCGGCCTCCTTGCCCTTGCCCTTCCACTCATCGCTGGTGCCGCTCATCGGTGCTCCTCTCGTCGGGGCCCTCAGCGGACCCGGTCCAGTTCAGCGGTGGGACGCAGTCGGATGTCCGTGCGCACCTGCTGCGCCCCAAGGGTTCGGCACACGCGTGCGTGCACGGGTGCGATCGCTTGACGGACCGCCTGCAGGTCGGCGTCGGGATCGACGTCGAGGCGGATGCGCAGGGCTGGGACGGGGCCCTCGGCGGTGAGCCGGGTGCGGCTGCCGGCCACACCGGCGACGCGGGACAGGTCGGCGTCGACAGCCCGTTCCAGCCCGGGGACGCCCACTGTCGTCGTGCCGTGCGCGCCGCGGTCCAGGGTCAGGTGGCGGGCGGCCCGCTGGCGCGGCGGCGCGAGCTCCCCCATGAGCAGCCACAGGCCCAGGGCCAACAGCAGCAACCCGGCCCCGATGACGACTGGCCAGAAAACCCACGGGTCGGCGACCACCGACTCGGCCACAGCGGCCGCCAGCTCACCGGGCTCCGCCACGGCGAGCACCCCCGCGGCCACGAGCAGGCCCAGGACGGCCGCGGCGACGAGGAGGAGCCCGAGGACCAGGAGGAGCACGCGGTTCGCGGTGTCCATCAGGCGACTCGCTCCCGCTCGCGATCGACCCGGACGCGGGTGCGCAGATCCCGGTCGAGGCCGATGGTCTCCAGCGCGGCGGTCATCGCCTGCGTCGCGCGTTCGCGGACCTGCCCGCCATCGACATCCCAGGGGGTGACGACCCGAGCCTCCGCGCGCCTGCGTCCCACCCGAACGCGGCAGCGCGCGACGTCCGCGTCGGTCTCGACGGCGCGGCGGATGCGGCTCTCCAGACCCTGCCGGTCGACGCTGGCGGCGTGGTCGCCGTCCGATCCAGCCAGCCCCAGCGCCACGGGGCGCCGCGGCGCCAGCTCGGCGATGACGAACAGCAGCCCGACCAGGCCGACGACGACCAGCACGAGCACGGTGGTCGTGTCCGCCCATCGCGCCCGCTCCAGCCCGGCGGCCCAATCCTCGACCGGTATCAGCACGGGCGCGCCGCCGGTGAGGAACCGCACGGCTTCGACGACCACCACGATCCCCGCGGCCGCGAGCGTGAGGCCGACGACCGCGCCGACTAGGCGGTTGACCAGCCACATCATCGGTGTGCCTCCGCGCGGACATCTGTCACGTGGACGTCGACGACCGCGGCGCCCGCGCCGACGTCCTCGAGCGCCGCGAGTACTGCGTCACGCACGCGCTCGGCCAGGTCGGGCAGGACCTCACCGAACGCGACGGCGACGCGCACGCGGACGGTCGCCGGCGGCTCGCCCGCCACCCTGACGCCCGGGACCCGCGTGCCCTGAGCGTAGGTGGCGAACTCACCCACGCTCCCGGCATCGAGCGCGATCACGCCAGGAACGGCCCGAGCCGCCTCGGCGGCCGCCCGCGCGATCACGACCCGGGACACGACCGTCATGGCGTGTGCGGCCTATCGCCCGGCTACTCGACCCGCCGCGAGAAGCTCGCGTCGGACGACTCGCGGTCGTTCTCGCCGCCAGGGAACACGAGATCGGTCACGGCGATGTTGACCTCGACGACCTCCAGGCCGGTCAGGGACTGAATGCGGTCGATCACGTTCTGGCGCACCGACTCGGCCACCTCGTGGATCGTGGCCGGGTAGAGGGTCATGAGCGAGACGTCCACGGCGGCCTGACGGCTGCCGACCTCCACGCCGACGCCTGCGGTCTTGTGCTCGGAGCCGCGGATGCGGCCCACGACGCCGGCGATCGCCCCGGAGAGCGCGCCACCGAGCTGCGCGACGCCCTCGACCTCCTGAGCGGCGAGCGCGGCGATCTTGAGCACCACGGCGTCGTCGATGGTGGTGGTGCCCCGCTCGGTGGTGAGCTGGGCCATCGCACCCGGGGCGGCGCGCTGCGGGGTCGTGTCTCCTGCGCCGGCCTCCGACGACGTGTCCTTGTCGATGTTCTGCGTGCTTTGGGTGTCAGCCATGGTCTGGGGGCCTTTCGTCAGCGGTTCTGGCGGTGGCCGAGGTAGTCGGTCAGGTCGAGCCGGCCGTCGAGGACGAGCCCGACGACGAAGCCGACGGCCGTCAGGAACGCGACGAGCGCCGCCTCCGCGAACCCGGCGAACACCACGATCGCGCCGAGCGCCAAGCCGACAAGCGCGCCGAATCGTGTGCTGGTCATGCTGCTCCCCTCGGGGCCGGTCGTGACCCTGCTCTCGGGCCTTGTGCGTCTTCCTTGTGCGTCTTCGATGCGGAGCGGGCCGGAAGCTGCGCGCATCCTCTGCGAGCGGCCCGTCCGTTAGTATGTGCCCGGCCAGGAGGGAGGACAACCGCTCGTCGGTGAGTTTGGGCTCCAGCGATTCACGACCCAGCAGCTCAGAGGACGCGGCGGTGACCACGCAGGCGCCGCAGCCGGGCCTGGGCCCGGTGCAGGCGCCGGGCCCACGGCGTCGTGGCCACGGTCGCCGGGCCGGCGGTCGCGGCAGCCGTGCGGGTGAGGAGCACCCTGCGTGCGGCCACGAGCGCCGCGAACGCCGCCGGGTCGCCCCCGGCGTCGGGGTGCGCGCGGCGGGCCATCCCCCGGTAGGCGCGCGTCACCGCAGCTCGGTCGGCGCCGAGTGGCACACCCAGGAGCCGGCGCGCCTCCGCGGGGCTCACGGCTCCGGTCCCCACCCTCACCCTGCGGCCTCGGCGGTCGTCTCGGCGAGGAAGCGCTCGGCCAGCGCCTGCAGCTCGCCGGCGTCAGCCGCGATGCCTGCCTCAGCGTTGAGGCGGGCAAGCGCCGCCGTGTCCAGGCGCGTCGTGACCTGCTCCAGCGCGTCGGCGATGTCGGGCTCGCCGCGGAGCACGTCGTCGCGCACGACCGGTGCGGCGATGAACGCCGGGAACGCGCCGAGCTCGTCGGTGACCGGCACCAGGTCCTGCGCCGCCGCCTCGCCCGAGGTGGCGGTCGCGAGCCCGGCGAAGCACCGACCTGACGCGGTCCAGGCGACGGCCTGGTCCTCGCTGGCTGGCACCACATCGACCCGTCCGAGGTCCATGGGATACACCGTGGCGAGCTCGGCGAGGCCGCCCGCGCGGGTCTGGAAGTCGGCGTCGACGCACAGAGGCGCCGAGCCTCCGGACAGCTCGCCGGACAGCCATTCCATGCCGCGGCCGTCCAGGTCGGCGGCGCGGACGAAGATGGCCAGCGTTGCGTTGGCGCTGCTGGGCGCCAGCCACACCAACCCCTGATCGAGGTCCTCCTCGCGGACCCGCTCATAGGACTCGGCAGGCTCGGCCGGCGGGTTCTGCTGCCGCAGTCCCAGGCCCCAGGCCGCGCCGGTGTAGTCCCAGAACAGGTCGATCTCGCCGCGCAGGGCGACGCGCCGCAGACCCACCGTGCTGCCGAGCTCGGTCTCCAGGGCCGCCTCGAGGCCGAAGTCCTCGAGCGCGGCGACGGTCAGAGCGGCGAGCACCCGCTGCTCCGGTGTCGACCCAACCCCGACGACGATGGGGTCGTCCTCCGCGACTTCCTCCTGGCAGCCGACGAGGGCCAGGGCAAGCGCCAGCAGGATGACGGCCCGCGCTGGCCTGCGGGAGGTTCGGCTGGGCAGGAGCATGCAGAGAGTGTCGCACCTACGCTTGGCTTCGCAGCGCTCGACAGTTCACGACCGCCGCGACGTCGGCGGTCCGCAGCGAAAGGGCAGACCAGTGCGGCGCAGAGCGTTCCTACAGACCGCGGGGGTGGCAGCGGGCATCCTGGGCGGCGGCTGGATCCTGGCGGCCTGCGGCGACGGGGCGCCCTCCCGCGTCGGGGCCAGCGCAAGCGCCGCGCCACCCGCAACGGCGGGGACAGGCGGGCAGCTCAACGTGATCCCGGGTTCGTTCTTCCCTCTCACCGGCAAAGGCGAGCGTGTGGCGTTCGGTCTGACGACGCTGGAGAACGAGCCCGTCGAGGACGTCGGAGTCGAGGTCACCGTCCGCGACACCGAGACCGGTGAGGTGGTGTCCGGTCCGTTCCCGGCGACCTTCCACGATGACCTCGGCGAGGGATTCGGTCTGTACGTGGCACGGGTGGACCTGCCCGAGCCGGGGCCCGTCGCCATCGTGGCCGAGACCGCGCACGGAGTGGGCGAGCAGGTCCTCAACGCGGTCGCTCCCGCCGACAGCCCGGTGCCCGCTCCCGGCGACGAGGCGATCACGACCGCCACGCCCACGACCGAGGAGGATCTCGGCGTCGCCCGCGTGTGCACCCAGGATCCGCCGTGCGGCATGCACGAGGTGAGCCTGGAGGACGCACTCGCGCAGGGCCGGCCGGTCGTGCTGCTTTTCGCCACCCCCGCCTACTGCCAGACCGTCGTGTGCGGACCCGCCGTGGCCACCGTCGACGAGGTCCGCCGTGACGGCGACTGGGGCGACGCGGCGTTCATCCACGCCGAGATCTACACCGACGAGGGCAGCACGCTCGCGCCGTTCGTCCTGGACTGGGAGCTCCCCAGCGAGCCGTGGCTGTTCGGCATCGGCGCCGACGGACGCATCACGGCCCGTATCGATGGCGCGATCCTGGCCAGCGACGCCGAGGCGCTGGCCGCCGGAGCCACGGACGCGACCCGCGCGGGGTGACTACGAGGCCGTCCTCGGCGCCGAGTGGCACGCCGCGTCGAGGACGGCGCGCAGCCGTGTCACGGCCGCCGCCGGATCCGGAGCGTCCGTGAACGCCCGGACGACGACCAGGCCGCGCGCGCCGGCGGCCAGGACGTCGGGGGCGGTTCCCGCCGCCATCCCGCCCGTGACGAACCATGGCCGCTCCCCCGCCACCCGGGCGGCGTGGCGCACCGGATCCAGTCCGATCGCCGGGCGCCCGACCTTCGTGGGCGTCGCGTGCACCGGCCCGATCGCGAAGTAGTCGCAGCCCTCCGTCAGCGCCGCGTCCACCTCCCCGACAGCGTGGGTCGACCTGCCGACCAGGCGGTCGTCCCCGATGCTGCGCCTCGCCTGCGCGGGCGGCGCGTCGTCCTGGCCGACATGCACGCCGTCGGCGTCCACCTCGGCGGCCAGCGCGGGGTCGTCGTTGAACACGAACAGCGCGTCGTGCGCGAGCGCGGCGGCGCGGAACACCTTGGCCGCAGCCCGCAGCTGCGCCTGGTCCGCGCGCTTGTCGCGGAGTTGCACCAGGTCGACGCCGGCGCCCAGGATGGCGTCGAGGAACCGTTCGAGGTCATCGTGATCGGCGCGGCGGTCGACGCAGCAGTACAGCCGGCTGCGCGCCAGCCGCCGGCGCCGCCACGTCCCGCCCCTCGCCTCGCCGCCCGCGACGGCGCGGACCAGCTCAAGGCGGTCGCCCTCGCCGAGGACCGTCGTGGCGTACGTGTCGCGCGACAGGGGTTCACCGTTGCGCTCGACGACGACGTAGCGGGGGTGCAGCCCGTGGTCGCGTATCAGCGCCTCGACGGTGGTACCGGCGACGACGTCGCGGTCGCGCCCGTTGACGCGGATCGTCATTCGTCGGCGTCCCGCTCGCGGCGCCGCGACGGCCACAGGCCCACGTCCTGGCCGGCGAGCCGCTCGCCGCGCCGCTGCGCGCGGTTGGCGCCGCCCAGGGCGTGCACCGCGGCGAGGAGCGCGGCCGCCAACGCGACGGTGATCAGCCACAGCGCCGCCCAGCGGCCCATCAGCCCGAACGACAGACCCTGCTGGACGCCCTGGACCACCACGCCGACGAACGCCAGCACCGCCAGCACGCCGGCAGCGGTGCCGATCCGCGCGGCCAGCGGTCCGAACGCCACGATCTCGTCACCGTGCTCACCGGTGCGCCGCTGCGAGTCCACGGCTTACAAGCGCTCCAGCTCGGCGAGGCTGAGCGCCGCGGACCAGTCCTTCCACACGGGGTCGTACCCGCGGGCTCGCAGCATCGCGGCGAACGCGGCGGGCGAACGGTGGTCGGAGATGGCGAACTGCTCCTGCGCCTGCTCCGGCTCGGCGTAACCGCCTGGTTCGGTGTGGCTCCCGGCGCTGGCGTGGGTGACGCCCAGGCCGAGCAGGCCGTCGCGGAGCGCCGGCTCCTCCCGCGTGGACAGCACGATGCCCACGTCGGGCACCGCGAGGCGAGCGGCGCAGGTGAGCTGGGCGAAGTCGCGGTCGCCGACCGGGTTGGCCGGCTGGAATCCCGACGCCGAGGGACGCATCCGCGGGAAGGACACGGTCACCTCCGTGCGCCAGAACCGCCGGATGAGGTAGCGGGCGTGGGCGAGGGTCGCGAGCGCCTCGGCGCGCCAGTCATGGTGCAGGCCGAGCAGCGCGCCGATGCCGAGGCGCCGCACTCCCGCGTCGGCGGCTCGCTCGGGCCCGGCCAGCCGGAAGTCCTCGTGGCGCTTCATGCCGGCGACGTGGACCGCGCGGTAGGTGTCGTGGTCGTAGGTCTCCTGGTAGATCACCACACCGTCGCAACCGGCCTCGGCCAGCAGCGCGTAGTCGTCCGCGTCCCAGACCTGCGTCTCGATCGAGATGGAGGGGACTTCGCCCTGCAGGAGGTCGATGCACGACGCGAGGTAGGCGGGCGAGACGGCCTTGATGTGCTCGCCGGAGACCAGGAGGAGGTGACGGAAGCCCTGCTGGGTGAGCAGGCCGGCTTCGCGCTGGACCTCGGGGAGCAACAGGGTGCGCCTGCGGATCTCGAGGTTCTTGGCGAACCCGCAGTAGGTGCACGTCGACAGGCACTCGTTCGACACGTACAGCGGCGCGAACAGGTGCACCGTGCGGCCGAAGCGGCGCACCGTCAGTTCGTGGGCGGCCTGGGCGAGATCCTCGAGCCGGTTGGACGCGGCGTCCGACAGCAGGGCGGCGGCGTCCGTGAGGTCGCGGTGGCCGTCGGAGCGGGCGAGGGCGGCGTCGACGTCGGTCGCGGTGGCCGTGCGGGCATGCTCGGCGAGGCCGGGCAGGTCGAGCGCGTCGAGCTCGTCGCGGAAGGTGACCGCCCGGCTGTGGACCGCTGCCGCGCTCACGCCGATACCTCCGCGGTCGGCTTGGGCGCGTCCAGGAAGCCGGTGAGTGGCGAGGACGCCTCGGCGCGGCGGCGCGGCGCGCCGAGCCCGGCGCGGTGGCCCGCACGCCCGGCCTCGACCCCGCGAGCGAACGCAGCGGCCATGCCGACCGGGTCGCGGGCCACCGCGATCGCGGTGTTGACCAGCACGGCGTCGCAGCCGAGCTCCATCGCCTCGGCGGCCTGCGACGGGCGCCCCAGCCCGGCGTCCACGATGACTGGGACCCCGGCCTGGTCGATGATCAGCTCGACGGCGTCACGCGTGCGCAGGCCCTGGTTGGAACCGATCCAGGAGCCCAGCGGCATGACCGTCGCGCAGCCGACCTCCTCCAGTTGCTTGGCGAGGATCGGATCGGCCGGCATGTAGGGCAGGACGGTGAAGCCCTCGGCGACCAGCCGCTCGGCGGCCTGGAGCGTGCCGAGCGCGTCGGGCAGCAGCCAGCGCGGGTCCGGCGTCACCTCGAGCTTGACCCATTCGGGCAGGCCAGCCGCCCTGGCGAGCCGGGCGAGCCGCACCGCCTGGTCGGCGTCCGCGGCGCCCGAGGTGTTGGGCAGCAGCAGGTACCGCTCAGGGTCGATGAAGGCGAGGATGTCCTCCTCGGCGGCGTCGAGATCGACGCGGCGCAGCGCGACGGTGACCACCTCGGCGCCCGAGGCGTCGAGCGCGGCGCGCATGACCGCGTGGGAGGAGAACTTCCCGGTGCCGATCAGCAGGCGACTGCGCAGCGCGCGGCCTGCGATGACGAGGCCGTCCGCGGGGGGCTGCGGTGCGGTCGGGTCGGTCATGGTGCAAGTTCCCTCCGCCGGCATGATCCGGTTCAGGTGGCTGCGGGTCGCCGTCGCGGTGACGGCCTCTCAGCCCGGCGCGCCCGGGCTCCCCGACTCGATAGTTGCCAGCGTACCGGGCGCCGGGGGGTGCTCGCAGCGGTGGTACCTGCGAGGATCCCCTCATGACGAGGATCCTGATCGCGCTGTTCGAAGACGCCGAGGAGCTCGACTGGGCGGGACCGTGGGAGGTCCTGGCCGCGTGGGCGGACCGCTGGCCCGACGACGGCGTCACCGTGCGCACCGTCGCCCGCGACGCGGGACCAGTGCGCTGCGCCAAGGGCCTGCGCGTGCTGCCCGACCACACATGGGCGGACGCGCCGCGACCGGACGTGCTGGTGTACCCGGGAGGTCAGGGGACCCGCCGCGACCTCGCCGATCCGGACGTGCTGGCCTGGGTCACGAGCATGGCGAAGGCCGGGACGCTGATGACCAGCGTCTGCACCGGGTCGCTGGTGTTCGCGGCGGCCGGCCTCCTGGACGGCCGCGCGGCGACGACGCACTGGGGTTCGGTGGAGCGCCTGGGCACGCTGGGGCGAGACATCGAGGTCCGCGGTGACGACCGCTTCGTCGACAGCGGCGAGGTCGTCACGGCGGCGGGGGTGTCCGCGGGCATCGACATGGCCCTGCACCTGGTGGCCCGCCTGCACTCGCCCGACCGCGCCCGAGAGGTCCGCCGCTACATCCAGTACGACCCGGACCCGCCGGTGTAGCGGCACACCGTGGGCGTGCGGAAGGCGGAAGAGGGCGCCGCTCGGCGGCGACGCCCTCGGTCAGCGTGAGTCCCTCAGGCAGTCACCCTCAGTTGCCGGCTCGGCTCACGCGCGGCCGGAGGATGAACAGGCCGCGGTCCATGCTGCTCGCGGCCACGACGCCCTTCTGCCGGAAGTAGGGGTAGTTGCTCCACGTACCGCCCTCGAACGTCGGGTTGTCGTTCTCCGGGTAGACGTCGAAGAACGCGGCCTCCTCCATGCCGGCGGATGCGACGTCACGGATGTCGTACACGCGCAGGCCAGAGGTGTAGTTGGAGGCGTAGGCGTAGCGGCCCTGCGTGTAGACGTTGTGGTCGATCGATGTCGTGTCGTTCTCGAAGGTCTGCACGACCGCCGGGTTCTCCGGGTCGCGCACGTCCCAGACGCGCGTCGTGGTCCTGATCCCGCGGCGCACCTCGTCGAGCTCGTCGCCGTGGAGGAAGTACTGCTGATCGGGGGTCAGCCATCCCTGGTGGCTGTAGCCGTCGTTGTCATACCCCTCGCGCGACAGCGACACGGGGTTGTCCTTGTCCGTGACGTCGACGATCGCGACGCGGTGCTCGCCTCCGGGTGCCGACGTCGTCGCGTTCGAGTTGAAGCAGAGCTCACGCCCTCGGAGGTCCGCAGCCGGGCCCTCGTAGACGACGCACTGAGTGTCATGGACGTAGCCATGGTCCTGGAAGCACCCGGCGTAGGTCGGGTCTGCCGGGTCGCTGATGTCGATCATGTGCAGACCGGTGCCGCAGTCGATCCCCTCCGCGGTGCCGCGCGCACCGACCGAGTACAGGAACCCGGTGTCGGTGTTGATGTTGATGTTGTGCGCGCTGCCGTGACCCGTGTAGCGGGCCGTCTCGGCGTAGGTCGTGTACGTGCCGTCCCAGTCGCGCAGGCCGGTGAGGTCGAACACCTGCACTCCGTGGTTGGTGTTCTCGGAGACGACGTACGCGTGGTCCGCGTGGACCTTGATGTCCCGCCAGAACCTGCCACCTTCGCTCGAGGCGGTCGGCAGGATGCCCTGGACGCTGGGTCGCTTGGGGTCGGAGATGTCGACGAAGACCGTGCCTTCGGAGGCGCCGACGAGGGCGTAGTCCTTCCTCGTCCGCGGATCCGTCCAGCCCCAGATGTCGTTGACGAAGGTCGTGCCCAGCTCGGCGTGCGACACGTGGCTCAGCATGTCGACCCCGTCGCACGGGAAGGTCCCGGCGGCCATGCCCCTGACGCACGGCGCGAAGGTCTGGGGCGCTCGGCTCCGGGAGTCGGCGTTCGAGGCGGAGTCCGCCACGTCGACGGTGAAGTCCCGTTCGATCTTCACGTCCACGCCGCCGAACTTGTCGTCGCAGGACGCCGCCGCTGTCGGCAGGAACGACGCGAAGACGTTCACCGCCTGCAGCACGGCACCGACGACACCGCTTGGTGCCCCCTCCGCGGGGGCGCAGGCGTCGTGCGCGGCGGCCGGTCTGGGTGCGGCGACGAGCAGTGCGATGGACAGGGCGAG
>JACDBB010000070.1 GCA_013695145.1 Euzebyales bacterium
CGAGTTCTGCCCGCCCAGGCGTGGCAGCGCGCCGCGGCGGTCCGGGGACGCTCCCAGACAATGCGGGCGGTCGCACGCCAGATGGCGGCGGCGGCCCGTGCGTGACGTCGCCGATGGCGTGCTGCCGCCGGCGGCGGCGCACGTCTGGCCGAAGGTGGTCGCGGCGCTCCCAGCGGGCGCGTACCTGGTCGGGGGCACGGCCCTCGCCGTGCGGCTCGCGCACCGCATGTCGGCCGACCTCGACGTGTTCGTGCCCGCCAGGTTCGACACGGGCCGGGTGCGGCGGGCGCTGGAGCGCTGCGGCGTGCTCGTGGTCACGCAAGCTGACGCCGACACCACGCTGAACGCGCTGCTCGACGGCGCACGCGTGCAGTTCCTGGCGGCCATCGGCCAGCGCAACCTCGACCACCCTGACCTCTTCGACGGCATGCCGGTCGCTGGCATCCGCGACCTGCTCGCGACCAAGCTCAAGGTGATCGGCGACCGCGGCGAGCTGCGGGACTACGTCGACGTGATGACCATCGAGCAGCGCACGGCCCACACCATCGAGCTTGGCCTGGGCTACTACGCGGAGCGCTACGCCGTTGGCGCGCACCACACGAGCCTGACCCACATCGTGCGCGCGATGGTCACGTTCGACGACGTCGCCGACGACCCGACCATCGGCGACCGCGCTGACGTCGAGCGGTTCTTCCGTGCACGCCACCCCGCCGTCGTCGCCTCGCTCGCCTCGTTCGACCTCACGCATGGTCGGCTGCCGCCACCGGCACCACTCCGGGAGGCACGACCGGGAGCCGCGGCCACCGCCTCGCGATCCCGATGCGCCGCGCGCACCCGAGCCGGCACCAGGTGCTCATTCCGAGCCAGGGCCGGATCCCGGTTCTGCGGCAAACACGACCGCCGGCTACCCGGCTGATGCCGCGCGCAGCGATCGCATGCGGCGACGGCGCTGAACCGCGCGGCTCACACGGTCTCCCTCGGGGCGCTCACCCAGGAAGTGGACGTCGTCCATGCGTCACAACTGCGGAGACCGCCATACTGCACGCTGTCCGCGATCTGGGACGCGACCTCGACCGCCGCCTGGTTCAGGTCGGGCAGCGGATGGCGGACAGCGGCGCTCGTCTGAAACGGATCGAGGATGCCCAACAGGGCTGACGAACCCCCTGCGTCTGCGCCGGCTGCTGGCCGCCCGTGCCAGTCGACCTGACCTTGTTCGACGAGGGCTCGTTCGCCACGCCGACCGGCACGTACGCGGAGGCCGGCAATCGCTGGAGCAGCGCGCGCCGGCGCGCGGCCGGTACTCTGCGTGTGGTCAAGCGGAGAGGGGAGCGATGCGCGCGGGCTACGTGCTGTGGTTCACGGGGTTCTCGGGAGCGGGCAAGTCGACGGTGGCGGGGCTGGTCGGTGACGAGCTGCGCCGGCGCGGCGCTCCGCTCGAGCTGCTCGACGGCGACGAGGTGCGCACCCACCTGTCCAAGGGGCTGGGGTTCAGCCGCGAGGACCGGGACACCAACATCCTGCGCATCGGCTGGGTGGCCGGGCTGCTGAGCCGCCACGGCGTCGGCGTCATCACCGCGGCGATCTCCCCCTACGCGCAGACGCGCGGCCAGGTGCGCCAGATGACGACCAACTTCGTCGAGATCTTCGTGGACGCGCCGCTCGCGGAGTGCGCGCGGCGCGACGTCAAGGGGCTGTACGCCAAGGCGGAGGCGGGCGACATCGCGACCTTCACCGGGGTCAGCGACCCCTACGAGCCCCCGGCGGCGCCGGAGATCCACCTGCGCACCGACCAGGAGTCGCCGCAGGAGTCAGGTGCGAAGGTGCTGGCCTACCTCGACGAGCGCGGTTGGGCGCAGCCGACGACCTGACCCGACGCACCCTGGCCGCCAGACGCGGTTCGACCGGCACGAAGGAGCACCGCAGGTGGGATGGGACGCATGGGTGACGATCGCCGTCATCGCCGGGACGATCGCGGTGCTGACCCGCGACCTCGCCTCACCGCCCCTGGTGGTGTTCGGCTCCACCGTCCTGCTGCTCGTGCTCGGCGTCATCGACGCCGGCCAGGCGTTCTCGGGCTTCTCCAACCCGGCCCCGATCACGGTCGCCGCGCTGTACGTGCTCGCGCGGGCCGTCGAGGTCAGCGGCGCGATGTCCCCGGTCGTCGACACGATGATGGGCGGCAAGGGGGACACCGGTGCGGGCGGGGCGACCAGCCGCCGGCGCCTGGCGCGCATCGTCGGGCCGACCGCAGCGGGCTCGGCGGTGCTCAACAACACCCCGATCGTGGCGGCCATCGCCCCGATGATCCTCGACTGGTGCAACCGGCGCGGCCAGTCCGCGTCCGCCTACCTGATGCCGCTGAGTTTCGCCGCGATCCTCGGCGGCGTCGTCACCGCAATCGGCACGTCCACCAACCTCGTCGTCTCCGGGCAGCTCCAGGCGGCGGGCCTCGACGCCATCGGCATGTTCGAGATCACGCGCGTCGGGCTGCCGATCGCCGTGGTCGGCGTGCTGCTGCTGGTCGCGCTCGCCCCCGTGCTCCTGCCGGACCGCCGCGGGACCCGTGACGACCTGGTCGACACGATGCGGGAGTTCAGCTTCTCGATGCGCGTGCTCCCGAACGGCCCGCTGGACGGCGTCTCGCTCCAGCGGGGCGGCCTGCGCAACCTCCAGGGCGTCTACTGCATGCAGATCGAGCGGGGCGACCGCGTCATCGCGCCTGTCGATCCGGACGAGACCCTCGACGGCGGCGACGTGCTCACGTTCGTGGGTGCCGTGGACCAGATCATCGACCTGCAGCGCAACCGCGGCCTGGACTCCACCGAGGTGCACCACCTCGACGGCCTCGACGGCCGCGCCCAGTCGTTCTTCGAAGCCGTCGTCGGCAGCGGCTCGCCGCTGGTCGGAGCCACGCTCAAGGACGTCGGCTTCCGCGCCCGCTACGACGCGGGGGTGCTCGGCATCCACCGGCAGGGCCACCGCGTGGAGGGCAAGCTCGGCCAGATCCCGCTGCGCGTGGGTGACACGCTGCTGGTCCTCGGCCACAACTCGTTCCGGCGACGCTACCGGGAGACCGGCGACTTCCTGCTCATCGCCCCGCTCGCGGGCAGCTCGCCCGCGCGGACCCGGAAGGCGCCGCTGGTCGGCCTGATCACCGTCCTGCTCGTCGCGGTCGCCGGCGCCGGGCTGCTGCCCATCCTGGAGGCGTCGCTGGTCGCCGCGTTCGCGCTGGTCGCCTTCAAGGTGCTGACCTTCCGGGAGGCGCGCGACGCCGTCGACCTGAACGTGGTCGTCGTGATCGCGGCCGCGTTCGGGCTGGCCGAGGCCATCACCACCACCGGGCTCGCGGAGACGCTCGCGGGGCTGCTCGTCGGCGCCTTCGCCCCGCTGGGCGTCGTCGGCGCGCTCCTCGGGGTCCTCGTGGCGACCGCCGTGCTCACCGAGATGGTGACGAACAACGCGGCCGCGGCGCTCATGTTCCCCATCGCGATCTCCACCGCCCAGGCCAGCGGCTCCAACCCGAGGGCGTTCGCGATCGCCGTGGCGGTCGCGGCCAGCGCGTCGTTCCTCACGCCCATCGGCTACCAGACGAACACGATGGTGTACGGCCTGGGCGGCTACCGGTTCACCGACTACGTCCGGCTGGGGCTGCCGATCACGGTCGCCGTCCTGGCGGTGGCGCTGGCGGTCATCCCGGTGGGCTGGCCCCTGTAGCGCCCCGCCGACGGGGCCGGGACCGCCAAAGGCCAGGAGCCCCCGCCACGGCGTCACAGCGCGACGGAGGGCTCCAGGAGCATCCCCGCGCCGACGGTGTTGTTCGTCGCCTCGTCGATCAGGATGAAGCTGCCCGTCATGCGGTTGCGCGTGTAGGGGTCGTAGAACAGCGGCGAGGTCGCGCGCATCCGCACCCGCCCGATGTCGTTGAGCCCGAGCGTCGTCGCGTCCTCGTCGCGGTGCAGGGTGTTGACGTCCAGCCGGTAGCGCACGTCGCTGACCAGCGCACGGACGGTGCGGGTCGTGTGCTTCAGCGCGAGCATCGTGCGCTCGCCCAGCGGCCGGTCGACCATCCACGACACCATCGCCTCGAGGTCCTGTCCCACCGTCGGCTGGTTGTTGGGCCTGCACACCATGTCACCGCGCGACAGGTCGATGTCACCGGCGAGCCGCAGCGTCACCGACATCGGCGGGAACGCCTCGTCGACGGGCCCGTCGAACGTGTCGATCGACGCGATCGTCGACTCGAGGCCGCTGGGCAGGACCATGACGTCGTCGCCCGGCTTGAGCACCCCGCCCGAGACCGTCCCCGCGTACCCCCGGTAGTCGTGGTGGGTGTCTGACTGCGGGCGGACGACCCACTGGACCGGGAAGCGCACGTCGACCAGGTTGCGGTCGCTGGCGATGTGGACGTGCTCCAGGTGGTAGAGCAGCGGCGTGCCGCCGTACCAAGGCATGTTCTGCGAGCTGTCCACGACGTTGTCGCCGTGCAGCGCCGAGATCGGGATGAACGAGATGTCGGTGGTCTCGAGCTTGGTCGCGAAGCGGGCGAACTCTGACCGGATCTCCTCGTAGCGGGACTCCGACCAGTCGACGAGATCCATCTTGTTGACGCACACCACCAGGTGCGGGATGCGCAGCAGGCTCGACAGGAACGCGTGCCGGCGGGACTGCTCGGTCAGGCCGTTGCGCGCGTCGACCAGCACGACCGCGAGGTTCGCCGTCGAGGCGCCGGTGACCATGTTCCGGGTGTACTGCACGTGGCCCGGCGTGTCGGCGATGATGAACTTGCGCCGCGGCGTCGCGAAGTAGCGGTAGGCCACGTCGATGGTGATGCCCTGCTCGCGCTCCGCCCGCAGGCCGTCCGTGAGCAGCGCCAGCTCGGTGCGGCCGAAGCCCTGGCGCCGGCTGGCCTCCTCGACGTGCTCCAGCTGGTCGGCGAAGATCTGCTTGGTGTCGAGCAGCAGCCGCCCGATAAGGGTGGACTTGCCGTCGTCGACGCTGCCGGCGGTCGAGAACCGCAGCAGGTCCATGCCCTGCAGGTCCGCCGAGGACAGCAGGTCGGTGGGGGCGGTGGTCAAAAGTAACCCTCCTTCTTGCGGTCCTCCATGGCGGCCTCGCTGAAGCGGTCGTCGGCGCGGGTCGCGCCGCGCTCGGTGATGGTGGCGGTCGCGACCTCGGCGATGACCTCCTCGATGGTGGCGGCGCTCGACTTGACCGCGGCGGTGCACGACGCGTCCCCGACGGTGCGGAAGCGGACGCTCTCGGTGAACGGCTCCTCGCCTTGCATCAGGCGCAGGTGCTCGTTCACCGCGTACAGCATCCCGTCGCGCACGAACACCTCGCGCTCGTGCGCGTAGTAGATCGACGGGATCTCCAGCTCCTCGGCGGCCAGGTACAGCCACACGTCCATCTCGGTCCAGTTGGAGATGGGAAAGATGCGGAAGTGCTCACCCTTGCGCAGCCTCCCGTTGTAGAGGTTCCACAGCTCGGGACGCTGGTTCTTGGGGTCCCACTGCCCGAACTCGTCGCGGTGGCTGAAGATGCGCTCCTTGGCGCGGGCGCGCTCCTCGTCGCGGCGCGCCCCGCCGAACGCGGCGTCGAAGCCGTGCTCCGCGACCGCGTCGAGCAGCGTCACCGTCTGCAGCCGGTTGCGCGACGCGCGCGGCCCGGTCTCCTCGACCGCGCGGCCCGCGTCGATGGAGTCCTGGACGCTGGCCACGATCAGCCGCTCGCCGAGCTCTGCGACCCGCCGGTCGCGGAACTCGATCGCCTCAGCGAAGTTGTGGCCGGTGTCGATGTGCATGATCGGGAACGGGAAGCGCCCCGGACGGAAAGCCTTCTCGGCCAGCCGCAGCATGACGATGGAGTCCTTGCCACCGGAGAACAGCAGGACGGGCCGCTCCCGCTCCGCGGCCACCTCCCGCATGATGTGGACCGCCTCCGCCTCGAGGGCGCGCAGATGCGACAGCGTGTAGCTCATGGCCGCAGTGTGGCGGATGTCGTCGCGGGCCGCGACTGGCCACCATCGGCCGCCCGCCGCGTCACGGCGAGCACCGCGTCGGCGAGTTCGGGCCGGCAGACGAGCAGGTCGGGCAGCCACGGGTTCTCGCGGTTGTAGACCAGCGCAGAGCCGTCGAGGCGGCAGGTGCGCGCGCCCGCCGCCGCGGCGACCGCGACCGGCGCAGCGGAGTCCCACTCGTACTGGCCGCCGCCGTGCGCGTACACGTCGCCCTCGCCGAGGACGACCGCCATGGCCTTGGCCCCCGCGGAGCCCATGGGCACCAGCTCCGCGCCCAGCGCCGCCCGCAGGTGCTCGGTGATCGCCGGGGGGCGGGTCCGGCTCACGAGCAGTCGGGGCGGCCCCTGCCCGGCCGCGGCCAGCGCGGGCGGAGCCGCCGTCGACAGGGTCCTGCCCAGCGCCGGCAGCGCCACCGCGCCCGCGCGCAGCGCACCCCGCGCCCAGAACGCGACGTGGACCGCCCAGTCCGTGCGTCCCTCCTCGGAGAACTCCCGTGTCCCGTCGAGCGGGTCGACGATCCACACCCGCTGTGCGCCCAGGCGACGCGGGTCGGCGCTGCCCTCCTCCGACAGGATCGCATCGTCGGGGAACGCCGCGCGCAGCTCGGCGACGATCAGCTCGTGCGCGTCGCGGTCACCGGTCTCGCGGAGGACGTCGGCGCTCGCCCCCGCCCGGCGCAGTTCCGCGCGAAGCGCGACCAGGCGCCGCCCGGCCGCCTCGGCGATCCGCACGGCCGCCTTGTGCTCGCTCTCGTGTGACTCGACAGACATGTGCCCCCGCCCGCTCTCGATGGTCCCGACCGCTACCGATGGTAGCGGGTCGCTGCCGCTTCGGCGTCCGGCGGTGGTGGCCCCTACCGCGGCCCGCGTCGCGCGCGACATGGCACACCCTCCCATGATGCAGATCCCCGTGCCGACCCCGCGCCGTGTCCTGCGGGGCCTGCTGTTCGCCCTCGCCGGGTTGCTGGCGCTCTCCACCCTCGGCCGACTTGCCCAGCGCCACCTCCCCGACTTTGTGGGCAGAGACCGGCTGGCGGAGCTCTTCTGGATTCTGGAATCCGCCGGTGCCGCCACGCTGTTCGGGATGATGGTGCTCCTGGTCGCCGCGGCGCTGGCGTTCCTGGCGGCCGCCGACGCCGAGCGAACCCAGGCGCGCGGTTGGCGCGGCGTCGGGATGGTGCTGGCGGCGTTGGGCGTCGACGAGCTGTTCGGTGGCTACGAGGACGTCACCGACCGGCTGTCCGACCTGCTGTTGGGTCCGCTGAGCAACGCGGTCGCGTGGATCGTCTGGGGGTTCGTGGCGGTGGCCGTGGTCGGCGTCCTCCTGGTGCGCTTCGCGTGGCGCCTGCCCCGGCGGACGGGCCAGCGGCTGGTCGCCGCCGCCGCGGTGTTCGTCGTCGGCGCGGTCGGGTTCGAGATCCTGAGCAAGGTGGTGGCCGGCGTCGCGGGCTCGAGGAGCTGGCTGTTCGTTGCGGTGACCACCCTCGAGGAGGGGCTCGAGCTGCTCGGTGGCGTCTTGGCGTTGTGGGCGATCTACAGCCACCTGTACGAGCGGTGGGACGCGGTCACGTTCCGGCGCGCGCGCCGCCCGGAGGCGGTGGTCGGGGCTGTCTCGCCGACCGTCGACTCCCGGCCCCCCGGTGGTCCGGCTGTATGACCGCCGCGGTCGCTCAGCCGGACCACCCAAACGTCAGGGTGCGACCAGGGGAGCGCAAGGCCGTCGCCGGCGTACGCTGCGCGGCAATGGGTGAGGGCGAGCGCAGCGAGCTGGCGGGTGGGGATCGCATGGGTGAGGGCGAGCGCAGCGAGCTGGCGGGTGGGGATCGCATGGATGAGGGCGAGCGCAGCGAGCTGGCGGGTGGGGATCGAATGACCGAGTTCGACACCGTCCTGGTCGTGGACTTCGGGGCGCAGTACGCCCAGGTGATCGCGCGGCGCGTCCGCGAGCTGCACGTCTACGCCGAGATCGTCGCGCACGACACGCCGGTGTCCGAGCTGCTCGCGCGCCGTCCCGTCGCGATCATCCTGTCCGGCGGTCCGAAGTCCGTCTACGCCGAGTGGGCGCCCCGCATCGACCCCGCGGTCTACTCGGTGGGCGTGCCCGTGCTCGGCATCTGCTACGGCCAGCAGCTGATGGCGGTCCAGCTCGGCGGCGAGGTCGCCCGCACCGGTGGCGGCGAGTTCGGCAAGACCGAGCTCGCGGCGCGCAGCGACAGCGTGCTGCTGGCGGGCCAGCCCGCGGCCCAGACCGTCTGGATGAGCCACAACGACGCAGTGGTCCGCGCGCCGGAGGGCTTCCGCGTGATCGGCGAGGCCGCAGGCGCCCCCGTCGCCGCCTTCGAGGACCCCGAGCGCGACCTCTACGGCGTCCAGTACCACCCTGAGGTGTCGCACACCCCGCGCGGGAGGGACGTCCTCAAGGCGTTCCTCGACCGCACCGGCGCTCGTCCCACGTGGACGTCCCACTCGGTCATCGCCGCCAGCGTCGAGGCCGTCCGCGCGCAGGTGGGCGACGCCAAGGTGCTGTGCGGCCTGTCGGGCGGTGTCGACTCAGCGGTCGCGGCCGCGCTGGTCCACGAGGCGGTCGGCGACCAGCTCACCTGCGTGTTCGTCGACCACGGCCTGCTGCGCCACGGCGAGGCCGAGCAGGTCGAGGAGACGTTCGGGCGCCACTCCGCGGCGAAGCTCGTCACGGTCAAAGCCGCCGACCGCTTCCTCGGCAAGCTGGCGGGGGTGACCGACCCCGAGGCCAAGCGCAAGGTCATCGGCACCGAGTTCATCAGGGTGTTCGAGGACGCCGCACGCGAGCACGCCGGCGATGCGTCCTTCCTGGTCCAGGGGACGCTGTACCCCGACGTCATCGAGTCGGGCCACGGCACCGCCGCGGTGATCAAGAGCCACCACAACGTGGGCGGGCTGCCCGCCGACCTGCGGTTCGAGCTGGTCGAGCCGCTGCGCTGGCTGTTCAAGGACGAGGTGCGCAAGGTCGGCGCCGAGCTCGGGCTGCCCACCGAGATCGTGCAGCGCCAGCCGTTCCCCGGGCCTGGCCTGGGCGTGCGGATCATCGGGGAGGTCACCGGCGAGCGCCTGCAGCTGCTGCGAGCCGCCGACCGGATCGTGCTGGAGGAGCTGCGCCGCGCCGGCATGGAGCGTGAGATCTGGCAGAGCTTCGCGGTGCTGCCCGCGATCCGCTCGGTGGGCGTCCAGGGCGACGAGCGGACCTACGGCCACCCCATCATCGTCCGGGCGGTCACCAGCGAGGACGCCATGACCGCCGACTTCGCCCGCATCCCCTACGAGGTGCTCGAGCGCATCGCCAACCGCGTCATCAACGAGGTGCCGGGCATCAACCGGGTCGCCTACGACGTCACCTCCAAGCCCCCCGGCACCATCGAGTGGGAGTAGCGACGACAGTGGCGCGCGTCTTTCAGCGGCCCTTCCGACACCTTGTCGGAATGACGGCGCATAGGGCGGGATCGTCGACACGGTGTCGGCCTACGGAGCTACGGAGCGGGGGACGGCGGCCAGCGCGGCCAGCGGGCGGGGTGCGGCTTGTCGCGGGCGACCAGGTTGCCTACCGTGGCTGGCATGACCGGTCAGTCCACTTCCAGTGTCGGGCTCGCGGCGGATCTCGAGCGGCGGATCCTCAGCGGCGCCCTGACGCCCGGCGCCAAGCTGCCCTCGGAGCGGGCCCTGGCCGACCGCCACGCCCTGTCGCGACCGATGGTGCGCGAGGCGCTGCGGCGTCTGGCCGAGCGGGGCCTGGTCCGCGTCGAGGCCGGTCGTGGCTCCTTCGTCAGCTCCGCGACTGGGCTCGACGTCGGCCGCTCCCTCAACCTGGCCTACCAGCGGCGTCACGTCACGGCGCGCCACATCGTGGAGGCCAGGGCGATGCTCGAGAGCCAGGCCGCCGCCCTCGCCGCCGAGCGCGCCGACGAGCGGGACCTGGCGCTGCTGTCCGGCACCCTCGAGCGCCTCGAGGATCTGGAGGCCACCGGCGACCGCGTCGAGCAGGTCCGCCTGGACCTCGCCTTCCACCTGGGCATCGCGCGCGCCGCGCACAACCCCGTGCTGGAGGTGATGTTCGGGTCCATCGCCCCGCTGGCCGTCGAGCAGATGCTGCGCAGCGTCAGCGACCCGCGGACCCGCCGCAAGAGCCACCCCTACCACCGCGCCGCGTACGAGGCGATCGCGGCGCGCGACCCCGCGGCCGCGGCCACGGCCCTGCGTGATCACCTGCACGTCGCTGACGACACCTACGGCCCGGACTACGACCGCTCGTTGGACGCGATGGCGCACCGGGCGCTGGAGGGGCTGCTCGGCCCGGACGCCAGCCTCGACGCGTTCGTCGAGGAGCTGCTGCCCGCCTCCGATCTGCCGCTCCCGGACCTGCCGCATCCTGAGCTGCCCCTTGACGCTCTGGCGCCTCGCCGCGTAGGGTCTGGTCAGACCGGTTAGACCGGAAGGCCGTCGCAGGCGGCGGTCGATCACAAGGACGAAGGGTCGCATCGTGGGACGCGCAACAGGGAGAGGACGACCGCGGACTCGGCGCCCGTGGGGGCCGGGCCCAGCCGCTCGGCTGCTCGTGGCGCTGATGGCGCTCGCGCTGGCCGCGTGCGGGGGAGGGGAGAGCGCGGCCCCCGCGCCGGGCCAGGCCACGGACGACGCGAACGGAGCCGCCGAGGGCCCTTCAGAGGTCAGCGGCGAGTTCGACTGGCGACGCTACGAGGGTGAGACCATCCGGATGGTCGCCAACCAGCACCCCTGGCAGGAGGCGATCCAACCGCTGGTCGGCGAGTTCACCGAGCTGACCGGCATCGAGGTGGAGTTCGAGGCGCTGCCCGAGGCGCAGTTCCGCCAGCGCGTCCAGGTGGAGATGACATCGGGCTCCGAGGATCTCGACGTGTTCATGACCAACGTGCAGAACGAGGGCGCCACGTTCGCGGCCAACGACTGGTACGCCGATCTGCGGGCCTTCGCCGAGGACGAGGCGATCACCTCGGAGGAGTACGACTTCGACGACCTCAGCCCCGGCGTGCTCGACGGCCACTCGTTCGGTGAGACCCTGACGGGCATCCCGATCCAGCTCGAGACCCAGATGCTGTTCTACCGCACCGACATCTTCGAGGAGCACGGCGTCGAGGTGCCGCAGACCATGGAGGACCTCGAAGCGGTCGCCGCCGAGATCGACGACCCGGAGGGGACCCGCGCCTTCACCGCCCGCGGGCGGGCCGCGGCGAGCGTGACCCAGATCTCGACCTACCTGTTCAACTTCGGCGGCGCCTGGACCACCGACGACGGCCAGGCCGCGTTCGCCTCACCGGAGGGCGTCGAGGCCTTCGACTTCTACGGCCGCATGGTCCGCGAGTACGGGCCGCCGGGCGCCGTGAACAACTCCTGGGAGGAGGCCCTGCCGCTGTTCCAGCAGGGCGAGGTGGCGATGTACACCGACGCCAGCACCTTCCTGCCCCAGATCATCGACGAGGAGACCTCGCAGGTGGCCGACACGGTCGGGTTCGCCAAGATGCCGGCCGGCCCCGGCGGCGAGTTCCAGACCTTCAACGGCTGGGCGCTCGGGATCTCCGCGTTCACCCAGAAGGCGAACCCCGCGTGGTACTTCGTGCAGTGGGCAACCAGCCCCGAGATGGTGGAGCGACTCACCGCGGAGGGCATCGCGGGCGCTCGCCAGTCCATCGACTTCGGCGAGACCTACCCCGAGGACTGGGTCACCGCCTTCACCGAGTCCCTGGGCGACGCCCGCGCTCAGCTGCCCGCCGTGCAGCCCGTGGCCGAGGTCCGCGACGCCATCGGCCAGGCGGTCGTCGAGTCGATCTCCGGCGGCGAGGTGGAGCCCGCGGTCGAGGCGGCGGCGCAGAGCTTCGACTCGATCGTCGCCAGCGGCCCAGCGCCGACCGACGACTGACCTCGGCTGAGGCGCCGACCTCGAGGCGACTTCGTGACCTCCAGCGGCACCACGACCCCACCGGCCACGGCCGACCGGGCCCCCGCACCCGCCCCCCGCGGGTCGGCCCGGTCGCGCCTGGCCGCGTGGGTGGACCGCAACATCGTCGCGGTGTTCATCACCCCCGCGGTGGTGTTCATCGCGGTGATGATGGTGTTCCCGGTCGGGTTCACGCTCTACATGTCACTGCATGACTGGGTGGGGGCGGCAGGCGCAGCGCCCGAGTTCATCGGCCTGGACAACTTCCGCAGGGCGTTCACCGAGGATCCCCGGTTCTGGGCCGCCGCCAGGCGCACGTTCGCGTTCACCGCCATGGCGGTCGCGGTCGAGACCGTGCTGGGCGTGGCCATCGCCGTGCTGTTCAACCGCGAGTTCATGGGCAAGGGCCTGCTGCGGACGATCTTCCTGTTCCCGATGATCGCGACCCCGGTGGCGATCGCGCTGGTCTGGCGGCTCATGTACCAGCCAACGCTCGGGGTGCTGAACCAGCTGCTGGAGTTCCTGCGCCTGCCGCCGAGCCTGTGGGTCGCCGACACGTCCCTGGTGCTGCCCGCGCTGGCGCTCGTCGACATCTGGGAGTGGACGCCGCTGATCACCCTCATCACGCTGGCCGGCCTGTCCGTGCTCCCCGAGGAGCCGTTCGAGGCCGCCGCGATCGACGGCGCCTCGCGCTGGCAGACGTTCTGGAAGATCACCCTGCCGATGCTGCGGCCGGTCATCATCGTCGCCGTCACGTTCCGGCTGATCGACGCCCTCAAGACCTTCGACATCATCTTCGTCATCACCCAGGGCGGGCCCGGCTTCGCCAGCGAGACGCTCAACCTGTACGTGTACTCCACCAGCTTCCAGTACCAGAACCTGGGCTACGCGGCCAGCCTGCTGGTCGTGTTCTTCGCCATCGTCGTGGGGTCCGCCGTGCTGCTGCTCAAGTTCCGCCGGGCGGATGATGCCGCGTGAGCACCATCGTCGCGGGGCGGCGGACGCGGCTGCGCAGGGCCGGCTTCTACCTGGTCGTGACGCTGGTCATGGTGCCGTTCCTGGCCGTGTTCGCCTACATGCTGTCGACGTCGTTCAAGCCGGCGCTGGCCATCACGTCGGGCGACTTCCGATGGCTGTTCGCGCCGACCCTCGACAACTACCGAGCGGTCTTCGCCGAGAACCCGTTCGCCCGCTACGCGGTCAACTCGATGATCGTGGCGCTGGGGTCCACCACGATCGGCCTGGTGATCGGCCTGCCCGCCGCGTTCGTCATCGCCCGCTACCGCGCACCCAAGCTGGCGCTGACGATCCTGTCCGCCAGGGTCACGCCCGGCATCACGTTCCTGATCCCGTGGTTCATCCTGTTCAGCCAGCTGCGCATGATCGACACCTACCAGGCGCTGATCTACACCCACCTGCTGCAGAACCTGCCGCTCATGATCTTCCTCATGATCAGCTTCTTCGAGGAGGTCCCCGACGAGCTGATCGAGTCGGCGCGCGTCGACGGCGCCACCGTGCAGCGCGCGTTCTGGTCCGTCGTGCTGCCCCTTGCCCGCGGCGGGATCGCGGCCGCGGCCATCCTCGGCTTCATCTTCAGCTGGAACCACTTCATGTTCTCCGTGGTGCTGGCGGGAAACTCGACCCGCACGCTGCCCGTCGCGGTCTTCAACTTCATGTCCTACGGGTCGGTCAACTGGGGCGCCATCACCGCCGCCGCGACGGTCATGACCCTGCCGGTGATCCTGCTCGCGCTCACGGTGCAGCGGCACATCATCCGGGGGCTGGCCATCGGCGCGGTGAAGGGGTAGGCGAACACCGTGCAGATCACCGAGGTAACCACCCATCTGGTCGGCAACCCGTGGAAGAACTGGCTGCTCGTCCGCGTCGACACCGACGAGGGCATCCACGGCGCGGGCGAGGGGTCGCTCAACGCCTTCGGCAAGACCGTCGCGGCGGCGATTAACGAGCTCCGCGACGCCTTCGTCGGGTTGGATCCCACCCAGGTCGAGCTGCTGCACCAGCGCATGGTTCGCGACATCTACAGCGACGGGGGACAGCTGCACCGCGCCGCCGTCGCCGCGGTCGAGATCGCGTGCTGGGACATCATGGGAAAGGCGCACGGCCGCCCGGTGCACGACCTGCTCGGCGGACGCGTGCGGGACCGCGTCCGGGCCTACGCCAACGGCTGGTACCGCCACGAGCGCACTCCCGAGGCGTTCGCAGCCAGCGCCCGCGGCGTGGCGGCCGAGGGCTACACGGCGCTCAAGCTCGACCCGTTCGGGGCCGCAGCCCGGATGATCGACCCCGTGGACGAGACCCTTGCCATCGCGATCGTCGAGGCCGTCCGGGACGCCGTCGGCCCCGACGTCGACCTGATGATCGAGGCGCACAGCCGCTTCAGCGTCGCCTCGGCGCTGCGGATCGCTGAGCGCCTCGCGCCGCTGCGGCCCGCCTGGTTCGAGGAGCCGGTGCCGCACGGGCACGTGCCCGCGATCGTCGAGGTGGCCCGGAGGTCGGTTGTGCCGGTCGCCACGGGGGAGAGCTACGCGTCGATCGAGGAGTTCGCCAGCCTGCTCGCCCACGACGCGGTGTCGATCCTCCAGCCTGAGCCCCTGCACCTCGGCGGCCTGTGGCGCACGCGGGCGGTGGCCACCATGGCCGACGCCCACGCGGCGGTGGTCGCCCCGCACAACGCGCAGGGGCCGATCTGCGCCGCGGTGTCGCGCACCCTCGGGGCGTGCACGCCCAACTTCGCGATCCAGGAGTCCTTCGACGCGTTCAACGCGGACTGGTCGCGGCGCATCGTCGACGAGCCGGTGCTGCCCGAGCGGGGCTACGTCAGCGTCTCCGACCGGCCGGGTCTGGGCGTCGAGGTCGACTGGGACGCGCTGGCCGCCCACCCGTACCGCCCCGGCAACGTGCTGCGGCTGTTCGAGCCCGACTGGCAGCGCCGCACCGGCGACGTCGAGGAGCACGAGTGAACCGTCCCCCGCTGCCAGCCGCCATCCGCGAGGGGCGCGTCGTCGCCATCGCCCGCGGCCTCGCGCCGCCCGCGGTGGTCACCGCCGCCGCGGCGCTGCGCGCCGCCGGCGTCAGAGCGGTCGAGGTGACCCTCGACAGCCCCGACGCCCTCACCACGATCCACCAGCTGGTCCTCGCCCACGGTGACGCCGTCGCCGTAGGCGCGGGCACCGTCGGAGACATCCCCGCCGCCGAGGCCGCCGCCGCCGCGGGAGCGACGTACCTGGTCGCCCCCCACTTCGACGCCGAGGTGGTCCGCTGGGCCGCCGAGCGCGGCCTGCCGGCGCTGCCGGGCGCGCTGACCGCCACCGAGGTCGTCAGCGCCTGGAACGCGGGCGCGGCGGCGGTCAAGATCTTCCCCGCCGGAGCGCTGGGACCCGCCTACCTGCGCGCGCTGGCTGAGCCGCTGCGGCACGTGGCGCTGCTGCCGACCGGCGGCGTCGACGACCGCAACGCGGCCGACTTCCTGGCCGCTGGTGCGGTCGCGGTCGGCGTCGGCGGGTGGCTGCTGGGCGACGGCGAACCTGACGGGGTGGGCGCTCGGGCCCGCTCGCTGTGCGCCGCCGTCGCGTCCACCGACCGCACTGGAGCGGCATGAAGATCGTCGACGCGAAGGTCGTCGTCTGCTCACCCGGCCGCAACTTCGCGACCCTCAAGGTCATCACCGACGAGGGCGCGCACGGGCTGGGGGACGCGACGCTGAACGGGCGGGAGCTGGCCGTCGCCAGCTACCTGACCGACCACGTCATCCCCCTGCTGCTCGGACGCGACCCCAGCCGGATCGAGGACCTGTGGCACGAGCTCCACAAGGGCGCGTACTGGCGGGGCGGCCCGGTCACCATGTCCGCGATCGGCGCGGTCGACCTGGCGCTGTGGGACCTGAAGGGCAAGGCGCTGGACACGCCGGTCCACAACCTGCTCGGCGGCGCCGCCCGCCGGGGGGTCACCGTGTACGGGCACGCCAACGGCACGGACGTCGACGCCGCGCTGGACGCGGCGCGCGGCTACCTCGACCTGGGGTATGAGGCCGTGCGCCTGCAGTGCGGGGTGCCAGGCCTGGATCGCACCTACGGCGTCGGCCGCGGAGACCTGTACTACGAGCCCGCGCAGGAGGGCATGCCCCTGCAGGAGACATGGTCGACCGACGCGTACCTGCGCATGGTGCCCGAGCTGTTCGCCGCGGCGCGCGACCAGCTCGGCTGGGAGGTGCGGCTGCTGCACGACGTGCATCACCGGCTGACCCCGATCGAAGCCGCCAGGCTCGGCAAGTCGCTTGAGGACTACGGCCTCACCTGGCTCGAGGACGCCGTCCCCGCCGAGCTGCAGGAGGGCTTCCGACTGGTCCGGCAGCACACCACGACCCCGCTGGCGGTCGGCGAGGTGTTCAACCGGATCACCGACTGCCACACGCTGATCACCGAGCAGCTGATCGACTACATCCGGGTCACGCCCGCGCACATCGGGGGGCTGACCCCGCTGCTGCGGGTCGCGCACCTCGCCGAGCTGTACCACGTCCGCACCGGCTGCCACGGGCCCACGGACCTGTCGCCGGTCAACCTGGCCGCGTCGGCGCACTTCGGGCTGGCCGTGCACAACTTCGGGCTGCAGGAGTACATGCGGCACACCCCCGAGACCGACGCGGTGTTCCCCCACGCGTACACGTTCGCCGATGGGATGCTGCATCCGGGCGACGCGCCGGGCCTGGGCGTGGACCTCGACGAGGACGCCGCGGCCGCGCACCCCTACCGGCCCGCCTACCTCCCGGTGAACCGCAAGCTCGACGGGACGGTGCACAGCTGGTGAGCGGTCTGGTCACGTTCGGCGAGACCATGGGCCTGGTCTCGAGCCTCGACATCGGCCCGCTGCGGCACGCCAGCCGGCTCGGGCTCGGTGTGGCGGGCTCGGAGTCCAACGTCGCGATCGGCGTGCGCCGCCTCGGCCGCCCGGCCGCCTGGATGGGTCGCGTCGGCGACGACGAGCTCGGGCGCCTGGTGCTCGCCCGCCTGCGCGGCGAGGACGTCGACGTCGGCGCGGCCACCGTGGATCCCGAGGCGCCCACGGGGCTGATGCTGAAGGCGGCGCGGACGGCGGGCACCGTGCGGGTGACCTACTACCGGGCGGGCAGCGCGGGCTCCCGGCTGGCGCCCGGCCACCTCGACGAGGCCCGTATCCGCGCCGCCGACGTGCTGCACCTCACCGGCATCACCGCCGCGCTCAGCGCCTCGGCGCGGGCCGCGGTGTTCGCGGCCGCCGAGACCGCGCGGGGCGCGGGCGTGCCGGTCGCCGTGGACCCCAACCACCGTGCGGCGCTGTGGAAAGCCGGGGAGGCCGCGCCGGTGCTGCGCGACCTGGCCGCGCGCGCCGACGTCGTGATCGCCGGCGCGGCCGAGGCGCGGTTGCTGGTGGATGCCCAGGAGCCCAGCCAGGCCGCAGAGGCGATCCACCGCGCGTGGGGCTGCGACGCGATCGTGACCCTCGGCGCGGACGGCGCGACGGCGGTCCTGGACGGGACGGCGCACCGGGTGCCGGCGGTGCCCGTCGCCGTCGTCGACCCCGTGGGCGCGGGTGACGGGTTCTGCGCCGGCTACCTGGCGGCCCTCCTCGAGGGAGCCGGGGCCGCCGAGCGTCTCCGGATGGCCGCCGCGGTCGGCGCGTTCGCGGTCACGACGCGCGGCGACTGGGAGGGGCTGCCCGACCGCGCGGAGTTCGACCGGCTCACCGACGGCGGTGACGCCGTCACCCGCTGACCAGCGGCTGCGCGCGGCCCGCGCGGCCCGCGCGCCGCGATCGCGGGTCCGCGCGGGGTTGGGTCGTGGAAGCGGGCATGCGGCGGGCCTCCAGCGGGCATCTGGACTGCCCGACGACACGAGGAGACCACGTGGTGCGGCTGCGGCGGGCGGACTGTGCGGGGCCCGGCTTCACCCGGCGGGGTCGAGGACGGGGCTTTGAGTACTTCGACGCGGACGGCCGCAAGCTCACCGACGGCGACACGCTCGACCGCATCGTCGCGCTGGCGATACCGCCCGCATGGAAGGACGTGTGGATCTGCCCCCTCCACAACGGCCACCTGCAGGCGGTTGGCACCGACGCGGCCGGCCGCCGCCAGTACCGCTACCACGACGGCTGGCGCGAGCGCCGCGACGCCGAGAAGTTCGAGCACGTGCTCGACTTCGCCGCGGCCCTGCCCAGGCTGCGGGCCGCCTGCGCCGAGCGACTCGCCGAGCTGGACGGGACCATCACGCGCGCTGTGGCGCTGGCGGGCGCGGTGCGGCTGCTCGACCATGGCTTCTTCCGGGTGGGTGGTGAGGTCACCGGCGAGGCGGAGTCGTTCGGGCTGACCACGATCCGCAGGGACCACGTGCGCGTGGAGGGTGACGTGGTGCGCTTCGCGTTCCCCGCCAAGGGCGGCATCGAGCGCTTGCAGGCGATCGTCGACCCGGAGGTCCGCGAGCTGGTCGCGCGGCTGTGCCGCCGGCGCGGTGGCGGTGACGAGCTCCTCGCCTACAAGCAGGGCGGGCGCTGGCGCGACCTGACCGCAGGCGACGTCAACGAGTTCATCAGGGAGCACGCGTGCGAGGGCTGCACGGCGAAGGACTTCCGGACCTGGCACGCGACGGTGCTGGCGGCGGTCGCCGTCTCGGTGTCCGGTTGGGCCGAGTCCAAGCGTGGCCGCGACCGGGCGGTGCGCCGTGCGGTCGAGGAGGTCGCGCACTATCTCGGCAACACGCCCACCGTCGCCCGCAACAGCTACGTGGACCCTCGGGTGTTCGACCGCTACCGCTCGGGCTGGACGATCGGCGGGGTGCTGGACGAGCTCGGGGAGGACCCTGAGGCCGGTCGTCCCGCGCTGCACGGCGCGGTCGAGCGGGGTGTGCTGGACCTGCTGGCCGACGACCGTGCCTCGGACGCGGTGGTGCGTGGCCCGCTCCTCACGCCGACGGGCGACCCACAGGCTGGGCGAGCCGGATGACCGGGCGGTCGGCGCGCTGCGTTAGCCTGCGCACGAGCAGCAAAGCGAGGATGATCATATGGAGACCGCGGCGCTGGAAGGCGCGTACCGCCGCTTCATCGCCGTGGCCCGTGAGGGCGGGTTCCGCCCGCCGGCGGACCGGTCGGCCTGGCCCGCGGAGCACGTCGTCGCCCATGTCCTCGCCAACGACCGGCTGCTGTCAGCGACGACCGCGGAGCTCCTGGCCGGCGGCGCACCGTCCTACGACAACACGCCCGCCACGCTTGAGCCGTACCTGGCGGAGATCGGTCGGGCGGCCGGCGACTGGGACGGACTGGTGGCCACCGCGCGCCAGTGCGGGCTCGAGCTGGTGATGCTGGCGCGCCGACTGGACGACGCCGCGGTCGATCGGCCGGTGCAGGTGCGCATCCTCGACGGCGGCACCGTCCGGGTCGAGGGCATGGTCCCGTGGTCGGGTGTGCTCGCCACCCAGGCGGAGGTGCGCCTGCCCGCCCGCACCGAGGAGCTGGAGCAGCTCCGAGCCTGATGGTGCGGGCGCGCCGCGGGCGCTACTGCTGCTCGCGGATCGCGGCGATCAGCTCGTCCTTGGACATCGAGGAGCGACCCTCCAGGTCCAGCTCGGAGGCGCGCTCGTAGAGCTCGTCGACGGTCCGGTCCTCCAACCGTCCCGTGCCGGTGGGCGGCTGCGAGGTTGCCGCCGGAGGCGCTTGCGCCGCGGCGGTCTGCTTCGCGGCGGTCTGCTTCGGGGTGCTCCGCTTCGCGGCGGTCCGCTTGCGGGGGGTCGACCTGCCGCCGGCCGCCTTGGCGGTGCGCGCGCCAGCCTTCTTCGCCGCCGTCCCGCGTGAACGGGGCGGGGCGCTCGCGCCGGCGCCGCCGCCGACCCGCTCGGCCGCGTTCCCGACCGCCTCGGCCTGAGCCTGAGCGGCCCTGCCGACGCTGGTCGCCGCGCCCTTCACCTGGCTGCTGGCGGCCTCGGCGCGCCTGGAGGCCTCACGGACCTGCGGGTCACGGCGGATCTGCCCGGTCAGCGCCCTCCCGCGTGCGGCGAGCTCCTCCACACCGCGGCGGCTGTCGTCGAGCACCGCGGACAGCCGCACGCGGGCCGCTGCCTGGCCGGCCTTGCGGGCGAGCGTGACAGCGGCGTCGGCGGCGCCCAGGCTCGCGTAGCCGGCATCGGCCAGCGCATCCTGGAAGGTCCGCTTGGCCTGCTTCGTCGTGGTCGCGGCGCGTTCGGTGGTCTGCTGTGCCTGACGCGCGGTGCGCCGGGCGTTCAGGTTGGTGGTCGACATGGTGCTCTGCCTCTCTGCGGTGATCTGTCGAAGGACGCCCGTCGGGGGCGGCCAGTGCTTACCCCAGCAATCGTACTGATAAACTCTTGCAAGCACCAGTCCCGGAGCCGCCTCATCCGGGCGGGCGGAAGTCGACCGACTCGGCGGTGATGCGCACGATCACGCGTTCCTCGCCCGGCTGGGAGGACGGGTAGTCCTTGCCGAGGTACTTGCGCGACAGGACGTCGATGTGGTCGCGCGCGCCCTCGTCGACGAGTTCCGCGGTGCCTCGGACCTGGACGTAGCTGTAGGCGTCGCCCTGGGCGTGGACCGAGACCGCCACCCTAGGGTCGCGCTCGAGGTTGCGGTGCTTGACGCGTCCCTTGACGGTGTTGATCACGACCGTGTCGTCGCCGTCGCGCTCGACCCAGACCGGGCTGACCTGTGGGTTGCCGTCGGGCATCAGCGTCGCGACGTGGGCGAAGTTCACGCCGTCGAACAGCGCGAGCGCGTCGGGCGGGATGGTGGATGGCACCGAGGCTCCTTCCGGCTCGGGGGGACGGCTGGGGCGAGCTCAGCAGCAGCCTACCCAGCATCTCATCCGTCAAGAGAGCCTGTCAGCGGTGCTCGTTAGAATCGGCTGATGTTGCCGCCCACGCACGCTCCCATCGATCTCCTCGAAGGACTCAACGACCCGCAACGGGCCGCCGTCCTGCATGACGGCGGGCCGCTGCTGGTGGTGGCGGGCGCCGGGTCGGGCAAGACCCGCGTGCTGACCCATCGGATCGCGCACCTGGTCCACGAGCGCGGCGTGCACCCAATGGAGCTGCTGGCCATCACCTTCACCAACAAGGCCGCCGACGAGATGAAGGAGCGGGTCGGGAGCCTGGTGGGCGAGCGCCTGGTGGGCATGACGCGGGACGCCGACGGAACGGTGCGGCACCGCAGATGGACCGGCATGTGGGTCGCGACGTTCCACTCGGCGTGCGCGCGCCTCCTGCGCGCCGAGGCGCACAGGCTGGGCTACGACCGCTCGTTCAGCATCTACGACCAGGCGGACGCCACCAGGCTGGTGGGGATGTGCCTGGCCGACCTCGGCATCGACACCAAGAAGGTCCCTCCGCGGGGGGCGGCGGCGGCCATCTCCGCGGCCAAGAACGAGCTCGTCGACTTCGACACCTACGCGCTGCGTGCCGGCAGCTGGTGGGAGCAGCAGGTGGCCGAGGCGTACAAGGCGTACGCGGCCCGTCTGCACCGCGCCAGCGCCTTCGACTTCGACGACCTGCTGGTCAAGACCGTCGAGCTGCTCCAGCTGTTCGACGACGTCACCTACCGCTACCGCGAGCAGTTCCGCCACGTCCTCGTCGACGAGTGGCAGGACACCAACCGCGCCCAGTACGAGCTGGTCAAGACGCTCGCCTTCCAGCACCGCAACCTGACCGTCGTGGGCGACAGCGACCAGTGCCTGCCCGCGGGGACGCTGGTCTCGACCGAGGGCGCGGCCAAGCCGATCGAGCAGATCCAGGCGGGCGAGGTCGTGCTCTCCACCGGCGGGCGCGGGGTCACCTGTCCCGGGGTCGTGACCAGGGCGGTGCCCGGCGTGTACCGGGGTGCGCTGTGGAAGGTCCGCGCCGGCGGCAAGCTCGTGCGCGGCACACCGCACCACCTGGTTCCGGCGCGGGTGGAGCCGCTGCCGGGCAAGTGGTTCGTCTACCTGCTGCACCGGGACGACCACGGCTACCGGGTCGGGATCGCCGCCGGCGCCGTGCTGGCCGCCGCCGCCGACCGGGCGCACGCGGAACGGCTGTGGCTTGTGAGGACCTGCGACTCAGGCGGCGAGGCGGCCTGCTGGGCGTCCTCCTACGCGGCGGCCTACGACTTTCTCGACTCCGCCACCGCGGCGAAGCAGCTGTTCACCGATCTCGAGCTCCACCCGGAGTTCCCGCACCACCTGGCGGCCGACGCGGCGCGTCGCCAGACCGTCACGCTGTCCATGTTCGACGCGCGAGGGCCGGCAGACGTCGGCCACCACCGGATCCAGTGGTTCCCCGACCACGCGGACGTCAGCGGATGCGTCCGGGTGGAGCGGTCCTACGTCGGCGCCCTGCGGACGGCGCGGACGATCGCTCACGACGGAGGTCTCCAGGTTCGCCGGCGGATGATCGTGGCCGGCCGGCACTACGAGCTCATGCCGTTGGCGCACGTCCACCCTGGCATGCGTGTGCTCGTCGAGCGAGACGGGACCTTCGACGACGTGCGGGTCGACTCCGTCGAGCGGGAGGAGCACGACGGCCCGGTGTACGACCTGGAGGTCGACCGGACGCACAACTACGTCGCCGACGGGCTGCTCGTGCACAACTCGATCTACCGGTTCCGTGGCGCCGACATCCGCAACATCCTGGACTTCGAGCGGGACTTCCCCGACGCGACGCGGATCACGCTGGATCGCAACTACCGGTCCACGCAGACGATCCTCGACGCGTCCAACGCGGTCATCGCCAACAACACGCAGCGCCTTGACAAGGACCTGTGGACCGATGTCGGCGCGGGGGTGCAGATCGTCCGCTACCTCGCGGACAACGAGGACGACGAGGCCGCCTTCGTCGCCGAGGAGGTCGACCGGCTCGCTGATCGCCACGGCACCAGGGCGGGGGACTGCGCGGTCTTCTACCGCACCAACGCCCAGTCCCGCGTCATCGAGGAGGTGCTGATCCGTCTGGGGATGCCGTACCAGATCATCGGCGGCACGCGCTTCTACGAGCGCCGGGAGATCAAGGACGTCCTGGCGTACCTCCGCCTGCTGATCAATCCCGCCGACGACGTGTCCGCCAAGCGGGTGATCAACGTGCCGCGCCGGAGCATCGGCGCCAAGACCGAGGAGGCCCTGGACCTGTTCGCCGCACGCGAGCGCGTCACGTTCCTCGAAGCGTGCCGGCGAGTCGAGGAGAACCATCTGCTGAGCGCGCGTGCGCAAGCAGCCGTGGCCGCCTTCGTCCGGCTGCTTGACGTGCTGCGCACCGAGGTCGCCGAGGGCGGCGTCGGTCTCCGGGAGCTCGTCGAGCTCACCGTCGCGCGCACCGGCTACCTCGACGAGCTGCAGGCGGAGCGCACGGTCGAGGCCCTGGGACGCGTGGAGAACGTCCGCGAGCTCGGCGGGGTCGCCGACGACTTCGCCGCGCTCGACCCGGTGTCCGACCAGAGCGGACTCGACGGACTGGCCGCGTTCCTCGAGCGGGTGGCGCTGATCGCCGACGCCGACCAGCTCGAAGACACCGCGGACCGCCTCACGCTCATGACCATGCACAACGCCAAGGGCCTGGAGTTCGACGTCGTGTTCATGGTCGGGCTCGAGGACGCGGTGTTCCCCCATTACCGCTCGCTCGGCAACCCCGACGAGCTGGAGGAGGAGCGCCGGCTCTGCTACGTGGCGATGACGCGTGCGAAGCGGCGCCTGTACCTGTCCAGCGCCTGGAAGCGCACGCTGTTCGGCGGCACCAACGCCAACCCGCCGTCGCGCTTCCTCAAGGAGGTGCCCGGCGAGCTGATGGAGTCCCGCGCCGGCGACCAGGGCGGTGCCGGGCGGCGCGCAGGGGCGCGTCTGGGCCCCAGGACGGGTTCCCGCGACGGCGACACCGACGAGGAGCTCACGGCGGGCGACGCGATCCTGCACCCGACGTTCGGGCACGGTCGGATCCTCGAGATCAGCGGCTCGCCCGGCAGCGAGGAGGTCCAGGTCCGCTTCGACGAGTACGGCACCAAACGGCTGCTGCTGGCCTACGCGCCGCTGGTGCGAGCCTGACGATGCTGACTCGGGGGCCGCGTCAGCCGGGGTCGGGCCCGTGTCGACGAGCGGTGCCACCACCTGCGCCGCTGCCCGTGCCGGCTGCCGCTGGGCTCAGCGGCCGAGGGTGCTCGCCCGACCAGCCCATGGTGCGGTCGGCCAGATGGTCGACGACGGAGCGCAACGCCTCACCCGACAGGAGCAGGGACAGATGGCCCGTGTCGCGCAGGGCGATGTTGGTCGCCTCCACGGCCGGGTGCACCAGCTTCGCGTTCACCGCCGGCGTGACCATCAGGTCGAGGTCGGAGTAGTAGGCGATCCAGCGGGTGCCGGAGGGTCGGGCGCCCTCCTCCAGCCGGCGCAGCAGCCGTGAGCGCGGGCGCAGCTCGGCCGCTGCCGGCCCGAACCCGAGGTGCGCGGTGTAGGAGCCGAGGTGCGGGCTTCCCAGTGTGACGACGGTGTCGACGGTCCCCGGTGCCGCCAGCTCCTGCGCGAACAGCCGGGCGACGATCCCGCCCATCGAGTGCCCGACCAGGACGCAGCGCTGCTGGCCGGTCGCGTCGAGGACCCGTTCGACCTCGATGGCCAGCATCGCGGCGAGCTCGGCGCAGTCGTGGCGCAGCGGGTTGTAGTTGAGCCCGTGCACGTGCCGGAAGCCGGCGCGATGCAGCGCGCGCGTCATGATCAGGAACGCGCTGCGATTGTGGAAGTAGCCGTGCACGAGCACGACCGGGACGTCGGCGGCGTCGGGGTCGGCCAGCAGGGCGGGATGGGGCTCCACGCGCCTGGGGGTCGCGGGCTCGTACGCAAGGTCGGCGGTAGCGATGCCCAGCGGGTAGGTCGCGATGTGGAACGCCGACAGCGCCAGCTCACGCGCGGCGCCCATCCAGGCCGACGGGCGGGCGACCGACCTGGCTGCGTCCCGCAGCTGCCGCGCCACGATCGCGCGGTCGTCGAGTCGCTCGCCGGCCTGTGCGCGCATGGCCCTCCCGTCAGGATGCGAACCCAGGTTACCGCCGCGTCAGCGCGCGTTCACGCTAGTGCTCCTGTCGTGGAAGTTCCGTGAAGCACCGAGGGCATGACTGCGCGCGGGTCGCAAGGCGCGGACAGCGCCTCGTACTGGGCCGCACTTGGGCGACGAAGCAACGCGGCGAGCCCCAGCCCGGCCGGCGCTTGAGGCCATGAACGGGCAGGCGTGGCCGAATGTAGGAGACTTCCGCGGAGGAGCACTAGTCGCGTGACGCGCACTCGGGTTCCGCCTCGGCGCCCGCGGGGGGTGGTGGGGTCCCCGCGCCGGTCGGGTCGGCGTACAGCACCCCGCGGTGGACCTGACCGCGGACAGGCGCCAGGGAGTCGCCTGACCCGCCGACCCGCCTCCCGGCCAGGTTCCAGACCGTGCCGTCGGCGCCCTCGAGCCGGCCGGACGCCGGGCAGTAGTCGACCGCCTCGGCGGGAGCCAGGTAGACGCGCACGCCACCGCCGGAACGGACCACCAGCAGCTCGGTGTCGCCGAGCTCGACGACGCCGACGCCGCCCGCCTCGACGGCGGCGAGCTCACCGGCTGCGGCGAACGGGGAGCCGGGCGGGCCGGTCCGCAACAGCAGGAACGCCAGGCCGGCCAGCAGCACCAGCAGCGACGCGCCGACGGCCGCGGCGGGCCAACCCAGCCCCATCTGCTCCCGCAGGATGATCTTGCGGGCCCGGCGCGCGGCGCGCTGCGGCAGGTACCCGCCAGGCCCGAACTCGGGTGACCGCCGGCCGTCGGGGGTGTGGGGGTCGGGATGGTCGGGCATCGGTCCCCCAGCATTCCATGGCGGTCGCTGCGCGACCGCCACAACCGGGGATTGTGAGAATCGCTGCGCAGGCTCCGCGATTCACGTGTCGTGCGGTGTCGGTCGGGGCCTGGCGCGGCTTGGCGGCGCGGTCTGGCCCTCCGCTATGCTCCGGCCCGGGTCCGGGTCGATGAGCGGCTCGGCGGACCGCGCCGCTCGTGGCCAGTCTTGTCGTCGTCGCCGAGGAGGCGCAAACCGTGTCCATCCGCGTGCTCGTGGCCAAGCCGGGCTTGGACGGTCACGACCGTGGCGCGAAGATCGTCGCCAGAGCGTTGCGCGACGCCGGCATGGAGGTCGTATACACCGGTCTGCACCAGACGCCCGAGCAGATCGTCGAGGCGGCGCTGCAGGAGGACGTCCAGTGCGTCGGCCTGTCGATCCACTCGGGTGCGCACATGACGCTCTTCCCCAAGGTCGTCGGGCTGCTGCGCGAGCAGGGCGCGGGCGACATCGTCGTGTTCGGCGGTGGGATCGTCCCCGCCGCCGACATCGCGGCCCTGCGCGAGCAGGGCGTCGCCGAGATCTTCACTCCCGGGGCTCGGACGACCGAGATCGTCGAGTGGGTCAGGGCGAACGTCTCGCCGCGCGACTAGCGCGGTCGAGCTCGAGGAGACGACAAGAGGACGCTGTCGATGGACTTGATGGAGCACCAGGGCAAGGAGCTGTTCCGCGCCATGGGGATACCGACCACCCCGCAGGGCGGGATCGCCACGACTCCCGAGCGGGCCGAGGAGCTGGCCGCCGGCTTCGGCGTGGCCGTGATGGTGAAGGCCCAGGTCCTCACCGGCGGCCGCGGCAAGGCCGGCGGCGTCAAGTTCTGTCCCGACGCCGCCGCGGCCCGCGCCGCGGCTGAGGCCATCCTCGGCCTCGACATCAAGGGGCACACCGTCTCCAAGGTCCTGGTCGAGCCCGCCAGCGACATCGCGGAGGAGTACTACCTGTCGGTGCTCCACGACCGTCTGAGCAAGGGCTACAAGATCATCGCCTCGGTCGAGGGCGGGGTGGAGATCGAGGAGACCAACCGCACCGACCCCGAGAAGGTCGTCAAGCACGACGTCGACCCGACCATGGGCCTGGAGCGCGCCGCCGCCGAGCGCATCGTCGGGGCGGCTGGCTTCCCCGCGGACGTGGCCGACGAGCTCGCGGCGTTCCTGGTGCAGCTGTACGACGGCTTCGTCGCGAGCGACGCGACCCTGTTCGAGGTCAACCCGCTGATCAGGACCGAGGCGGGGGAGATCATCGCGCTGGACTCCAAGGTGTCGATCGACGACAACGCGCTGTTCCGCCACCCTGACCTGTCCGAGCAGGCCGAGGCGGGCGGCGGTGACCCGCTCGAGCTGGAGGCCAAGCGCAAGGGCCTGCAGTACGTGAAGCTCGACGGGGACATCGGGATCATGGGCAACGGCGCCGGCCTCGTCATGGCCACGCTGGACATGGTCCACCAGGCGGGCGGGCAGCCGGCCAACTTCCTGGACGCCGGCGGCGGCGCCAGCGCCGAGAGCATGGCCGAGGGCATCGCGTTCGTGCTGTCCGACCCGCAGGTCAAGGCGATGCTGATCAACATCTTCGGCGGCATCACCCGCTGCGACGACGTCGCGCGCGGGGTCCTCGGCGCGCTCGAGGTGATCGGCGACCTGGAGCAGCGGATCGTCGTCCGGCTCGACGGCACCAACGCCGAGGACGGTCGCCGCATCCTCGCGGGAGCGAACCACCCGAAGCTCGCCACCGCCGAGAAGATGCTCGACGGCGCCGAGAAGGTCGTCGAGCTCGCGTCCCAGGTCAGCTAGGAGTACCGCGTGAGCATCCTCATCGACGCCGACACCAAGGTCGTCGTCCAGGGCATCGGCAATCAGGGCACCTTCCACGCGCAGCGCAACGCCGCCTACGGCACCCAGATCGTGGCGGGGGTGCACCCCAAGAAGGGCGGCCGCACCTGGGACGAGCTCGGCGTGCCGGTGTTCGCCGACGCCGTCGCGGCCAAGGAGGCGACCGGCGCGACCGCCACGATGATCCTCGTGCCCGCGCCGTTCGCCAAGGACGCGCTGACCGAGGCCGAGGAGGCTGGCTTCGATCTGGTGGTGTGCCTGACCGAGGGCATCCCGGTCCATGACATGGCCGTCGTCTACAACCGCTACTACCCGCGCGACACCGACGGCGCCTTCACCCGCGAAGGCCGCCCCGTGCTGATCGGTCCGAACTGCCCTGGGCTGATCTCGCCCGGCCAGGCCAACCTCGGCTTCATCCCCGAGGCCAGCACGACGCCCGGCAGCGTCGGCCTCGTGTCGCGCTCGGGGACCTTGACCTACCAGATCATGCACGAGCTCAACCAGGCTGGCATCGGCATCTCGACGTGCGTGGGCATCGGCGGCGACCCCATCATCGGCACCAACTTCCTCGACGTGATCCCCATGCTGGCTGACGACCCGGACACCGACGCGATCGTGTTCGTCGGCGAGATCGGCGGGACCGAGGAGCAGCGGGTCGGCGAGTGGATCCAGGCCAACATCCCCGACACCCCGGTGGTGGCCTACGTCGCGGGCTTCTCCGCACCCGAGGGCAAGCAGATGGGCCACGCGGGCGCGATCGTCAAGCAGGGCGGTGATGGCGGCGAGACGGCCGCGGACAAGAAGACCGCGCTCGAGGGCATGGGCATCTCCGTCGGCACCAACCCCTCGGAGACCGCCGAGCTCATGATCGCCAGGCTGCGCGCCGCCTGAGCGGCGCTGAAGGCCTCGCATCGCCGCCGGCTAGCGGATACACCGCGGGCGCGGTGTTGTCGAGCAGGCGCGTGTCAGGCGGGGATCGTCATCCACAGGCGGTGAGGGCCGATCGTGCCGCGCGCCGGCACGCGGCGCGCACAGTGCCGCCATGGCTGGACTGCCCGACCCTCTGCTCAAGCACCTCGCGGAGCGCGACGGGGTCAGCACCCGGCGTGCGGTGCGGGACCTGCTTGAGATCACGCACGGCGCACTCATCCGCCGGCTCGGGCGCGCGGGGGTGCTCGACCTGGAGTCCGAGGGGGAGCGGCGCCTGCTCCCGCTGCTGGCCGACTTCGACCCTCAGCCCGAGACCCAGGTGACCGACCTGGTGAAGGGGCGCAGGCTGGACGTCGCGTGGCGGGCCATCCGCTACGGGCTGGAGTACGACAGCGAGGACCACCACACGCTGCCCACCGACCGTGACGCGGACGGTCTGCGCGACCTCGAGTGCGGTTCCGCCGGTGTCCTGGTCCACCGGATCACCGCCGGGATGCTGCGCTACTCGCTCACCGCCACGCTGCGCGGCGTGCGGGCGACGTTCGACCGGCGCTGGGAGGCGCTGCGCGCGGGTCGCCTGGACTGACCTGTCGCGCGCCTACGCCGATTCACCGCGCGGGCGCGGTGTTGTCGAGTAGGCGCGTGTCAGGCGGCGGCGGGGAGCACGTACTGCCAGATGGCGATGTAGTGGCAGACGCTGGCGGCGATCACGAACAGGTGGAAGACCTCGTGGAAGCCGAACCACCGCGGGAACGGGTCGGGCCAGCGATTGGCGTAGACGAGCGCGCCGACGGTGTAGAGCAGGCCGCCGATGACGACCAGGGCGGTGCCCTCCCAGGGCAGGGCGAGGACGATCTGCGTGAACGGGACGACCGTGAGCCAGCCCACGGCGATGTAGCCGGCGGTGCCGAGCCAGCGGGGAGCCTCGACCGGGGACGCGGCGATGCCGGCGCCGACGAGGGCGACCGCCCAAGCGACGACGAGGCTCCAGGTGCGCCACCCGCCCGACAGGGAGTGGAACGCGATCGGGGTGAACGTGCCGGCGATGAACAGCTGGATCATCGCGCCGTCGCAGCGGGCCAGGACGCGCCTGGCGCGCGCGGACCAGGGGAGCACGTGGTAGCACGCGCTCACCAGGTACACCCCCACGAGGGACGCGCCGAACACCGCGACCGACATCCGCGCCGGCACACCGCCGCCGACCGACCGCAACAGCATGAACGCACCTGCGACCGCGAACGGAAGGACCGCAGCGTGCAGCCACCCGCGAAACAGCGGGCGTGTCTCTGCGACGGCGTGCGTCATCGAGGAACCTGCGGTCGGGGTCGGGTCTGCTTCCTACTCTCAAGCATGACGCGCCGCAGCGCAACCGACAATCTCACCAGGAGATGCCGCGCCGCGCTTGTTCGTCGCGGCAGGCACAGGCATGATCGCCGCTCGCGGGCGACCTCCGCCCCCGCCACAGTGGGTGATTCTAGAGCCATGACGAGGCGCGTCGCCGTGCTCGTGTCCGGTTCGGGCACCAACCTGCAAGCCCTGCTGGACGCCGACGACCTCGGTGGCGAGGTCGTCCTGGTCGGCGCGGATCGCCACGGCGTCCGTGCCCTGGAGCGCGCGATGAGCGCGGGCGTGGACACCGCTGTGGTGGCGTTCGCCGACTACGACGACCGCGACGCCTGGGACGCGGCGCTGCATGTCCGCGTCGCCGCCGCCGAGCCTGATCTGGTGGTCCTTGCCGGCTTCATGAGAATCCTGGCGTCACGCTGGGTCCGCAGCTGGCCCCTGCTCAACACCCACCCAGCGCTGCTCCCCGCGTTTCCCGGCGCGCACGCCATCCCTGACGCCCTCGACCACGGAGTGAAGGTGACCGGCGCGACGGTCCATTACGTGGTCGAGGAGGTCGACGCCGGCCCGATCGTGGCTCAGGAGGCGGTGCCGGTGCTGCCAGACGACACCGCCGAGGCTCTCCACGAGCGGCTCAAGATGGTCGAGCACCGCCTGCTCGTCGACGCCGTCCGCCTGCACTGCCGCGGTCGGCTGGCCGTCGACGGCCGACACGTGAGGATCGCCTCGTGACCACCATGCCCCGCCGCGCCCTCGTCAGCGTTCACGACAAGAGCGGCCTGTCCGAGCTCGCCCGCGGGCTGGCCGACCTCGGTGTCGAACTGGTGTCGACCGGCTCGACCGCCGCGGCGATCCGCGACGCCGGTGCCGCTGTCACCGAGGTGTCGGAGATCACGGGCTTCCCCGAGGTCATGGACGGTCGCGTCAAGACCCTTCACCCGGCCGTGCACGCGGCGATCCTTGCTGACCGCTCCAAGCCTGAGCACGTCGCAGCACTGGACGAGCACGGCTTCGCGCCGATCGACCTGGTGGTGGTCAACCTGTACCCGTTCCGCGCGACGGTGGCCGACCCCGACGTCACCGTGGAGCGCGCGATCGAGATGATCGACATCGGCGGCCCGACCATGGTCCGCGCCGCCGCCAAGAACCATGCGCACGTGGCGGTCGTCGTGGACCCACGTGACTACGAGCGCCTGCTCGCCCACCTGCGCGACGGCGGCATGTCGGCCCAGAGCCGCGAGGAACTGGCCCGCAAGGCGTTCCTGCACACCGCCTTCTACGACGCCGACGTCGCGAACTGGCTGCACCGCGACCACGACTTCGCGCCCGGTCACGTCGCCACCTACCGCAAGGCGCAGGACCTGCGCTACGGCGAGAACCCCCACCAGGCGGCCGCCTACTACACCGACCGCGACCGGCCGTGGGGCCTTGGCAGCGCGCGGCAGTTGCACGGCAGGCAGCTGTCGTACAACAACCTCCTCGACACCGACGCGGCGTGGGGGATGGCCACCGACTTCGCCGAGCCGTGCGTGGTGATCGTCAAGCACACCAACCCCGCGGGCATCGCGGTGGCCACCACCCTGGCCCAGGCCTATCCCAAGGCCCTGGCCGGGGACTCCGTCAGCGCCTTCGGCGGCATCGTGGCGGTCAACCGCGAGCTCGACGAGGCCACCGCCGAGCTGGTCGCGGAGGTGTTCACCGAGGTCGTGGTGGCGCCCGGGTTCGCGGACGGCGCCCTGGAGGCGCTGCGCGGCAAGACGAACCTCCGGATCCTCGAGATCGCCGCTGGAGCGCCCCCCGCGCGGCAGCGGGTCACGCGCATGGTGTCAGGGGGTCTGCTGGTGCAGGAGGCGGACGTGGCGGCCGAGGATCCCTCGAGCTGGGCCGTTCCGACGCGCGCCCAGCCTGACGACGAGACGCTGGCCGAACTCACCTTCGCATGGACCGCCTGCAAGCACGTGAAGTCCAACGCGATCGTGCTGAGCCGCGACCGGGCCGTGGTGGGGGTCGGCGCCGGCCAGATGTCGCGAGTCGACAGCGTCCGCATCGCGGTCGAGAAGAGCGGCGGGCGTCACCAGGGCGCCGTGCTGGCCAGCGACGCGTTCTTCCCGTTCCGCGACGGCCCCGACGAGGCCCTCGACGCCGGCGTCGTCGCCCTGATCTCGCCGGGCGGCAGCGTCCGGGACGACGAGGTGGTCGCGGCGTGCGATGAGCGCGGCGTGCCGATGATCTTCACCGGACGTCGCCACTTCCGCCACTAGCCACGGCGATTCAGCGCGTCGGTGGCCGCCCTGACGCGGCGGTTGCGCTCCAGGGCGGCCGCGTCCAACCGACGTGCGGGCAGCACCTGCGACCCGCGAGCGGACGCCCAGCGCGTCGCGACCTCGAGCGGGCCATCACCGCGCAGCGCCGCCGCGGCCTGCGCCGCCGCTCCCAGCGTCACCATGTCCTCCCCCCCGGGCCGACCGGACCCGTCCTCGGTGGCCGGCAGCTCGATCGTCCTGCCGCTCAACCGCGACACCGTCTCCCGCCAGACCCGCCCCCTCGCGCCGCCGCCGATCAGGACCAGCGGGGCGCCCGCCGCCAGACCGCCCGCGTGCTCGGCCACCCGCTCCAGGGCGTCGAGCAGCGAGACGACGACCCCCTCGTAGGCGGCGCGCAGGACCTGACCGGCGGTGGTGTCGTGCCGCAGCCCGGTGATGGTGCCGGCAGCCTCGGGCAGGTCCGGGGTGCGCTCACCGTCGAGGTAGGGCAGGACCACGACCTCGCCGCCGTCCTCCACGGCATCGCGATCCAGGCCGAGCCAGCTCGCGACGCGGTCGACCGCCTGGGTGGCGTTGAGGGTGCAGGCGAGCGGGAGGAACGCGCCGGTGGCGTCCGCGAACCCGGCGACCACGCCGCTGGGGTCCGCGACACGTCGCGGCGCGACCGCGTACACCGTCCCGGACGTGCCGAGGCTCAGCGCGGCCCTCCCCGGCTGCAGCGCGAGCCCCAGCGCGGCGGCCATGTTGTCCCCGGTGCCCGGCCCGACCAGTGTGCCGGCGGACAACCCGAGCGCCGCCGCGGCGTCGGCGCGGACCTCGCCGGCCGTCTCGCTCGGTCCGAGCACCCTCGGCAGCAGCGCGCGGTCCAGGCGCACGCGGTCGAGCTCGAGCACCTCATCGAGGTACTCCTCGGCCGCCGTGGACCACCAGCCCGTGCCGGACGCGTCGCCGCGGTCGGTCGCGGCCGTCCCGGTCAGGCGGGCGGTCATGTGGTCGTGGGGCAGGTGCACCGCGGCGGCGGCGCCCGCGACCGCCGGCTCGGTGCGCCGGAGCCATGCCCAGGTCGTCACCGTGAACGACGCCACGGGGACGACCCCGACGCGCTCGGCCCACCCCTGAGGCCCGCCGAGCTCGCCACGGAGCGCGGCGGCGTCGTCGGCCGAGCGGGTGTCGTTCCACAGCACGGCGGGACGCAGGGGGCGGCCGTCGCCGTCCACCACGACGAGGCCGTGCTGCTGACCCGCGACGGACAGGGCGCCCACGTCCCTGGCGCGGCCGGTGGCCGCCAGCGCGGTCCCCAGAGCCTCCCACCAGTCGTCGGGATCGGTCTGCCTGGCTCCGTCCGCGCCGCTCACCCGGTGCGGCGCACGTCCGGACGCCACCACCGCGCCGTCGTCGGGGTCGGTGACGAGCACTTTGGTCGCCTGTGTCGAGCAGTCCACGCCGGCGACCAGCGGTCCGGGCATCCCAGGGCTCCTTCGTCGAGTGGTCGCCAGTCTCGCAGCCGGTGGGCGTTGCCTTCCCGGCGTCGCTCTGGCAGATTCCGCGCAGCGATTCGTTGTGTCACGCGCCTTATTATCCCCGCACCTCCATCCCGGACGTCCCAGCCCAGGTCGACAGGAGCCACCATGTCCGACGCCCTGACCCCCGGCCCCGAGCACAAGTTCACCTTCGGGCTGTGGACCGTCGGCCACCCCGGCCACGACCCCTTCGGCGACCCCGTGCGCCCGCCCATCGACCCCGCGGAGACCGTCAGGCGGCTGGCCGACCTGGGTGTCTGGGGGATCAGCTTCCACGACGACGACCTCATCCCGCCGCGCGCCGCGCCCGGCGAGCGTGGACAGGTCCTCAAGCGCTTCCGCAAGGCCCTCGACGAGACCGGCATGGTCGTGTCGATGGCCACCACCAACCTCTTCAAGCACCCGGTGTTCAAGGAGGGCGCGTTCACCGCCAACGATCCGCAGGTGCGACGCTACGCCCTCGCAAAGACGCTCAGGGCGATCGACCTCGGCGCAGACCTCGGCGCGCAGACCTACGTGTTCTGGGGTGGCCGCGAGGGCACCGAGGCGCTGGCCGCCGTGCCGCCGCTGGATGCGCTGGACCGCTACCGCGAGGCCATCGACTTCCTCGCCGGGTACGCCACCGACCGCGACTACGGGCTGCGCTTCGCCATCGAGCCGAAGCCCAACGAGCCGCGCGGCGACGCCTTCCTGCCCACGGTCGGCCACGTGCTGGCGTTCATCTCCTCCCTCGACTATCACGACATGGTCGGCGTCAACCCCGAGGTCGCCCACGAGACGATGGTCGGCTTGTCGTTCTTCCACGCGGTCGCGCAGGCCATCTGGGCGGGCAAGCTGTACCACGTCGACCTCAACGCCCAGAAGGCCGGCCGCTACGACCAGGACCTGCGCTTCGGCTCCGAGGGGATCAAGGACACGTTCTTCTTCGTCAAGCTGCTCGAGGACTCCGGCTACGACGGGCCACGCCAGTTCGACGCCAGGCCCTACAGGACCGAGCGGGACCAGGGGATCTGGGACTTCGCGGCCGGGTGCATGCGCACCTACCTGCTGCTGGCCGAGAAGGCCCGCCAGTTCGACGCCGACCCGCAGATCGCCGAGGCGCTGGAGGCCGCGAAGGCGCCCCAGCTCGCCGAGCCGACCGTCGGGGCCTACTCGGCGGACGAGGCCGAGCGCCTGAAGTCCGCCGCGTTCGACGTCGAGGCCCTCGCGGCGCAGACCTACCACAACGACCGCCTCGACCAGCTCGTGATCGAGCTGCTGCTCGGCGTGCGTGGCTGAGCGCGCGCGGCGGGACGACCGGCGGAGGCGCGCGACGCCCGCCGGTCAGCGCACCGTCCGCGCCCACAACCTCGCGCTCGTCGCCGGACATGTCGCCAGGGCGGGTCCGGCGTCGCGCGCGCGCATGGCCGGTGCCACGGGGCTCAACAAGACCACCGTCTCGAGCCTCGTCGCCGAGCTGATCGCCCGCGGTGTGCTGCGCGAGACCGACCTCGAGCGCCCCGGCGCCGTCGGCCGCCCCGCCGTCCGCCTGGAGCTCGACGACCGCCGCTGGGTGGGGCTTGGCCTGGAGGTCAACGTCAGCCACGTGGGCCTGTGCGTCCGCGACCTGCGCGGCGAGGTCCGCCACGAGGTTCTGGTGCGCCGCGACAACCGAGACGCCGACGTCGACGTCACGCTGGCGGACGTGGCGGGGCTGGCCGCCGACGCGCTGCGTCCGCTGCGCGCTGCCGGCATGCGGTGCGCCGGCGCGACCCTCGCGGTCCCCGGTCTGGTCGACGCCGCGGCCGGACGCCTCGCGGTCGCGCCGAACCTCGGCTGGGACGACGTCGCGGTCGGGCGGCGGCTGCACGCGGCGCTCGGCGCGCCGGCGTTCGAGATCCTGGTGGACAACGAGGCGAACCTCGGCGCGCTCGCGGAGCACTGGGACGGTGCGGCCGCTGATCGGGACGACGTGATCTACGTCTCCGCCGACATCGGCGTCGGCGGCGGGATCATCGTCGGGGGCGAGCTGCAGCGCGGCGCGCTGGGGTTCGGCGGCGAGTTCGGCCACATCCCCGTCGAGCCCGACGGGCTGCCGTGCGCGTGCGGGCGCACCGGCTGCCTGGAGACGCGGATCGGCCAGTCGGCGCTGCTCGCGAGGGTCGGCCGTGACCCTTCGGAGGCACTCAGCGGAGCCGACCCGCGCTGGCCGGTCGTCGACCTCGCCGCGCAAGCGGCGGCCGGCGACCCGCTCGTGCTGGAGGCGCTGGAGGAGGCCGGCCGCTGGTTGGGGTTCGCCCTGGCGGGTGCCGCCAACCTGCTGAACCCGACGACCGTCGTGCTGGGCGGCTTCCTCGGCCTGCTGGGTGACTGGCTCGTAGCACCCGTCCGTGACGAGCTTGCCCGCCGGGTGATCGGCGCCGACCGTTCGGCGGTCGAGGTGCGCGTGTCCACCTTCGGCCTGCTCGCAGCGGTGCGAGGCGGCGCGGCCGTCGCGATCCGGGGGCTGCTCGCCGACCCGGAGCGCACCGATCGCCTCGAGCGGGCCACCGGCGCCGTCATGCTCGGCGCCGGCGGGTGACCGACCGCCTCCGACCGCCTCCGACCGAAGTCGTTGACGCGGACGGCTCCGCGCCCTTAGTTTGTTGGGAACGACAACGAAAGCGCGGGAGGAGATGATCATGACCCGACTCTGGTTGGTTCGCATCCTGGGGCTGGTGCTGTCGGCGGCCCTGCTGCTCGCCGCGTGCGGCGGCACTGACGATGACGCCGCGGGCGACGCCGCCGGCGACGACGACGCCGCGACGGCGGCCGACGACCCGGCCACCGGCGCTGACGACGCCGCGACCGACGATGTCGCCACGGACGCCGCCGCCGGCGGGGACGAGACCGAGGGGGCCAGCGCCGGCGGCGAGGGTCTCATCGCGGTCCTCCTGCCCGACAGCGCGAGCTCGGCGCGCTGGGAGAGCGACGACCGCCGCTTCTTCGAGGCGGCGTTCGAGGATGCGGGCCTGACAGGCGACGATTACCAGATCCTCAACGCCGAGGGCGACGCGTCGAACCAGCAGTCGCAGGCGGAGCAGGCCATCACCAACGGCGCCACGGTGCTGCTGCTGGTCAACCTCGACTCCGGCAGCGGCGCGACGATCATCGACAACGCCAAGGCCCAGGACGTGGCGGTCATCGACTACGACCGCCTGACGCTGGACGGCGACGCCGACTACTACGTGAGCTTCGACAACGAGGCCGTCGGGCGCCTGCAGGGCGAGACGCTCGTCGAGTGCGTCGAGGAGGCCGGGATCGAGAGCCCCGCCGTCGCGGTGCTGAACGGCTCGCCGACGGACAACAACGCCACGCTGTTCAAGAACGGCTACGACAGCGTGCTCAACCCGCTGTTCGAGTCCGGCGACTGGACCGAGGTCGACGACCAGAGCGTCCCCGACTGGGACAACCAGCAGGCGCTGGTCATCTTCGAGCAGATGCTGACCGCCGCGGGCGGCGAGATCGACGCGGTGCTGGCCGCCAACGACGGCCTGGGCAACGCGGCCATCCAGGCGCTGCGCAGCGCCGGCCTGGACGGCATCCCGGTGACGGGGCAGGACGCCACGGCCGAGGGCATGCAGAACATCGTCCTCGGCGACCAGTGCATGACCGTGTACAAGGCCATCCGGGACGAGGCCCAGGCCGCCGCCGAGCTGGCCGTGGCGCTGCGCAACGGCGAGCAGCCGGAGACCACCGCCACCGTCGACAACGGCTCCAAGGAGGTCGACAGCGTCCTCCTCGAGCCCGTCGCGGTGACGATCGACAACATCAACGAGACGGTGATCTCCGACGAGTTCCGCACCGTCGAGGAGATCTGCGCCGGCGACGCCGCCGAGAGCGAGTGGTGCCAGGAGAACGGCTGACGGGTCCATGGCCGTGGCTGCCGACCCGCCCATCCTCGCGCTGCGAGGCGTCTCAAAGCGCTTCGGCGCCGTCCGGGCGCTGACCCGGGTCGACCTCGACCTGCAAGCTGGGGAGGTGGTCGCCCTCGTCGGCGACAACGGCGCCGGCAAGTCCACGCTCATCAAGAGCGTCGCCGGCATCCACCCGTTCGACGAGGGCGAGGTCCGCTTCGACGGTGAGCCCGTGCGCATCACCCATCCCAAGGACGCCGCCGACCTCGGCATCGAGGTCGTGTACCAGGATCTCGCCCTGGCCGACAACCTGGACGTCGTCCAGAACATGTACCTCGGTCGCGAGCGCCACAAGGCGCTCGGCGTCCTCGACGAGGAGTCGATGGAGCGCAGCGCCCGCGAGACGATGACCGCCCTCGCCGTCACCACCCTCGGGTCGGTCCGCCAGGTCGTCGCTGGCCTGTCCGGCGGTCAGCGGCAGTCGGTGGCGGTCGCCAAGGCGGTGATGTGGAACTCGCGCGTGGTGATCCTCGACGAGCCGACCGCCGCCCTGGGCGTCGCGCAGACCCACCAGGTGCTGCAGCTCGTCCGCCGCCTGGGGGACCGTGGGCTGGCGGTGCTGCTCGTGAGTCACAACCTGCACGACGTGTTCGAGGTGGCCGACCGGATCGCGGTGCTGCGGCTGGGTCAGAAGGTCGCCGATCTGCGGGCCGACGCGACCTCGCAGCAGGAGGTCGTGGAGGCGATCACCGCCGGTGAGCTGGCCGACGCGGCGGGGACGGAGGTGGACGCGTCGTGACGGAGACCGAGCCGCGCACGCCGCCGCAGGCGGCGCCGGGCACTGGCGGGGTCAGCCCGGCCGCCGGCGCCGCGACCCTCTCCGGTCACCTCAAGGGATACCTGCGCCGGCTGGCCAGCGGCGACCTCGGACGCCTGCCGATCGTGGTCGGTCTGCTGCTGATCGGCGTCATCTTCACGTCGCTGAACAACGCCTTCATCAGCCCGGTCAACTTCACGAACCTGATCGTGCAGATGTCGCCGCTGGTGGTGATCGCCGCGGGTGTGGTGTTCGTCCTGCTGATCGCGGAGGTCGACCTGTCCGTCGGCTACGTGAGCGGGGTCGCGGCCGTGGTCGTCGCCCGACTGCTGACCGAGAACGGCTGGCCGGTGGTGACCGCTGTGGCGCTGGTGGTGCTCACGGGGCTGTCGATCGGCTGGCTGCAGGGCGTCCTGGTGGCCAAGGTCGGGCTGCCGTCCCTGGTGGTGACCCTCGCGGGGCTCGTGGGCTGGAACGGGTTGGTGCTGGTGCTGATCGCCGGGCGGGGGACCGTGACGATCTCCAGCCCGTTCGTCGTCGGCATCACCAACGCCTATCTCTCCGCGACGGTCGCCTACGGGGTCATGGCGGCGTTCGTCGCGGTGTACGCGGTCGTGCAACTGCAGCGCAGGGCGGCACGCACCAGAGCGGACCTGCCCGTGGTGCCGATGACGGTCATCGTCACGCGCACGGCCGGGGTCGCGGCGCTCGGCTTCGGCGCGGTGTTCTACGCGTCGCTGGGCCGCGGGTTCCCGCTGATCGGCGTCGTGCTCCTCGTCGTGATCGCGGCGTTCACGTTCGTGCTCGAGCGCACGTCGTTCGGCCGGCATGTGCTGGCCATCGGCGGCAACCGCGAGGCGGCGCGGCGGGCGGGCATCAACGTGGACCGCATCCGGATCATCTGCTTCATGATCTCGGCCACGATGGCGTCGCTCGGCGGCCTGGTGTTCGCGTCGCGGCTGCGGTCGGTCGACACGAACGCCGGCGGCGGCCAGATCGAGCTCAACGCGATCGCCGCGGTGGTGATCGGCGGCACCAGCCTGTTCGGCGGCCACGGCAAGATCTCCAGCGCCCTGTTCGGTGCCCTGGTGATCCAGGGCGTGGACAACGGCATGGGCCTGCTGGGCCTGAGCTCCGGCGCCAAGTTCCTGGTCACCGGCTTCGTCCTGCTGGTCGCCGTGCTGGTCGACTCGGTCGCCCGCCGCGGCCGCACCCGCTCCGGCCTGGCGTAGCGCTCGCAGGCGCGCGGCGCAGTGTGGATCAGGCCGCGGAGTCGCTGGTGGGCAGGTGGCGTCGCCACCAGTCGAGGATCGCCTCGAAGCGGGCGACGCGGTGGCTGGGCAGGCCCGAGCGGGACAGCTCGTGGCCCTCGCCGGGGAACAGCAGCATCTCGGTCTCCACACCGTTGCGCTTGAGGCGCTCGAACAGTCGCTGGGCCTGCTCCAGCGGGCAGCGCAAGTCCTGCTCGGAGTGGATGATCATCACCGGCGTCGAGATGTCGTCGACGTAGGTGAACGGGCTCTGGGCCGCGAGCCGCGCCGGGTCGTCGCCGGCGTACAGGTCGCCGAACGAGGCGCCGATGTCGCTGGACCCCGCGAAGCTGTCCCACGCGGTGAGGGACCGCTCGCTGATCGCCGCGACGAAGCGGTCGGAGTGCCCGACGAGCCAGGTGGTCATGAACCCGCCGTAGGAGCCGCCCATCACCCCAACCCGGTCGGCGTCGAGGTCGGGGTCCTCCAGCGCCGCGTCGAGCAGCGCTGTGAGGTCGGCACAGTCGCGGTCGCCCATGGCGTGCACGATCGCGCGCCCATGCGCCTCGCCGTAGCCCTGCGAGCCGCGCGGGTTGCCCATCACGACGGCGTACCCGGCGCCCGCGTAGACCTGCGCCTCGTCGAAGAGCGTCAGCCCGTACTGGGTGAACGGGCCACCGTGGATGGATAGCAGCACCGGGAACGGCCCGCACCCCGCCGGCTTGACGGTCCAGCCGTGGACCTCGTAGCCGTCGTCGGCCTTGGTGGCCAGCTCCTCCATGGGGCGCAGGTTGACCGCGCGGGCGAGCTCGTCGCCCACGTGGGTGAGCGGCGCGAGGTGGCCGTCGTCGACGCGGCACAGCTCGCCCGCGGACACCTCGGTCGAGGTGACCACGACCGTGACGCCGCTGGCGCGCGCGTAACCCTGAACCGTCCGGGGCCCGTCGACGATCGGCTGCGCGTCGCCGCCGTCGAGCGGGAAGGCGCACAGCTCCACCGTCCCCCGGTGCAGCCGGATCGTGGTGACGGCCCGGTCGTCGGCCAGGAGCGGCAGGTCGCCGGACGCGTGCGGGTTGGACACGTCGTGCGCCTCGGCGTCGGTCAGTCGCCGCGGCTCGCCCGAGCCGTCGGCGGGGATCCGCCAGATGCCGGTGTTGCGCCCGACGATGTCGCGGCGGTGGCCGTGGGCGGTGAACACGATCGTCGCGCCGTCCGGCGTGTAGGCGGGTCGGGCGACGGGGCTGAACGTGCGGGTCAGCTGCCGGGGGTCGCCGCCTTGGGCAGGGACGACGAACAGGTCGCTGGCGTGGATCGTGTCCCGCTCGTCGTGCCGCGCGGAAACGAACGCGACGCTGCGGCCGTCGTGGCTCCACGCGGGGTCGCCGTGGTCGAAGTCGCCGCGGGTGAGCTGCCCGCCCTGTGCGTCCTCCTCGAGCGCGTCCACGACGAACACGTGCGGCCGGCGGTCCGTCGTCCAGCCGAGCCCGTCGAGGCGGTACTTGCGGGTCGTGATCCGCCGGGGCGGCTCCTTCTCGGGCGTGATCTTCTCGTCCGTGCCGTAGCGGCCATCCTCTGGCACGCGGGCGACGTAGGCGATCCGCGTCGAGTCCGGGCTCCAGGCGATCGCGCTGGCGCCGAGCTTGTGCTCGCCCACCTGGCGCGGCTCGCCCCCGTCGGCCGGCATGACGTGCAGCTGGGGCGGGTCGTCGTCCGTCGCGCGCAGGAAGGCGATCCAGCTGCCGTCCGGCGAGAACCGGGGCGAGGTGTCGCGGGGGCCGCGGGTCAGCCGCCGCGCGGGGGCGGAGCCATCGGTGGGGACAGCCCACAGATCGCTGCGGTAGACGTCCTCGGACAGGTCGATGCGGGTCAGGGTGAACACCGCGAGGCGGCCGTCGGGGGACAGGGTCGGGTCGGATGGTGTGCGCAGGCGCGCCAAGTCGTCAGTTCGCATGACCGGGGAACCTAGTGCATGCAGGAGGAGGCGGCGGGGAACGAGCCGAACGACCCGCCACCGTTGCGAGAGGCCCGCTCGTGCCCGACCCATACGCCCGGCCAGACGGCGTCGACGACGCGACGGTCGCAGCCACCGGCACGCTCAGCGAGGCGCTGGAGTGGGTGGAACGCGCTCGCGGCCGGCTGTACGACTTCCACCAGATGATCGGTCACGCCGACGCGCTGCTCGCCGTGGCCGCCGACGCGCTGGCCGAGGCCGGGCACATCGACCACGCCGATCGCCTCCGACGCGAGCTGGTGGGACGCAACGTGCTGCGCGGCCGCTGGACGTTCCAGGTGGTCGAGGAGTTCGACGACACGTACTGGTCGCCGCTGCGGGACGCCGAGCGTCGCGTGCGCGACGATCTGCTCGCAGGGGTGCGTCACCTGTTCGAGGCGGAGCTCAAGGAGCGCACGCGCAGCGACGGTCAGCCCCACCACGAGCGCCGGCCCTGACGCCCCCCACCCCGGCGCGTGTCGAGTTCGGCCGCTGAGAGC
>JACDBB010000081.1 GCA_013695145.1 Euzebyales bacterium
GCCCGGGCGCGAGCCCGCCGGGCCCCCTCGACATCCGCTGACAGATCCCAAGCACCAGCGACGGCCCGGACCAGCCAGCCGGCCGGGTTGCGCAGCCGCTTGCCGCCCAGCGCCTCAAGCGCGTCACGGATCCGTTCGGCGGGCTGCTCGTCGACCAGCGCGGCCGCCACCCCAGGCGCCACACCCGCCGCCGTGAGCGCGGCGACAAGATCCTGGCAAGGGCGGCGGTCTCGGGCAGTGTCCGCAGGCGGCTGTTGTCTCTGTTGTTCAAGGACAGCTTCTTGTTCTTCTGTTTGCTGTACCAGATCACGTGTCCGGTGAACTGGGACACGGACCGCGTACCAGAAACTGGTACACGGCCAGCCACAGGCCCACGCGCGTCCTCTAGCGCGGCCCCCCCTCCGCCTGCCCGCCGGGTCCGTGAACCCGGCGCGGTGGTGAACCGCTCGATGCACGCCGACGGGTCGATGACGTAGCGGACCTGCTCGTAGCGGCCCGAGCCGGCCTCGCGCAGCTCCTCGTGGAACACGAAGCCGTAGTCCCGCAGCGTCGCCAGGTGCTTCTGGACCGTCGTCTTGCTCAAACCCACGTTCGCAGCAATGCGGCGGACGTTGGTCTCGGCCACCAGCCGGCCACGGTCGTCCAGCCGCGCGTCCAGCGCGATGTCCTCCAGCACCCCCCACGCCAACAACCCGACCGCCCTCTTGACGGCGCGGCTCGAGGGGAAGACCTTCGCGAACGGCTCCGCTCGGCCGACGATCCGCCCATCCGAAAGGACCCGTCCGACCTCCTGGCCGAACACCATCACATCCTGGGTACGGCGAGCCTGCGATTCGGGAGTCCCCGGCTGCGGGCGGGGCATCAGTGGTCACCACCCGCTGCCGTCTCACCGCCTCCGAACCAAGAGGGGGACCGCGCACAGCAATCTCCCGACGGGGATTGACGACCGCGTGCCGTGCTCAACAAGAGGGCGTGACCGACACGCGGTGCGCCCCGCCCACTGATCACAGAATGATCACAGACGTGCAGCAATTCGCCGATACGGAGGAGGACCACTCGAGAGCCTGGACTGCCGTTCCTGCAGGTCAGCAGGGATGCACGGGGATGCCCACCAACCAGTCGGGACGACCGGTTTTGGGCTGGGGGACCAGAGATCCGGGGTTCAAATCCCCGCATCCCGACTCGAAACCGCTGGTCAGAGGGCCGTTCCTTGGGGAGCTGCCCCTTGCCGTCGCCAGAGTGCTCACGGACTCCCCGAGAGCACTTCGCGCCGGGGCGCGGCTGCTGCCACAATGGGGTCATGGCTGGCCCGAAGACCCCCGTCCCCCTCGACGCGGCGCTCCTGCGTCGGGCGCAGGCGCGGGCCGCGGAGCGCGGATGGGACGCAGAAGACCTCATCGAGGAGGCGGTCCGGCGCTACCTCGACCTCGACGACTTCATGGACCGGGCGTGGTCAGGAAGTCCTGATGACCTCACCGAAGTCGAGTCCCTGGAGCTCGCCAATCGCGAGGTCCATGCGATGCGGGCCGAGCGGGCCTCACGGCAGCAGCGGTAGGTGCTCCGTGCCGTCCTTGATACCGGGGTCCTCGTGTCCGGGTTCATCTCGCCCCGCGCCGCGCCGGCGGGGCTCTTGCGCGCCTGGCGACGGGAGGACTTCGAGCTGATCGTGAGCCCAAAGCTCCTGCAAGAGCTCGACGACACCCTGCAGCGACAGAAGTTCCGGCGGTACCACAGCGAGGAGGATGCACACGCGTTCGTCGAGCACCTGCGCCGCAACGCGGCCGTGCTCAACGACCCCGAGGTCCCCGAAGGGGCGACGCCCGACCCCGGCGACGACTTCCGCGTGGGGCTGGCTCGTGCCGCGGGCGCCGATGTCCTCGTGTCCGGCGACCGACATCTGACCGAGCTGACAGCTCCGCGACCGCCGGTTCTGACCCCCCGAGCCTTCCTCGACCAGCCCGACGCAAGCGTCGACGGCACGCCCGACCCCCGTTGAAGGCAGCGGACCGTAACCCGGGTGTGAGGACCGTCTCGAGGGCGCCACTGGCGCCGGTTCGCACCGGTGCTTGTTGTAGGAGGCCCGCAGCGGCTAGCTGACGGACGTGGTAGTAGACCGTCCCCGGGTCACTGCCGAGCCGGTCGGACAGCTGTTTGTTCGTCAGCTCCTGCTGCGCACAGAGCCGCAGGATGCGCAGGCGCAGGGGCAGGGGATGCGCCAGGGCCTTGGACTCGCGAACCGTTGCCGCACGCCGTTCACGCGGGTAGCGGGAGGATTCCCCTCTCTGACTGCCGTCTGGTGCCCTGACTGCCCGTGGCCACCAGAGTGTCCATCGATTGTGCGGGCACCTATCGATTAGATCTTTCTCAATCGATTTGTACTCCTCAATCGATGCCAGAGATCCATCCGACTCACAACGCCGGGCGACCGCCACTGGGGACCGCCTACTGGCGGCTGTGGACCTCATCCGGCCTGTCGAACCTCGCCACGGGATCTTCAAGGTCGCGCTGCCGCTGGTAGCCATCCGCTTCACGCGTCCCCCCACGCTGATCGCGGGACTGACCTTCGCGCTGACGCTGCCATAGCTGCTCTTCGCGCTGCCAGCCGGCGCACTCGCCGACCGACTCGACCGCCGCCGGGCGATGCTCGGCGCCAACGCCGTCCGAGCCGCAGTGCTCGTTGTGCTCGTGCTTGCCGTCATGCTCGACACGGCCTCGATCTGGGCGCTGTACGTCGTCGCGCTCTGCATCGGCGTCGCCGAGACGATCTACGACACCTCGGCGCAATCGATCGTGCCGAAGGTCGTGCGGCGCGAACAACCGTCGCGCGCCAACGGACGCCTGTTCGCCGCCGAGCTGACCGCCAACCAGTTCGTCGGCCCGCCCCTGGCCGGCTTCCTGACGCCGGCAGCCGCAGCCATCGCCTTCGCGACGCCGGTGGCACTCTGGGCGGTCGCGGCGGCAGCACTGCTGCTCGCGCGCGGCCCGTTCCGGATCGAGCGGGACCAGCGCACCACCATGCGCGCGGACATCGCTGAAGGGCTGCGCTTCCTGTGGGGTCGCCGGCTTCTGCGGACCCTCGCCGTCATGTCGGTGCGTTCAACTTCGCCTCGAACGCGGTGTGGGCCATCCTCGTGCTCTACGCGGTCGGTCCCACGTCCGTCATGGCGTTGTCCGAGCCGGCCTTCGGGCTGCTGCTGACCACCACAGCCGCCGGGAGCCTGTTCGGCTCGTTCGTCGCTGAGCGGGTCGAGGGGATGCTCGGCCGCCCGCTCGCTCGTGCTGACCATCCTCGGTGGCGCCCTGCTGGTCGCCGCCCCAGCCGTGACGGCGGACCCGCTCCTGATCGGTGCCGCGTTCTTCGTCGGGGGCACCGCCATCGTCATCTGGAACGTCATCACGGTCTCACTGCGGCAACGGATCACCCCCGACCGACTGCTCGGGCGCGTCAACAGCGGCTACCGGCTCGTTGCCTGGGGCACCATGCCGCTAGGCGCCGCCGGCGGCGGCTTGTTAGCCTAGCTCCTCGGGCTCCGTGCGGTGTTCGTCATCATGGGGCTGTTGACGCTCGCCCTGCTCGCCGGCATGGCTTTGGTGACCGACGAACGAATAGATGCAGCCGAACGCGAGCGTCCGAAATCACATTGAGCGGCGGGCCAGGATCCATGCCATGCCCTCGTCCTCCCCCTCCGTGAGGACGTCGAGCCCTCCGAAGGCGTCACGTAGCTCACCGGGGCGGGCATGGAACGGTGCGGGACCGGCACCGACTTCGCTGCGAACCACGACCGCCAGCAGCCCCCCAGGCGCGAGGCGTCCGATCATGGCCTCATCGAGTCGATGGTCTCGGAACAGGTGACACAAGAGAAGATCCACGAGTGGCCCCTCGGGAAGGCCGTCGTCGAGATCGACCGCTTCGAAGCGGCAACGGTCGGCGACGCCGTAGCGCGAGGCCAACTCGCGGGCCAGCCCGATAGCCACCGGCGATACATCGACTCCCCAGACCTCCATCCCGCGGCTGGCGAGCCACACCGCACTTCGTCCACGTCCACAGGCGAGATCGAGCGCGTGGCCTTCGGTCGGGAAGAGCTGCTCGAAGGGAGCGAAGACCGGCGGGGGACGAGGGCTATGCTCGCTGACTGGCGCCATCCCACCGTCGGCGTAGCGGCCATTCCAGCGTCTGCGGTCGTGCTCGCTCATGCTCCGATCATCTAGCCTCACGCAGCGCCCGCTCGACCGCGGCGGGCGAGAACAACTCCTGGAGCACGAGTTCGGCGGCGCCGAGCACCCCTGCCCGCTCGTGCAACCCTGACCGCACGATCCTCAGATAGCGTGTGGCCAGCGGCAGGGAACGGCTGTAGACGACCTCGCGAATGCCGGCAAGCAGTTGTTCGTGGGCCTGCGCGAGGTCCCCGCCGACGACGACGATCGAGGGGTTCAGCAGGCTCACGGCGTCGGCGACGGCCTCCCCCAGCACCCGCGCGGCCGCCCGCAGCAGCCGCACCGCTTCCGGCTTGCCGTCGCGCACGAGGGCGACGACCTGCCGAGTGTTGGCCACCTCGACGCCCAGCTCGCTGAGGTCCCGAGCTAGCGCCCACCCGCCGGCCACCGCCTCCACGCAACCGACGTTGCCGCAGCGGCACAGCGCCACGGCGTCCTCAGCGATACGGATGTGCCCCAAGTCGCCGGCCGCGCCCTGCGCACCGCGGTACACAACGCCGTCGGTGACGATCGCAGACCCGATGCCCGTGCCCGCCTTGATCATGAACAGATGCGGGGACTCGGACCAGCAGGCGCGGTGCTCACCGAGCGCCATGATGTTCACGTCGTTGTCGACGACGACAGGGCAACCGTAGGCCTCGGCGAAGTACGACGGGATCGGGAAGCCGTCCCACCCAGTCATGATGGGCGGGCTGACGGTGCGGCCGCTGCCGAACTCCACCGGCCCCGGGACGCCCAGCCCGAGGCCCCGGACCGACTCCGGCCCGCAACCCACCTGCGACAGCAGCTCGGCGAACCGCTCCCGGACCCAGCCCAGCACCGCGTCCGGTCCGTCGGCGATCGCGATGTCGCCGAAGCGCTCCGCGAGCACACCCGCGGCGAGATCGGTCAGGGCGATGCGCGCCTGACTGGCACCGATGTCCGCGACCAGCAACACGCCAGCGGCTCGATTGAACGCGAAGGTCTCGGAGGGGCGACCGCCCGTGGACGGCCGCTCGACGTCCGGCACCACGAGCCCCGCATCGAGCAGCGCCTCCAGCCGCTGCCGCACCGTCGCCCGAGCGAACCCGGTCTCCCGTAACAGGTCTGCGCGCGTCCGCGCCCGGCCCTGCCGGATGAGCTCAACGATGCGACCCGTGCCGTTCGTGGGCGCCGAATTCGTTTCTGCCATTGTGCCACCATACTTTGTTGACACTTAGCCAAAAGCCTGTATAGGATCGCTCCAAAGTCCTACCGCGTGTGGACCGGGTGAAGCGAGGACACCCCCATGAACCGTGGAGTCCGCATCCTGAGCATGCTCGCCGTGCTGCTCTTGTTGCTCATCGCGTGTGGCGACAGCGGGGGCGGCGTCGAAGACGCCGCGGCAGACGGTGACGCGGCGGCAGGCGGCGACGCCGTCGATATCGCCGCCGTGATCAAGGGCCTAGACAACCCCTTCTTCGGGGCCATGAACGACGGCATCGAGGCGCAAGCGGACGAGCGCGGCGTGCCAGTCACGGTGCAGGCGGCCCAGGACCTCGACGACACCGCGGGCCAGGCCGACCGCCTCGAGACGCTCGCTGGCCAGGACTTCGACTGCTACATCGTTAACCCGATCAGCCAGACCAACCTGGTCCAGCCACTCGTGCAGCTCGCCGAGGAGGGCGTCCCGATCGTCAACATCGACAGCCCCGTGGGCGAGGAGGCGGCCGCCGATGCCGGCATCGAGATCGCGACCTACATCGGCACCGACAACGTCGCGGCGGGCCGGCTGGGGGCCGAGCACATGAACGAGCTGCTCGGGGGCAGCGGGCAGGTGGCGCTCGTCGGTGGCGTGGAGGGCGACGCGACGAGCAACGCGCGCCTGGACGGCTTCCGCGAGGGCGCCGGCGACCTCGAGATCGTGCAGACCGTCGCGGCCGACTGGGACCGGGAGACGGCGCTCACCGCCGCCGAGAACATCCTGCGGGCCAACCCTGACCTCGGCGGGCTTTTCGCCGCCAACGACGTGATGGCGCTGGGCATCGCCCAGGCGTTGCGCAACGCCGACCTCATCGGGGACATCGTGGTGATCGGTGTGGACGGGATCGAGGACGCGCTCGACGCGATCGAGCAGGGCGGCCTGACCGCGACGGTCTCGCAGTACCCGTACACGATCGGCCAGCTCAGCGTGGACGCGTGCGTGGCGGCTGGCGATGCCGAGCTCCCCGCCACCGTCGACGCGCCGGTCCAGCTGGTCACGCCAGACAACGTCGCCCAGGCGCAGGAGAACTTCCCCGAGCCCGTCGCCGACTATGACAACCCCTTCGCAGATCTGATCGGGTCCTGATGGCAGCCCCCACCCGCGACCGGGAGCCGCGCCAAGCGGACGCAGCTCCGTCACGGGCACCCGCCTGGACGGCACGAGCCCGCCGGACGGTGCGCGACCCGGCTTTCTGGGCGGACTGGACCGTTGTCGTCGCCCTGATCGTGCTCGTCGTCGTCTTCGCCAGCCTCTCCGACGTCTTCCTCACCGCGGGCAACGTCGAGAGCATCCTCGTCGCCTCGTCCATCCTTGTGGTGCTGGCGATCGGGCAGACCGCTGTCGTCGCCACGGCCGGCATCGACCTGTCGCTCGGCTCGATCCTGACGGTGAGCAGCGTCGTGCTGGGCTGGGCGCACGCGGGCGGGATGGGCATCGCCGTGGCCTGTCTGCTCTGCGTGGCCACCGGCTTGCTCGCTGGCACGATCAACGGCCTGGTGGTCGCCCGGGGGAAGATCACCGACTTCATCGTCACCCTGGGGATGCTCAGCGTCGCCTACGGGGCGGCTCTCGTCATCAGCGACGGCCGACCGGTCCGCGTTCAGGATCAGTTCCTGCTCACCTTGACCACCGGCTCCCTGGGTCCGCTGCGCTACAACGTCGCTCTGGCCGCGCTCGTCGCGGTGCTCGGCCACGTCGTGCTGTTCCACACGCGGTTCGGTACGCACCTGCTGGCCACGGGCGGTGCCCCGGAGGCGGCCCGGGCGGCCGGCGTCGACGTCGCCCGCGTGAAGATCGCCGTGTACGCGATCTCCGGGCTCATGGGTGCGATCGGCGGGATCCTGCTCACCGCGCGGGTCGGCGCCGCCGAGCCCACCACCGCCACCACGCTGCTGCTCAACTCCGTCGCCGCGGTCGTGCTCGGAGGGGTCAGCCTGTTCGGCGGTCGCGGGTCGATCCTCGGCCCGGTGGCCGGTGCGCTCCTGCTCACCGCGCTGATCAACGGCCTCACGCTGCTCGCGGTCTCGCAGTTCTGGCAGCCCATCGCCGTCGGGCTCGTCGTGATCGTCTCCGCGCTGATGATGAGGTTCCGCCGGTGAGCGTCGCCGACACGACCCCGGAGCCCACGCTGGTCGTCCAGCACGTCAGCAAGTCCTTCGGCAGCGTGACCGCCGTGCAGGACGCCTCGCTGTCGGCCGGCGCCGGCGAGGTGACCGCCATCATCGGCGACAACGGCGCTGGTAAGTCCACGCTCATCAAGTGCGTGTCGGGGGTGCACCGATCTGACGCCGGCGAGGTCTGCCTCGACGGCCACCCGGTCGGCTTCGCCTCGCCAGAGGAGGGCCGCGCGAGGGGCATCGAGACCGTCTACCAGGACCTCGCGCTCGTCGACGACCTCGCCGTGTGGCAGAACCTGTTCCTCAACCGCGAGCGCACCCGGGGGGCCGGGCCGATCCGGTTCCTCGACCGCCAAGGGATGCAGCGCGAGGCCGAGTCGATGCTGCAGCGGCTCGATGTCGACGTGCCCTCGGTGCGGGAGCGGGTGCGACGGCTGTCCGGCGGACAGCGCCAGGCGGTCGCCATCTGCCGGGCCGCGGGATGGGGCTCGCGGCTCGTCATCATGGACGAGCCCACCGCCGCTTTGGGGGTCCGCGAGACCGCTCGGGTGGAGGAACTCATACGGAGGCTGCGCGACGACGGCCTCGCGGTGCTCGTCATCAGCCACAACTTCGACCAGGTGCTGCGGCTGTCGGACCGCGTGTGGATCATGCGCCAGGGCCGCGTCGTGGACGGGTTCCGGACCGCCGAGACCAGCGCCGAGGAACTCGTGGCGGCCGTGACCGGTGCCCAGCGAGCCGCTAACCAACCCAGAGGCAGGAGCCAGCAGCCATGAACCCGGTGGGAGTCCACGCGCTCGTGTGGGTGGGCGGATGGAGCCCGCAGGAGTGCGAATTGGCGGTCTCGTCGTCGAAGGCGGCCGGCTACTCGCTGATCGAGATCCCGGTGCTCGACCCGGCACGGATCGACACGGCCATGACCCGCGAGACCCTCCGGCGCCACGGCCTCGACGCTGCGTGCTCGCTCGGCCTCGCCCACGACACCGACATCTCCAGCGAAGACCCCGACAGGGTCGCCGCCGGAGAGAAGCTGTTGCACCGGGCCCTCGACGTGACCCACGACATCGGCGCGGCCTACCTCGGAGGTGTGCTGTACAGCGCGCTGGGCCGCTACACGACCCCGCCCAGCGAGCGTGGCCGGCGGAACGCGGCCGCCGTGCTCAGGGAGCTCGCGGCCGCAGCGGCACGCGCCGGCATCACCCTGGGCATCGAGCCGGTGAACCGCTACGAGAGCAACCTCGTCAACACGGCCGAGCAGGCGCTCGACCTGATCGGCGACGTCGCCGCGAACAACGTCGTGGTGCACCTCGACGCCTACCACATGAACATCGAGGAGTCCGACTTCCGGGCGCCGATCCTGCGCTGCGGCGACCTACTCGGGTACGTCCACGTCGGCGAGAGCCACCGGGGCTACCTCGGAACGGGCTCGGTCGATCTCGCGGCGCTGTTCGACGCGCTCGCCGAGACCGGCTACACGGGACCGGTGACCTTCGAGAGCTTCTCGTCGGCGGTGGTCGACCCGCGTCTGTCGAGCACCCTGGCGATCTGGCGCAACCTGTGGAGCGACGGCATGGACCTTGCGACGTCGGCCAGAGCCGAGATCGCGAGCCACCTCGGCCGCCGCTGATGGCGCTGCTGGGCATCGACCTCGGGACCTCGGGGACAAAGGCAGTCCTCATCGATCACGACGGCGCTGTGCGCGCCGTCGGCGCGAGCGGGCACCCTCCGCGGTCTCCGGTGCCGGGCTTCGTCGAGGCCGACGTGGAGTCCTGGTGGTCGGCGGCTGGGGCGGCCGTGCATCAGGCGCTGCGCGTGGCGCCGCGGGACTTCGTCGTCGAGGGCATCAGCCTGTCCGGACAGATGCACGGTGTCGTTCTCGTCGACCGCCGGCGCGAGGCGCTGCGCCCCGCGCTGCTCTGGCCCGACACGCGCGCATCGACGGTGCTCGCGGCCTTCCGGGAGCGCTGCGCGGGCATCGAGGAACGGCTGGGCAACCCGATCGTGCCCGGAATGACCGGCCCCTTGCTGCTGTGGCTCGGCAGGCACGAGCCCGAGACGCTGGCCCGTGCGTCGTGGGTGCTCTCACCCAAGGACTGGCTGCGCCTGCGGCTCGTTGACGACGTCGCGACCGACCCGAGCGACGCGTCCGCGACGCTGCTGTGGGACGTGCCAGCCGACGATTGGGCCCACGCGCTCGCCGAGTCCCTCGGGGTCGGGGCGCTCCTGCCGCCGGTGCGGGCATCCGCCGAGGTCGCGGGGACCTTGACGCGAGCGGCGGCCGCCCACCTCGGCCTGCCCAAGGGCCTCCCGGTCATCGTCGGCGCCGGCGATGCCGCCGCGGCGGCGCTCGGCAACGGCCTGGTGGCGCCCCCGGCAGCGCTGCTCACCGTCGGCACGGGCGGGCAGGTGCTCGCGCTGCTGGACCGTCCCGTGCTGGATCTCACGCGGCGGACCCACTGCTACCGGGTCGCCGGCCCCGGGTGGTACGCAATGGCGGCCGTGCAGAACGTCGGCCTGGCGCTCGAATGGGTGATCACCACCCTCGGCGTCGGTTGGGGCGAGGCCTACGAGCGGGCGTTCGCCGTGTCGCCGGGTGCTCGCGACGTGACGTTTCTGCCCTACCTCACCGGCGAGCGCACCCCCCATCTCGACCCCGGGCTGCGGGCGGCATGGAGCGGGATGGCACTCGACCACGACCGCGACGTCCTCCTGCGCGCGGCCTTCGAGGGGGTCGCGTTCGCGCTGCGCGACGGCGTCGACGCGCTCGCGTCAGCGGGGCACACCTTCCCGTCGCTGCGGCTGGCCGGGGGCGGATCGGGCGACTCCCGTTGGCGCGCGCTGCTCGCCACGGTGCTCGGCGTGCCGTTGCACAGCGTCGAGGTGCCCCATGCGTCCGGCTGCGGCGCCGCGTTGCTCGCCGGCGTGGGCGTCGGCGTGTGGGCCTCGATCACTGCGGCCGCCGCCGCGAGCCGACCGCCGTTGGTCACCACCGAACCGGTGGAACAGGACGTCATGGCCCTCGAACAGGCGCTTGGCCGCTTCCGGCACGCGGCTACCGCCGCCGTGAGCCCAGCCCGGTCCATCTGAACCGGTTGTTCGTTCGCAGGAGTCGGTCGCCGGCTACATTGCACCCGCTCGACGAGCGGTTGGCACAGCCGGAAGGGGGCCGCCTGCTGGGTCCCCACGCGCTACCCGCTTCCGCGGGTGACGATCCACTCATGGGCTGGGCGGTGCCCGCCGCCGTTCCGCCTTGACGATCTCTTCCGGTGTGCCGCGCGGAAGCCGAGTAGCCCGCGAGGCTCCTGCGTGCTCAAAGGGTCGGATCGATGACGGCGTCGAGGTCTTCGCGCGCCTCGCTCGGGTCGACCTTGGGGAGCCGTCGCCAGCGTTCAAGCAGGGTCGTGGCGTGCATCGGCGCAAGGGGCAATGGTCCTAGTTGAACCACCGGGAGCCCCGCCCGGGTGACGGTCAGGGTTTCCCCGCGGGCCACGCGTTCGAGAACCTCGCCGCCGTGGTTGCGCAGCTCACGCACGTTGATCTCGCTCATGGTTCTCAACGTAGCACCTGGGTCTCACATGAGATACCCACATAGATCGTCGCGGCTGCGTCGCCTATGCGAGCGTGCTGCGACCGCCGGTTTGCCGCCTGGTTGATGTAGCAATCGCGTGCTTGAGCACGGACAGTCGACGGTCCATCGCCCGACTGCAGGCCCCGCGTAGCGGTCGACCGCCGACGTGCCGTGCCCAACCAACTGGTTGACAATCGCGCCCCTGGTGTTCTACCTTGTCCTCAACCCTATGGTTGAACACAAGGAAGGAAGGCTGTGGCCGCTGATCCGCTCTCGCGGGTGTTCTCGGCGCTGGCCGATCCCACCCGGCGCGACATGGTGG
>JACDBB010000104.1 GCA_013695145.1 Euzebyales bacterium
GCTCCGACGGAACAGGCCGAGGGCGGCGTCCTCGTCGCGGCGCTGTCCGCCGAGCCGGACCAGCTCGACCCGCACCTGACGACCGCCAGCCCGAGCTTCACCATCAACGAGCAGATCTACGACGTGCTCGTGGAGACCACGCCGGACCTGCAGTTCGAATCCTCCATCGCCACCGACTGGGAGACCTCGGAGGACCAGCTCACCTGGACGTTCACGCTGCGCGACGACGTGGTCTTCCACGACGGCGAACCGCTGACGGCCGCCGACGTGGTCTACAGCTACGAGCGCGTCTCCGATGAGGAGTCGGGGGCCGCGAACACGTTCCGCCTGGCCACCGTCGAGTCCGTGACCGCGCCGGACGACACCACCGTCGAGATCCAGCTGACCGAGCCGAGCCCCAACCTGCTGGCCAACGTGTCCAACGGCGGCCTGGCGATCATCCCGGAGGGATCCGCCGAGGAGGGGCAGCTGGAGAGTGAACCGGTCGGGTCGGGGCCGTTCCGCTTCGTCGACTACACCGAAGGCAGCAGCGTGGAGCTGGAGGCCAACCCCGACTACTGGGGTGAGCCGACGGCGCTGGAGGGCGTGGAGTTCCGGTTCATCTCCGAGGGCACCGTCGCCCTGACCGCTCTGGAGACCGGTGAGGTCGACTGGACCAACAACGTCCCCCCGCAGAACGTCGAGGACATCCTGGCCAACGACGCGCTGCAGGCCGACGCCGTGCCGAGCACCGACTACTGGTACTACGCCTTCAACCAGAGCCGCGAGCCGTTCGACGACCCGCTGGTGCGCGAGGCGCTCGCCTACGGCTTCGACCGGGACGCGCTGACCGAGGCCGCCAAGTTCGAGGCGGCCACGCCCAACCAGACGGCCATCCCGGCCGACAGCTTCTGGGCCAGCGACTACGCCCCCTACTCCTACGACCCCGAGCGGGCGCAGCAGCTGCTGGACGAGGCAGGCGTCGACGAGCTCGACTTCTCGATCATGGTCACCGACGAGTTCCCCGAGACGATCGAGGCCGCGCAGGTGCTCGAGGCCCAGTGGAGCGAGCTCGGCGTGACGCTCAACATCGAGACCCTGGAGTTCGCGACCTGGCTTGCTCGTGACGGCGAGAGCGACTACGACGCGAAGCTCCTCGGATGGCTCGGCAACATCGATCCGGATGACTACTACTACCGCCAGCACCACTCGACGGGGCCCAACAACAACATGGGCTACGCCAACGAGGAGGTGGACCGGCTGCTGGACGAGGCCCGCGCCGAGACCGACGAGGACGCCCGCAAGGAGCTGTACGACCAAGCGGTCGAGATCATCGTCGACGAGAACAGCTACACCTACCTGTACAACCCCGACATCGTCGAGGCGTGGAGCCCCGACGTCTCCGGCTACGAGGTCCGCGCCGACGGCAAGACGCTGTTCGCTCCGGTGGAGCTGAACCGCTGAGGCGCTACGTCCTGCGCCGCCTCTGGCAGACGGTCGTGGTGCTGCTGGGCGTGAGCGTGCTGGTTTTCGCGATCGTCCACCTGGTGCCCGGGGATCCGATTCAGGTGGCGCTGGGCACCAGGTTCGACCCCGCCACCTACGAGGCGCTGCGCGAGCGGGCCGGCTTCAACCAGCCGCTGCCCGTCCAGTACGTCCAGTGGCTGACCGGAGCGCTGACCGGGGATCTCGGCGTCAGCTTCCGCAGCGGGCAGCCGGTGATGACGACGATCCTTGGCCGCCTGCCCGCCACGCTGACCCTGGCGTTCGCCGCGCTGCTCGTCGCCCTGGTGATCGCCCTGCCGGTTGGCATCATCTCGGCGGTCCGGCGCGGCTCCGTCGTCGACTACACCTCCACGGTGTTCAGCCAGCTGGGCGTGTCCATCCCCGACTTCTGGATGGGGATCCTGTTCATCCTGCTGTTCAGCCTGACGCTGGGCTGGCTGCCGCCGTCCGGGTACACCCCGCTCACCGAGGACCCCCTCGGCTGGCTCTCGCGCCTGGCGATGCCCGCGGTCACGGTGGGCGTGGTGAGCGGGTCGGTGCTCACCAGGTTCGTGCGCTCGTCGATGCTCGAGGCGCTCGGGCAGGACTACACGCGCACGGCCAGGTCAAAGGGCCTGGCCCAGCGGGTCGTGGTCAACCGGCACGTGCTCAAGAACGCGCTCATCCCGTTCGTGACGGTGGCCGGGCTGCAGCTCGCTGTGCTCCTCGGCGGGGTCGTCATCGTCGAGATCGTGTTCGCCTGGCCGGGCCTCGGCCAGCTCGCGTTGACGGCGGTGGAGCGGCGCGATTACCCGGTCCTGCAGGGCACCGTGCTGCTGCTCGCGCTCACCACGGTGCTGATCAACCTGGCCGTCGACCTGGCCTACGCGTTCCTCGACCCGAGGATCCGGTACTGATGGCGGCCCCGGACACCATGAGGGAGCGGGAGGCGGGCGCTCCCCCGGCGCCCGCGGCGTCCTCTCGCACCCGCGAGGTGGCGCGGCTGCTGGTGTCCAACCGGCTGGCGCTGGCGGGTGTGGTGGTACTGGGCGCGCTCGTGCTCCTGGCGCTGTTCGCTCCGCTGATCGCGCCGTTCGGCATCAACGAGATCGCGATCGACCGACGGCTGGAGGCCCCCAGCGCCGCGCGCCCCTTCGGGACCGACCAGCTCGGACGCGACATCTTCAGCCGCGTCCTGATCGGCACCAGGATCTCCCTGCAGGTCGGTTTCGTCGCCGTCAGCATCGCGCTGGTGTTCGGCGTGATCCTCGGGCTGGTCGCCGGCTACTACGGCGGCAAGACCGACGACGCCCTGATGCGCCTGATGGACGTCTTCTTCGCCTTCCCCGCGATCCTGCTCGCGATCGCGGTCCTGGCGATCCTCGGGCCTGGCATCACCAACGCGATGATCGCGATCGGCATCGTGTACATGCCGATCTTCGCGCGGATCACGAGGGCGAGCGTGCTGAGCGTGCGCGAGGAGGTCTACGTGCGGGCGGCGCGCTCGATCGGTGCCGGCGACCTGCGCATCCTGCGGCTGCACGTGCTGCCCAACGTCGCCGCGCCCATCATCGTGCAGACGTCCATCAGCCTGGCCTTCGCGATCCTGTCAGAGGCCGCGCTGAGCTTCATCGGCCTCGGGGCCCAGCGACCCGATCCGGCATGGGGCCTGATGCTGGCCGAGGGTCGCGGCTTCATCCAGCAGGCGTGGTGGATGGCGTTCTTCCCCGGTGCGGCCATCTTCTTCACGGTCCTTGCGCTCAACGTCGTGGGGGACGGGCTCCGCGACGCGCTGGACCCGCGCCAGAAGTCCGCCATCGAGTCGCGGGGGATGGTGGGGTCGTGACCGAGCCCGCGCCCGGTTCCGCGGAGCCTGTGCTGCGCGTCGCCGACCTCCACGTGCGCTTCGGCGGGCGCCGCGGCGTCGCGCACGTCGTGCGTGGGATCTCCTACGACGTGCACGCCGGCGAGACGCTGGCGATCGTGGGGGAGTCCGGCTCGGGCAAGTCGGTGTCGACCCTGAGCCTGCTGGGGCTCGTCCCCCAGCCGCCCGCCCAGGTGTCCGGCGAGGTGCGGTTCGGCGGCCGCAACCTGCTCGACTCGAGCGAACGGGAGTGGCGCAGGGTGCGTGGCAACGACCTGGCCATGATCTTCCAGGACCCGATGACGTCGCTGAACCCGGTGCTGACCGTCGGCAGGCAGCTGACGGAGGGGCCCGAGCTGCACCTCGGGCTGTCCGAGGCCGACGCGCGCGCCAGGGCGGTCGATTTCCTCGGGCGTGTCGGCATCCCGTCGCCTGAGCGGCGCATGGACGCCTACCCGCACCAGCTGTCCGGCGGGATGCGCCAGCGGGTCATGATCGCGATCGGCCTGGCGTGCGATCCCCAGGTTCTGATCGCCGACGAGCCCACCACCGCGCTCGACGTGACGATCCAGGCGCAGATCGTCGAACTGATCAGCCACCTGCAGGACGAGCTCGGCACCGCGGTGATCTGGATCACCCACGACCTCGGCGTGGTCGCCGGCGTCGCCGACAGGGTCCTGGTGATGTACGCGGGCCAGTTCGTCGAGGAGGCGACGGTCGACGACCTGTACGCGGACCCGCGCCACCCCTACACGCACGGCCTGCTCGGGTCCCTCCCGGTGCTGGGCGTGGACCGTCCCGACCAGCTGGTGGCCATCGCGGGGCTCCCGCCGGACCCGACGGACCTGCCGTCGGGCTGCGCGTTCCACCCGCGCTGCCCCTACCAGCTCGACGAGCGCTGCGCGGACGAGATCCCGCCGCTGCGGGACATCGGACAGGGGCACGCCACTCGCACCTTCTACGAGGTGCCCGACGCCGCCGAGGAGACGGCCTCGTGAGCGACGTGCTGGTGTCCGTCGACGCCCTGGAGGTCCACTTCCCCGCCACGGGACCGCTGCGCAAGCGCGGTGGCGCGGTGCGGGCGGTCGACGGCGTGTCCTTCGACGTCCTGCGGGGCGAGACACTCGGGCTGGTCGGGGAGTCCGGTTGCGGGAAGTCGACCACGGGACTGGCGCTGCTCCGGCTGGTGGACCCCACAGCTGGGCGGGTGGTGTTCGACTCCGAGGACGTGACCTCGCTGCCGGCCAAGCGGATCCGCGCGCTGCGCCGGCGCATGGCCATGATCTTCCAGGACCCCTACGCGTCCCTCAACCCCCGCCGCCCGGTGGGCGCCTCGATCGCCGAACCGCTGGAGATCCACGACCTCCACCGCGGCGAGGCTCGCGACCGCCGCGTCGCCGAGCTCATGGAGCTCGTCGGGCTCAATCCGGACTACCGGCAGCGTTACCCGCACGAGTTCTCCGGCGGCCAGCGTCAGCGCGTGGGGATCGCCAGGGCGCTCGCGGGTGAGCCGGACTTCATCGTTTGCGACGAGCCGATCGCGTCGCTGGACGTGTCCATCCAGGCGCAGATCGTGAACCTGATGGAGCGGCTGCAGGACGAGCTCGGGCTGACCTACCTGTTCATCGCCCACGACCTGTCGGCCGTGCAGCACATCTCCGACCGCATCGCGGTGATGTACCTGGGCCGAATCGTCGAGCTGGCGGACCGCGCGCAGCTCACCGAGGACCCCAAGCACCCCTACACCCGTGCGCTGGTGTCGGCGGTCCCGATCCCCGACCCCAAGCGCGAGCGCCGGCGCGAGCGGATCATCCTGGAGGGCGACCTGCCAAGCCCCATGGACCCGCCGTCAGGCTGCAATTTCCGCACGCGGTGCCCCGACGTGTTCGAGCCCTGCGACGCGGTCGATCCCGCGCTGCAGGACGTGGGTCACCACCAGCGCGCCGCCTGCCACCTCTACGGGGTGGTCGGCGAGGAGGTCGGCGCGGCCTCGGGTGACCCCGGCGGGTGACGCGCCGGCGGGTGACGCGCCAGCGGGTCGGCGGCCCGTTCGGCGACCAGGACGCAGGCGACGGCCGCCACCAGGACCCCCGTCAGGACCGCCATGGGCGGGCCGTAGGAGCCCGTGGCGTCGCGCAGCGCGCCCGTCAGCGTGGGCCCGGCCGCCCGTGACAAAGCGATCGCGGCCGCTTGGACGCCCATCAGGCGGCCGAACCCGACGCCGGCGTACCAGTCGCTCATGATCACCGCCCGCAGCGGTATCGCGGCGCCGAACACCAGCCCGAAGACCGTGAAATGGCCCACCAGCTCGACATCGGAGCGTCCGCCGATCGCCAGTGCCGCCGCGATCACCATGCCGACGAGCACCAGGACGAACAGCCGGGTGCCGCGAAAACGGTCGGCCATGCGCGGCAGCACCAGCCGCCCCGGGAAGCTGGCCACCCCCGACGCCGCCGCCCAGAACGCCACAGTCGCCACGGCGAAGCCCGCCGCCTCGAAGCGCGCGACCCGGTGGACGATGATCGCCTCGAAGGCGAGCAGCGCGAGGCAGGTGCCGGCGGTGAACCAGAGGAACCGTCGACTGGCGAGCACGCCGCGCAGCGGCACCGGCTGGGCGTCCGCTCCCTCGCGCCTGGCGAGCACCGAGGGCGCCGGCCGGATCACCAGCAGCGCCGTCGCGCCACCGACCGCGGCCAGCAGCACGCCGAGGACCATGGTGGCCTGCCGCCAGCCGAGCGCGCCCACCAGCCAGCTCGTGACCGGGATGAAGATCGGCCCCGCCAGCCCGGCGAGGAACGTGAGCGTGGCGACGGCCTTGTTCCGGCTGCCCCGGTCGAACCACTGCTCGATCACGACGAAGGCCGGCTCGTAGAACGTCATCGCCGTCGCGGGACCGAGCACGAGCCACCACACCGCGAGCACCTGCCATGGCTGCCGCGCGGCGGCGAACCCGACCAGGCCACCGCCGGCCAGCAGCGATCCCACGCCCATCACCGCCCGGACCCCGTGGCGATCGGCGACCCGGCCGACGGCCACGCTGGCCGCACCGCCGACCAGCACCGCGCCGCCGAACGCGCCAGACAGGACGGTGGCTGAGAACACCCCGCCGGCGGCCTGCTCGGTGACCAGCACCGAGAACCCGTAGAGAATGACCCCGTAGGCGATCGTGACCACGGTGGCGACCGCGGCTACCAGGACGCGGGGGTACCAGCGGTGATCGGGATCGAGGATCCTGGGACGGGCGCGGCTGGGCACGGCCGGTCAGCGTACCCGGCCGGGTGGGTCCGCCGGATACGCTGCCGCGCGTGACCGACACACACCAGCGGGCCCCGATCCGTACGACGTCCGCGGCGGTTCTCGCCCACTACCTGCGCGGCTGCGCGATGGGCTCCGCCGACATCGTCCCCGGTGTCAGCGGGGGGACCGTCGCGCTGATCCTCGGTATCTACGAGCGGCTGATCGGCTCGATCCGCGCCGCGGCCTCCGTGCCCCTGGCCGCCGCGCGCGGCGATCGCCGCCGTGCGCGGTCGTTGCTCCGGGAGGTCGAGTGGGCGCTGGTGCTGCCCCTCGCGGCCGGCATCGCCAGCGCGCTGGTCGTCGGCGCCGCGGTGATACCGGGGCTGATGGAGCGCCACCCGGAGGGCAGTCGCGCGCTGTTCTTTGGACTGATCGCCGCCGCGCTGCCGATCCCGTGGCGACGCGTCCGGGCGCGGAGGGCGTCGGTGTACGGCATCGCGGCGATCGCGGCGGCCGGCGCGTTCGCGCTGGTGGGCCTGCCGCCGGCGGAGCTCGCCGAGCCTGCGCTGCCCCTCGTGTTCGCGGCCGCGAGCGTGGCCATCGTCGCCATGATCCTGCCCGGAGTCAGCGGGTCCTTCCTGCTGGTGATCATGGGCATGTACGCGCCCACGCTGGCCGCGGTCAACGACCGCGACCTCGTCTACGTCGCCGTGTTCGCGGCGGGCGCCGTCGTCGGGCTGGGGCTGTTCGCCAGACTGCTCGAGTGGCTGCTCGCCCACCGCCACGACGCGACGATGGCCGCGCTGGTGGGGCTGATGGTCGGGTCGCTGCGCGCGCTGTGGCCGTGGCAGGACGCCGACCGCGGCCTGCTCGCCCCGCCGGCGGATGGCTCGGCGTGGACCGTCGTCGGCATGGCGGTGCTCGGCTTGTCGCTCATCACCGTCCTCGCGCTGGTCGAGCGCCGCCTCGACGGCGCCGACGAGGCGCCGGCACAGCGGCCGGCACAGCGGCCGTGACCCGTGATTGGGCCGCGTGGCGGCAGGCCGCGGTGTCGCACCTGGCCCCGACCGCGCGGCCGCGCGCGTTGGCTCCGGACCTGCGGCGCCCGCTGGATCCAGCCGAGCTCGCCCGCCGCCTCGCGTCGTCCGGCGTGGACTGGGTGCTGGTGGGCTCGTGCGTGCTGGTGCTGCACGGCGCGCGCTTGGAGCCCGGGGATCTCGACGTCGTCCCGGACCGCGACCCAGCCAACCTGGCGCGGCTCGCTCGGCTGCTCGACAGCCTGGGTGCGGTACCCGCGCACGTGCCCGGGTGGGAGCACACCCTGACAGTGGCGGAATGTCGCAGGTGGACACCTCGGACCGCGGCTGTGACCAACCTCGATCACCAGTTCGTGACGGCGCACGGACTACTGGACATCGTGCCGCTGCTTACGGGCGCCTACGAGTCGCTCGTGCGCGGCAGCGTGGCGCTCGACGCCTGGGGGACCCGCGTCCGCGCCGCCGACGCGGTCGCGATCGCCACCGACATCGCGACCAGGACCCGTGCGAAGGACCCAGCGCGGAGGGCCGAGGCCGAGCGGATCCTGCGTGTCGTACGTCCGGATGCTGATAGGATCCAGAGAAGATAGACCAGTGCGGACGGATCGGAGAGGCGATGGAGGTCACGCGCACCGTCGCGGGCCAGTCGTTCGCGTTCAGCGCGGCCGAGATCGAACAGGTGATGGCGGACGATCTCCCCGACCCTGTGCGTGAGCACTACGTGGTCATCGCCGGTCGCCGCTTCCCTCCCAAGCAGGTGCTCGCGAGAGTCACCGGGCTGGACCGCGCCGACTTCACCACCCATCAGGCGAGGCGGATCCTCCAGCGCGCCGGCTTCGTTGTCGGGAGGCGGGCTCGCGGTGACGCCCCGGTTGAGTCCCGCCGCCCGGATTGGCCCCATGGCGGGCGTGAGGCCGACCTCCTGCGTCCGTACCGCGGCCGCTGGGTCGCCCAGCGCGACCTGGAGGTGCTGGTCGCCGCTGACGACCCCCGTGATGTGGTGCGTTGGCTGCACCGCCATGACGTGAGGGGCGCGCACGTCTACCGCGTTCCGGCCGGCCAGGGCGAGACCGATCTCATCGGACCGCGATGAGGCTGCCGTTCCGCGAACTGCCCGACGACGCCGGAGGGACACCACGTCCGGTCTTGGGCGTCTGCCTCGGCGGCGACGAGCACGTCCGCTTCGACTGCCTGCTGGACACCGGAGCGGTGCACAACCGCTTCGGGTCGTGGGTGGCTCAAGTGCTCGGCATCGAGTCCGAGGAAGGGCAGCGCCAGCGGTTGGCCGTCGGCGGTGTGGTCGTCGACGCCGTCACGGTTCCACTGCGGCTGTCCGTGGGCGAGTTCACCTGGCAGGCGCCGGTCTCCTTCTGCGACCCGTGGCCGTTCGGTTTCAACCTCCTGGGCCAGGAGGGTTTCTTCCGCTTCTTCCGCGTCACGCTCGCCGCCGCGCGCTACACGGTCGAGATCGAGCCCGACCGTGGCCCGGTGGCCTGACCGCACGCGGAGCGACGCCCGCCCGCCTCGTGTCGACTTTGGCCGCTGAGCGCGGCCAATGTCGACAACCCTTCGCAGACCCCGGAACGCGGGGTCGGCCCGGTCAGCCCCTGTCGCGCTGGGCGGCGGGCATGCCGAGGTGCTCGGCAAGGAAGTCGAGCGCGAGCGTCTGCTGGCGGATCGTCTCGTCGACGGCGTACGAGCCGTGGCCGGCCTCGAACACGTCGTAGGCGTAGACCTTCCCGAGGGCGTCCAGCGCCGCGACGTAGTTGTCGACCTGGCGCTTCGGGCAGCGCGTGTCGTTGGCGCCGGTCACGATCAGCACCGGGCACGTGACGTTGCCCACATGGGTGATGGGCGAGCGCTCCCGGAACAGCTCAGGCAGGTCGTCCGGGCTGCCGCCGAACAGGGACCGGTCGAACTCCTGCAGCGCCGGCGCCTCGTCGGCGTACGCGGCGACGTAGTCGGCCACGGGCACGACGGCCACCGCTGCGGACCAGGCGCGCGGCTGCGTGCCGATGGCCTGCAGCGTGACGTAGCCGCCCCAGGATGCGCCCGTCAGGACGCAGCGGTCGGGATCGGCGATGCCGGCTGCGACGAGGTGATCTCGGCCCGCGAGCACGTCCACCAGCTCTGGGCGGCCCGGGTCGCCCTGCAGGACGTCCTCGAACGCCTTGCCGTAGCCGCTCGAGCCGCGGTAGTTGGGCATGAGCACCGCGTAGCCGTGGTCGACCCAGGACTGCTGCTGGGGGTCGAAGCTGTCCTCGGTCTGGGCGGTCGGGCCCCCGTGCACGTCGACGACCAGGGGGAAGGGCCCCTCACCATCGGGGGTGACGAGGAAGGCGTGCACTTGGTCGCCGTCGCCGTTGTCGTAGTGGAGACTGGTGTACGCGCGACCCTCGGGTGCTGGCTGGCCCGGCGGCGTCAGCAGCGCGCGGTCGGCGTCGGCGTCACGCACCCGCACCTGCGAGGGCTTCGCCGAGGAGTTGAACGCGTACCAGATCGCGCCGTCAGGGCGAACCCTGGCCCCGCGGATCGTGCCGTCGGTCAGGTCGAGGGGCTCCGCGCGATCGCTGTCGAAGTCGTAGCGCAGCAGCTCGGTGCGGCCGAGGTGGTCGTGGCCGAGCAGCAGCGCCGAGGCGTCCGGCCACCAGTCCGCGACCCAGATCTCGCCGGGCAGGTCGATGACGAGCTCTCGGCGAGCGCCGTCGCCGACATCGAGGACCTCCGGCCGCATCCGCCCCGTGCGGTCGGCCAGGATCGCGACGCGCGGGTCGCCGGCGACGGGGGACCACGCCGCGGGGCTCACGGTGTTGCCCCGCCCGTCCCACACCTCCGCGACCGGCTCGCCGCTGACCGCGTCGAGCACCCGCAGCGCCGGGTGCAGCACGTCGCCGTGCTCGGTGTGGCTGACGGCGAGCTGGGACGCGTCCTTGCTGAGCCCGCCGACACTCGCCGGCTGGGCGTGCCCGTACACCTGCCGGACGCCCGCATCGTCGGCGACGTGGATGCCGAAGCCTCCGTCGCGGCTGGAGACGCCGACGGCCAGTCGGCCGGGTCGCAGGGACAGCCCGGAGGACCACCCGTCGGAGAGCCCTGGCACGAGCGCATCCGCGGGCCCGCCGCCGAAGGGCGTGCGCACGTACCTGCCGAACTCGTCGCCCGCGCGGTCGTCGAACCACACGACGCCCGCCCCGTCAGGCGTCGGCTGCCCGCCGAGCACACCGGTCGGCTTGTCGGTCAGGGTCACCTGCCGGTCCGTCGTCGTGTCCCAGGACACCAGCTGCCACACGCCGCTGGCGTTGGTCCCGTAGGACAGGCGGTGGGGCGTGGTCTCGGCCCAGGTGGGCAGCGTCACGCGGGCGGCCTGGTAGCGGCGGATCCAGGCGGGGGTGGTCACGGGCGGCTCCGGTTCTCGTTCGCAGCGACTGGTGCGGTAGGGGCGAGGCGGGCGAGGCGGGCGAGGCGGCATTTTGTGGCGGTCGCTGCGCGGCCGCCACAACCTCCGATTGTGAGAATCGCCTCCGCAGGCTCCGCCATCCGCCACTCAGCGCAAGGCGAGCAGCGCCCGGACGTCGGCGCGCATCGACGACGACACCGCGTCGGCGCTGGCTCCCCGCAGCCGGCGCTTGGTCTCGGCGTACGCGGCGCCCGGCAGGCGCGCGAGCACGCGAGCGCGGTCGACCGCGCGGTCTCGCACGGCACCCGACGCCGCCAGCTCGTCGGCGAAGCCGACCTCGACCGCGGTCTTCGGATCCACGACCGTCCCGGGGAGGAGCAGGCCGTCGAGGCGGTCGACGCGGACGCTGCCGCGCGCGAGCGCGATGATCCAACGGGGGAGCGCGAAGCCGATGGTGGTCTCGATCAGGCCCCACTTGTAGGCGCCATCGGCTGCGACGGCGTGGTCGGCCGCCAGGCAGAGGATCGTGCCGCCCGCGACGGCATGCCCCGTGGCGGCGACCACCACCGGTCGGGGCTCCAGCCACAGCCGGAGCATCGTCTCGCCGCAGGCGACCAGCAGATCCTCCATCGCCGCCATGTCGTCGGAGCCCATGACCTTCATGTCCAAGCCTGCGGACAGCATCCCGTCGCGACCCGCGATCACGAGCGCGGCCGCGTCGACGGCCTCTTCCAGCGCCGTGTCCAGTTCGGCGAAGAACGGCAGGCCGAACGCGTTCACCTTGCCGTCGTCGATCGTCAACGTGACGACGCCATCGTCACGGACCGCTGTGATCACCACGTCGGGGGCCTCCTGCCGCCAAGCCGCTTGGGTCACGTCAGTGTCGCAGACGCCCGCGCTCAGGCGATGCCGACCAGCTCCGCGACGCCGAGGATGTGGTCCTTCGCCGCCCGGCGGAGCTCGCCTCGTCGGACGCCGGGCGGCAGGTCCAGCTCGGTGTCGAGCGCGAACAGGCGGAAGAAGCAGCGGTGCGCGCCGCGCTTCTCGTCGAGGCTTGGACCGGTGTATCCCGACTCCTCGAACTCGTTGAGCCCCTGCACGAGCGAGACCGGGTCCTCGACCAGCGTGTCGGACGGCACCCCCTCCGGCAGGGACGTCTCGTCCGGCCCGATGCCGTAGACCACCCAGTGCGTCACCACGCCGGTGTCCGCGTCCGGGTCGTCGCAGACCAGCGCCAACTCCTTGGTGCCCTCGGGAACGCCCTCCCACGTCAACGGGGGCGAGGCGTCGCCGCCGTCTGCGGTGTGGCGCTCCGGGATGTCCTCGTCATGTCCGAAAGCCGGGCTGGTGAGGCGGAACGCCGCCATCGTGGCTCGTCTCCTGATTTTGGGTTCGTCTGTGGGGCGGGCACGGTCTTGATATGCCCTCGACCAGTGTTGTCTTGATATGCCCTCGACCAGTGTTGTGACCCTCCTGGCCGCGGACCACACCCTCCGGTCGTGGGCGGCGTCTGGCGCGCCCGTGAGACTAACCCCGCCGGAGGTTGCTAGCTGACCACTACGGGGTAGCAGCGTGACCAGGATTCCCAACGGACAGGAGCCCGATCGCCATGGCCCACACCTACACCGTCCCAGGGATGGATTCCGAGGACGCCAAGAAGGTCGTCGAGACGCTGCAGGACCGACTGAACGCGCTGACGGACCTGCACCTGACGCTGAAGCACATCCACTGGAACGTCGTGGGCCCGAACTTCATCTCGGTCCACGAGATGCTTGACCCGCAGGTGGACGCGGTGCGCCTGATGTCTGACGACGTCGCCGAGCGCATCGCCACGCTCGGCGGGGTCCCGATGGGCACCCCCGGCAACCTCGTGGCCGAACGCGGCTGGGACGACTACGCGATCGGCAGGGCGACCACGCAGGAGCACATGGCGGCCCTCGACCTGGTCTTCGCGGGCGTCAATGCCTCCCACCGAGAGGCGGTCGAGGCCTTCGACGACCTCGACCTGGTCAGTCAGGACATGCTGATCTCCCAGCTCGACAAGCTGGAACTCTACCAGTGGTTCGTGCGTGCCCACCTCGAGAACGCCAGCGGGCAGATCCCCGAGGCGTCGACCGAAGTCGGCGCCGCGCAACACCAGGCCTAGCGCAGGCCGAGCCGCTCGGCGTGGGCCAGGAAGCCGCCCACGGGCTGGGCGAACAGGCGGAAGTGCTTGCGCTCGTTCTCCCAGACGCGCACGAGCTGCTGCCATGGGACCTCGCGCAGCCGCACCTCGGGCAGGGGGTCAGCCCACGGCATCGCCTTGCGCAGGCCATCGGAGGTGCGCAGTGCGTTGATCCGCGCGGACAGCGCCGCGGCCGCGGGGGTGCCGGAACGGTAGACGACGGCCACCGCGAGCTGCTTGCCGATCCGGTGGGCCTGCACGGCGCCGGCGTCGATCAGCTCGGTGAGCCGGTCGCGACCCCCTGCGCCGCCCGGCAAGCTGTCGACAGCGACGTCGACAAGGCCCAGCACGGCGCGCGACTCGATGCGTACAGGCACCTCGATCTGGCAGGTGAAGGCGGACACGTCCTGGTCCTCGCCGGCGCGCTGGCGCACGTGGCGCACGTACTGCGGGCTGGGCGTCAGCTGCGGCTCGCGTTCCTTGCCGGTCCACAGCGACAGGCTGACGGGCGGCGTGAGATCGTTGCCGCAGAACGGTCGCAGCAGCGCCGTCAGGTAGTCGCGATCGGAGTCGGTGTCCAGCGAGGCGAACACGTTCCACGTCAGCAGGTCGACGCTGTCCGGGTCCGTGAACGCCCGCTCGACCCGTTCCGGGTCGTCTGCCAGCTCGATGCGCAGCCGGTCGGCGTAGAAGACCGGGTTCTGCTTCGTGCGATGCGAGAGCCTCATGATGGCGGGATGCTACCGGGTGGCTTCCGGCCCGACCGACCCTGGGTTGGCTTCCGGCCTGACCGACCCTGGGTTGGCTTCCGCCCCCCACCCGACCTGGCTGGCTGTGTCCTCCGGCACTCGCACCCGCGGGGCAGGGACGTAGGCCGGGTCCTCCGCGTCGGCGTCCTCGATCTCCTCGCGCGTGATGCCGAGCAGGAACAGGATCGCGTCCAGGTAGGGCACGCTGACGACCGTGTCCGCCGCCTCCCGAACGATCGGTTTGGCGTTGAAGGCGATGCCCAGGCCGGCGCGTCCGAGCATGTCCAGGTCGTTGGCGCCGTCGCCGACGGCCACTGTCTGGGAGAGCGGGACCCCCGCGTCCGCCGCGAACCGCGCCAGCCAGTCCGCCTTGGCCGAGCGGTCGACGATCGGCCCCACCAGCTGGCCGGTCAGCACGCCGTCACGGACGTCCAGGACGTTCGCGGCGGCGTAGTCGAGGCCCAGCTGGTCGACGAGCAGATCGGTGATGGCGGTGAACCCACCGCTGACCACCGCGAGGACGTAGCCGAGCCGGCGCAGCGTGCGCACCAGCGTCTGCGCGCCGGGCGTGAGCACGAGGTGGTCGCGGACGTGCTCCAGCATGGCGACCGGCACGCCGTCGAGGAGGGCGACGCGTTCGCGCAGCGACGCCTCGAAGTCCAGCTCACCGGTCATCGCCCGCGCCGTGATCTCGGCGACCTCGTCCGCGCGGCCGGCGTGCGCGGCCAGGAGCTCGATCACCTCACCCTGGACGAGCGTCGAATCGACATCGAGGACGATCAGCCGCTTGGCCCTGCGGTAGAGCGTCGCGCGCTGCACGGCCACGTCGACGTGCTGGGCGGCGGCCTCGGCAGCCAGATCGCGGCGCAGCTGCCCGGGGTCCCCTCCGGACACCACCAGCTCGAAGCTCGTGATGGGGTAGCGCGACAGCCGCACGATGCGGTCGATGTTCGCGCCGCAGCCGGCGATCGCGCCGGTGATCGCGGCGAGCGCGCCGGCGCGCAGCGGCTGCCCCAAGACCGTGACGTGATGGCGGACCCGCGCACGCTCGGGCCGGCGCGCGCCGACCGACTCGAACTCGACGGTCACACCCAGGGGCGTGGCGCAGTCGACCAGGGCGGCGCGGGTGGCGTCCTCGTCGGCGCCGAGGGAGGTGAGGATCCCCAGGACGAGACGATCGCGGATCACGACCTGCTCCATGTCGAGGATGCGCGCGCCCTGGCTGTCAAGGGCCGTGCACAACGCACTGGTGACCCCTGGCCGGTCCCGGCCGGTTACGGTGACCAGCAGCGCCGTCGCGTCGTCCACTGGAGGCTGTCCCTTCGTGTCGTCGCCTCTGCGGACCGCAGCGTAGGCGAGCGGTTCGGACCGGGTAGCCTTCGGCATCGCCATGGAGGAGATCGCGAAGCCACATGAGCTGCTCGCCGCGCGGAGGTCCACGGCGGAGCTGTTCCGGCTGCTACGCGCCTGGTTCGACGTCAGCGACCAGGTGACGCTCGACCTGCGCGCCGTGGACAGCGCTGTCGAGGAGCTGGGTAACCCGCAGCTCGTCATCGCCATGGCCATGCGCAAGCTGCAGGCTCTGCACCTACTGACCACGCCAGGGGTGCGCACGACGACCGACGTGGTGCTGACCGTCATCCAGGACCTGGAGCGCGCGCTGTTGCAGGCGCCGAACATGCACCTCAAGCAGGCCGCAGCCGCCACGGACTGGGACGCCGCGCTGGCCAGCCTGGACGAGTCCGACGGCGCCGAGGCGGAGCCTGCGGCTCAGTCCTCCGGCCTGCGCGCGGACGAGATCGCCGACTTCCGCCGCCACCACGCCGCCCTGCACGAGGCCGCCCGCGCCGTCCTCCACGTCTCCGACGGCGAGATCCGCACGCTGCGCTGACACGTGAATGGCCCTGAGCGCCCAGGGGCGAGCCCCCCGGGGTCGACACCGTGTCGAGATTCCTGCGCTATGCGTGGCTGTTCCGACACAGTGTCAGACCCGCCTGCGCCGATGGGGATGCTTGCCGCACAGGATGTCATCGGCTGACGGACCGCTCTGCCGCGGCTAGGACGCGGCCGCGAGGAGGGCGGCGAAGCGGTCGGCGCCGACGTTCCCGCCGGTGATGGTGACGCCCACCCGCAGGCCGCGCGCGTCGACCTTCCCGGCTACCAGGGCCGCGAGCGCGCACGCGCCGCTGGGCTCGGTGACCATCTTGAGCCGCTCGAAGGCGAAGCGCATGGCCACCACGATCTCTGCGTCGCTCACCAGCGCGATGTCGTCGACCAGCCCTTGGTTGATCGGGAAGGTCAACGCGCCGGGAGCGGTGACCTGCTGGCCGTCGGCGATCGTGCGCGGCACGGCGATCTCGACCCGCTCGCCGGCCGCCAGCGAGCGCTTGGTGTCGTCACCGGCCTCCGGTTCGACGCCGACGACGCGCAGTTCGGGGTGCAGCGTCTTGGCGACGGTGGCGCAGCCGGCGATGAGGCCCCCACCACCGACGCAGACCAGCAGGAGATCGAGGGCGCCGACCGCCTCGAGGAGCTCCAGGGCGACCGTCCCCTGGCCCGCCATGACGTGGGGATGGTCGAACGGTGGGATGAGCGTGACCCCGCGGTCGGTGGCCAGGGCGGTCGCGAGCGACCGCCTGTCCTGGGCGTACCGGTCGTAGGTCACCACCTCTGCCCCGTAGCCGCGGGTCGCGGCCATCTTCGCGGTCGGGGCGTCGGACGGCATCAGGATGACCGAGGGGGCGCCGTGCAGGCGTGCCGCCAGCGCGACCGCCTGCGCGTGGTTGCCGCTGGAGAACGCGGCCACGCCGCGGGCGCGCTCGGCCTCCGACAGCCGCGACACGGCATGGAACGCGCCGCGGAACTTGAACGAGCCGGTGCGCTGCAGCTGCTCGGCCTTGCAGTGCACGCGGGCGCCGGTGAGGCCGTCCAGCGTCCGGCTGGTCAGGACCGGCGTGCGGTGCGCGACCCCGTCGAGGCCCGCCGCGGCGGCGCGGACGTCCTCCAGTGTGAGCGGTGGGGACCCGGAACGCATGATCATCCGGGCGACACCGTAGCCGGTCGGCCGCGGCGCCGGTCCGTAGGATGGCGCCTATGGACGGTGCCGGCTGGAACCTCGTCGACCTCGTCCTGGCGCTGCTCCTGCTGTACGGCCTCGTGCGCGGGTTCAACCAGGGCGCGCTGTCGCAGGTGGCCGCCTTCGGCGGGGCGGGGCTCGGGCTGTTCGCCGGCGCGAGGTTCGCGCCCACACTCGCGGGTCTGTTCGTGAACGGTCCCGGGCCGTCGCTCGCGCTCCTCACGCTGATGCTGCTCCTGGCGGCCGTCGGGATCAGCCAGGGCGTCGGGGCGACCATCGGAACGCGATTGGCGCACGCGGTGGCGCGAGCGGGCGCGGGCGGGCTCGACCGCACCGCCGGGATGGCCGTGGGTGCCGCCGGGCTCGTCGTGGTGGTGTGGCTGTTCGCCTCTGTCCTCGTGCAGGGCCCGTTGCCGGTCGTCGCCCAGCAGGTGCGCGAGTCGCGGGTGGTGGCGGTCCTGGACCAGGCGCTGCCCCCACCGCCGGACGTCTTCGGCCGCGTTGCGACCTACTTGGACCAGCAGGGCTTCCCCCAGGTCGTCGGCGGGATGAACGGGGGCGTCACCGCCCCGCCGGTGCCGCCGACCAGCGACGAGGCGGTCCAGGCGGCGGCCGACGCGGCCCAGCCGAGCGCCGTGCAGGTGCAGGCGCTGGGGTGCGGTGGCATCTCCTCGGGCAGCGGCTTCGTGACCCAGACGGGGTTCGTGGTCACCAACGCGCACGTGGTCGCCGGCGGTGAGCGGCTCCAGGTGCGCGACAGCGAGGGCCAGCACGACGCGGTCACCGTCCTGTTCGACCCGGCGTTGGATCTCGCTGTGCTGTCCGCGCCGTCCACGGCCGCGGCGCCGCTCGGATGGGTCAGGACGCCGTCGGAGCGGGATACCGAGGGGGCGACCCTCGGATTCCCCGGCGGCCAGCGGGAGCTGACGGTCAAGCCCGCCACGGTCCGTTCGCGAACCCAGGCGGTCGGCCGTGACATCTACGGGGGCGGCCGGGCTGAGCGGGAGATCCTGACGCTCGCGGCTGACGTGCGCCAGGGCGACTCCGGCGGCCCGTTCGTCACCAGCGAAGGGCTGGTCGGCGGTGTGGTGTTCGCCGCCAACCCGGCCGAGCCCGGCAGCGGCTACGCCCTGACCGCCGAGCGGGTCCGCCCCGACATCGCGGCGGCGATCTCCGCCAACTCCGCGGTGGGCACCGGGGACTGTCGCTTCAGCGGCTGACCGCGCACCGCGCGATCCGCCGACCGTGACCGCCGACCGTGACCGCTCGTTGAAGGGTTGATCCGCGATACCGGATCAAACGTTCAATGAAACCTGTGGCGTGGGGTGGGGTGGCTCGCGGCCGGCCGTGCGCGGGAGTGCGGGGGCCGGTCAGGCGCGCAGCATCTGGGCCACGCCGAAGGCCAGCTCCAGCGCCTGCTGGTTGTTGAGCCTCGGATCGCAGGCGGTTTCGTAGCGGTAGGCGAGGTCGAGGTCGGCGATCTCCTGGGCGCCGCCGAGGCACTCGGTGACGTCCTCGCCGGTCAGCTCGATGTGCACTCCGCCTGGCACCGTCCCCTCGGCGTGGTGCACCGCGAAGAACGTCCGCAGCTCGGCCAGCACGTCGGAGAACCGTCGCGTCTTGTAGCCGTTGTCCGAGATGAACGTGTTGCCGTGCATCGGATCGCAGGACCACACGACCGGGATGCCGAGATCGCGCACCCCGCGAACGATCTCCGGCAGCGCGTCACCGGCCGCCTCGGCGCCCATGCGCGTGATGAACGTCAGACGGCCGGGGACCTGGTCGGGGTTGAGGCGCTTGGCGAGCTCCGCGGCTTCGTCGACGGTCGTGGTCGGCCCGAGCTTCACGCCGATCGGGTTGCCGACGCCCGACAGGAAGTGGACGTGCGCGCCGTCGGGGTCTCGGGTGCGCTCACCGATCCACAGCAGGTGCGCGGAGCAGTCGTACCACTCGCCGGTCAGCGAGTCCTCCCGCGTCAGCGCCTGCTCGTAACCGAGCAGCAGGGCCTCGTGCGACGTCCAGAAGTCGACGGTGTGGAAGGTCGGGTCCCCCGTGACGTCGACGCCGCAGGCGCGCAGGAAGCGCAGCGCGCGGTCGATCTCGTCGGCGACCGCCGCGTAGCGCTGCCCCTGGGGGCTGGACGCGACGAACTCCTGGTTCCACTGGTGGACGCGGGTCAGGTCAGCGAAGCCGCCGCGGGTGAACGCGCGCAGCAGGTTGAGGGTGGCGGCCGCCTGGTTGTAGACGCGGACCAGCCGTTGGGGGTCGGGCGTGCGGGCCGCCTCGGTGAAGTCGATGCTGTTGACCGCGTCACCCCGGTAGACCGGCAGGGTCACGCCGTCGACCGTCTCGCTGGGCACCGACCGCGGCTTGGCGAACTGCCCGGCGATACGTCCCACCTTGACGACCGGCAGCTGCGCGCCGTAGGTGAGCACCACCGCCATCTGCAGCAGCACCTTGAGCTTGTCGCGGATCGTGTCGGCGCCGAACGCGGCGAACGTCTCCGCGCAGTCGCCACCCTGCAGCAGGAACGCTTCCCCGGCCGCGACCTCGGCCAGGCGGGCACGCAGGTCGCGGATCTCCCCGGCGAACACCAGCGGAGGCTGGCGGCGCAGCTCGGCCTGCGCGCGTTCCACCGCGGACGCGTCCGGCCACGCCGGCTGCTGGCCGGCTGGCAGCGCGCGCCACGACGCCGGCGACCACGGGGGCGGGGTGAGGGTGGTGGTCATGCCCGCCATGGTCCCACCGGCCGCGCGGCCGCGCAAAGCGGCGGGGCTAGGCTGGCGCGCCAACGCCCACCGTCGACACAGAACAAGGACCTACGGATGAAGTTGGATGGCAGTTCGGCGCTGGTCACCGGCGGCGCGTCGGGACTGGGCAGGGCGACGGCTGAGCACCTGGCGGGTCGCGGCATGCGGGTGGTGATCGCCGATCTGTCCGAGCACGGTGAGGCCGCGGCGACCGCCATCGGGGAGCCGACCCGGTTCGTGCCGACCGACGTGACCGATCCGGGTGCTGTCGAGGGCGCGATCGGCGCAGCCGTCGAGGCGGGCCCCTTGCGTGTGGTCGTCAACTGCGCGGGGATCGGGACGCCGGGCCGCGTGCTGAGCAGGCGCGGCCCGCTGCCGCTCGAGCGGTTCGCCACGGTGGTCACCGTCAACCTGATCGGCACGTTCAATGTGATTCGCCTCGCCGCCGCGGCGATGGTGGAGACCGAGCCCGACGGCGAGGAGCGGGGCGTCATGGTCAGCACAGCCTCGATCGCCGCGTTCGACGGGCAGATCGGCCAGGCGGCGTATGCGGCGTCGAAGGGAGGGGTCGCCGGCATGACCCTGCCGATCGCCCGCGACCTCGCCGACAAGCTCATCCGGGTCGTCACGATCGCCCCCGGGATCTTCGCCACGCCGATGCTGGCCGGGCTGCCGCGGGACGCGCAGGACTCCCTGGGGGAGCAGGTGCCCCATCCCCGCCGGCTCGGCCGCCCCGAGGAGTACGCCGCGCTGGTCGGCCACGTCATCGACAACCCGATGCTCAACGGCGAGGTCATCCGGCTGGACGGCGCGCTGCGCATGGCTCCCCGCTGACCGTCATGAAACGCTGAGCCGGCGGCGGCGGTCACGGCCGGAGCAGGCGCCAGGCGGCGGGTTCGACGGTGTAGGTGCGCGCCCGCAGCGGGTCGGACAGCTCACCATCGGCGTCGTGCATGACCGGGTCGCCCTTCACGGTCACCGAGCGGCCCTGGGCGGCCAGGACGTCGTCCCGGTCGGTGTGGGTGCCCTGACGCAGCGCGGCGCCGAACGCGAGCCGGGCGCTGGGGGTGACCCCCGTCGCCACGATGACGTCGAGCAGACCGTCGTCGGGCACCGCCGCGGGGCACAGGGTGGTCCCACCGCCGATGCAGGTCGCGTTACCGACGCCGACCATCAGCGTCGGCCCCGTGTGCAGGGTCGAGGCGTCGACGGCGATCTCCAGCTCGTAGCCGCCCTCCGCCACACCCGCGATCAGCGCCCCGACGGGGTAGGCGAGCGGTCCGAGGCCGCCCTTCAACCCTTCGGAGCGCGCTGCCGCCGCGGCTCCCAGACCGGCGTGGACCGCGTTGACGACGACTCCCCCGGCGTCGTCGACCAACAGGTCGCAGGCGGCCGGTGACGCGAGGAGCAGCGCTCGCGCGGCCTCTCCCGCCTCCAGCGGCAGCCCCAATCCCCTGGCGAAGTCGTTGCCGGTGCCCAGCGGCAGCAGGCCGACGGGAACCTCCGGCAGCAGGCCGAGCGACCACAGCCGTCCGACGGCGAGGTGGAGGCTGCCGTCACCGCCGGCGACGACGAGCGCGCGGTCGTCCAGTCGCCGCAGGACGGCGTCGAGCTCGGAGGCGTTCCGTGGCTTGGCGACCGCCACGTCCGCCCCGTCGCGCAGGACCGAAAGCGCGGCGTCGACCTGCTCCTGCTCCGCCGAGCCGGCGGCGGGGTTGACCATGACCAGCAGGTCGCGTCGGTACGCGGGGGAGCGAATCCGGTTGTCCGTCACCGCGAGGTCCTAGCCCTGATGCGGGTAGCGCCAGTCGGTGGGGGCCGCGAACGTCTCCTTGATGGCGCGGGGGCTCACCCAGCGGACGATGTTGAACAGCGATCCGGCCTTGTCGTTCGTGCCGGAGCCGCGGGCGCCGCCGAACGGCTGCTGGCCCACCACCGACCCCGTGGGCCGGTCGTTGACGTAGATGTTGCCCGCCGCGTTGCGCAGCCGCTCCAGCGCATGGTCGATCACGTAGCGGTCGTCGGCGAAGAGCGCACCGGTCAGGGCGTAGTCGCTGGTGGTGTCGACCAGGTCGAGCGTCGTATCCCAGTCGGCGTCGTCGTAGACGAACACGGTGAGGATCGGCCCGAACAGCTCACGGACCATCGTCTCCGAGCGTGGGTCGTCGGTGACCAGCACGGTCGGGTCCACGAACCAGCCGACCGCGTCGTCGGTGCCGCCGCCGACCAGCACCTCAGCTCCGGCGTCACGGGCCGAGGCGATCGCGTCGGCGTGCTTGCGGAACGCCCGCTGGTCGATCACCCCACCCGCGAACACCGACAGATCGCCGACGTCGCCCACCTCGATGCCGCTCGCCAGGTCCGCGATGCCGTCGCGCACCCTTGGCCAGAGGCTCGCCGGGATGTAGGCGCGTGACGCCGCCGAGCACTTCTGTCCCTGGTACTCGAAGGCGCCGCGCCCCAGCGCGACGACCAGCGGGTCCACCGGCGCGCTCTGGTGGGCCACGACGAAGTCCTTGCCGCCCGACTCGCCGACGATGCGGGGATAGGCGCGGTAGGTGTCGATGCGCTCGCCGATCATCTTCCAGACGCCGCGCAGCACGGTCGTCGAGCCCGTGAAGTGCAGCCCAGCGAACGCCTGGTGGCGCGTCGCGACGTCCACCGCCAGCGCGCCGTCGCCGTGGACGAGGTTGATGACCCCTGGCGGCAGTCCGGCCGCCTCGAGCGCCTGCATGGTGTAGTGCGCCGCCAGCGCCTGCTTCTCCGACGGCTTCCACACGACGACGTTGCCCATCATCGCCGGCGCGGTCGGGAGGTTCCCCGCGATCGCCGTGAAGTTGAACGGTGTGACCGCCAGGACGAAACCCTCCAGGGGGCGGTAGTCCATGCGGTTCCACATCCCCGGACCCGAGATCGGCTGCTCGCCGTAGGTCTGCTGCGCGTAGGCGGCGTTGAATCGCAGGAAGTCGATCAGCTCGCACGCGGCGTCGATCTCCGCCTGCTGCACGGACTTGGACTGGCCGAGGATGGTCGCGGCGTTGATCGTGTCGCGCCAGGGTCCTGCGATGAGCTCGGCTGCACGCAGGAAGACGGCGACCCGCTCGTACCACGGCAGCGCCGCCCAGTCGCGCGCCGCGGCCAGGGCGGCGTGGATCGCGCGCCCGATGACCGGTTCGCTGGCGGCGTGCACGTCGGCGAGCACCAGCTCGTGACGGTGGGGCGCCACCTGCGTGAACGTGCTCTGGCCGGAGACCCGCTGGCCAGCGATGACGTGGTGCGCTTCGAGGCGTTCCTTCTCCATCGCGCGCACGCGCTCGGTGAGCGTCGCCCGCTCGGAGGATCCGGGGGCGTAGCCGCGCACCGCCTCGTTGATCGGCTCAGGGACTCGGAACTGACCCGTCGTCATGGCGCCTCCTGTTCAGGCCGTCGGCGGCCAAGCCCGGGCGCGCCTTGCGAGCACCCTACCCCGCGACGGGCGGCGCCAGAACCTGCGCTGAGGCCAGCCCATCGTCCTCGCAGGCTCCGGCGATTCCCATGATCCCCATCTCGGTCGCGCGGGCGAGGCCGGTCAGGCGCTCGGCGTGCAGCGCGCGCACGGCGGCGGACGTCGCGGCGGGTAGCCGAGGGTCGGGGCCGCGCTGCAGGGTGCCGGCCACGCGGCCGCAGAAGGCGTACAGCTCGTCCGCGGCGGCCCGCGCCGGGCCGTCGAGGCGAGGCAGCAGCTCCAGCCATTCGCGATGCGCGGCGTCGTGGACGGCCAGCACCATGGCCACGGCGGTGGAGTCGTCGGCGCGCTCGAGGCCCCGTCGCAGCCAGGACACCTGGGCGCGAACGAACAGCGCGGCCGCATCCGCGTCATCGTGGCCGCCCGCTCCGATCATCGCGCGCATGCTCGTTCCCCCTTCCGGCGGCCGACGGCTTGCACGGCCTGTGAGGATCTTCGGCACGTGCGAGACCAAACTTCACGCGGTCGCGCGATGATGGGGGCATGCCCGAGCTGCCCGAGGTCGAGAGCGTCCGCCGCCAGCTGGGCCCGCGCATGCGCTGCAGGACGATCCGCGCGGTCACCGTGGACCCGCAGGCTCGCTTCGCGGACGTGGACAGGGCCGTCGGCCACCGGGTCAGCGACGTGGTCCGGCGCGGCAAGTACCTCATCGCCGGCCTCGACGGCGGACTCGAGCTGGTCATGCACCTCGGCATGACCGGCTCGTTCCGATTCCGAGGGGAGGCGGACGGCTGGGCCCCGGACGCTTACGTGCGGGCGACCCTCACCCTCGAGGGGGCTGGTGACGGCGCCGTGATGGACTTCCGCGACGTGCGCCGCTTCGGTCGCCTCGCGGTCGTGCCGGCAGGGGACTACCACTCGATCGCGACGCTGGCGCGCCTCGGCCCCGAGCCGCTCTCGGACGACTTCGACCCCGACCGGTTCCACGCCGCCCTCACGCGTACGCGCGCGCCGGTCAAGCCCTTCCTGTTGTCGCAGCGCCCCGTCGCCGGTGTCGGCAACATCTACGCTGACGAGGCGCTCTGGCGGGCGCGCATCAACCCGCATTCCCGACGCGTCGGCCGCGCCCGAGCCCACGCACTGTGGCTGGCGATCCGCGCCGTGCTGGCCGAAGCCATCGCACGGGAGGGGACGACCTTCCGCGACTATCAGATGGTCAACGGCGAGTCGGGGCGCAACGCGGCCTTCCTGGTCGCCTACGGGCGGGCTGGTCGCCCGTGCCCGCGGTGCGCCACGCCGCTGTCCAAGGTCGTGCTCGGTGGCCGTGGCACGACCTACTGCCGCGTCTGCCAGCGGCGCTAGTGCTCCTTTCGTGGAAGTTCCGTGACGCACAGAGGGCACGACTGCGCGCGGCTCGCAAGGCGCGGACAGCGCCTCGTACCGGGCCGTACTTGGGCGACGAAGCAACGCGGCGAGCCCCAGCCCGGCCGGCGCTTGAGGCCATGAACGGGCAGGCGTGGCCGAATGTAGGAGACTTCCGCGGAGGAGCGCTAGTGCTGCCAGTCGTGAGGAGATGAGGCGTGAGCGCGGCGAAAACACCGCAGGGCACCGGTGGCTCCTACGCCGGCTCCTCGCCGCGTGACCTGCTGGCGAACCGGCGGATCATCACGGACACGGTCCTGCCACCGTTGGTGTTCGTCGTGGCCGACGCGTTGGCGGGTCTGCGGTGGGCGGCCGGCGCGTCCATCGGCCTCGCGGTCATCCTGGTCGCCGGACGACTGCTGCGCCGCCAGCGGCTGCTGTACGCGGTCACCGGGCTGGGCGGTGCGCTGCTCGGGGTCTCCTTCGCGCTGTGGTCAGGAGGCGCCGAGGCGTACTTCGTCCCCGGGATCGTCTCCAGCGCAGCGCTTGGCGTTGCCTGCGTCGGCAGCATCCTCGTGCGGCGGCCACTCATCGCGCTGACCAGCGCGGCGATCTACCGCTGGCCGCTCGCGTGGTACTGGCACCCGCGGGTCCGCCCCGCGTACAGCGAGATCACCTGGGCGTGGGCCGCGCTGTACCTCGCCAAGGCGGCCGTCCAGGCCGTGCTGGTGGAGCAGCGCGCGGTCGGCGTCCTGGCCGTGGTGCGCATCGCCACCGGCTGGCCGGCGTTCGCGCTGCTGCTCGTCGGCACCTACGCCTACGTGACGTGGCGGCTCGACCGCCTGGGCGCGCCCGAGGTCGCCGAGTTCCGGGACCTGCGCGCATAGGCTGGTCCCCGACCATCCACGGCTTCATCCCACGATCTCAAGGTCGTCACCCGGGTACGCCCCTCCTGGATCAAGCTCGACCGTGACCTGGTGTCAGCAGGTCATGGGAGCTGGCGCCCCCACCCCGGATGATGAGAATCGCCTGTCGCAGGCTGGTCCGACACTGTGTCGGAACAGCCACGCATAGCGCAGGAACCTCGACACGGTGTCGACCCTGGGGGCTGGCCCGGGCGCTCAGGGCCATTCACGTGTCAGGGCTCGACCACGACGGCGCCCGGCATGCGTTCATCGAGTCCATGGTCCGCTTCGCGCGGCAGATCGGCTCGCGACTGATCGCCGAGGGCATCGAGACCGAAGGCGAGCTGGCGGCGCTGGCCACGCTCGGGGTGGTGGGGCCGGGCAGGGCTACGCCGCCTCGCGCGCGACGAGGCCGTGACGGTCGCCTTCTACGACTTCGAGGGCTTCCGTCCGTTCAACGACCTCGGCGGCTTCGCCTTCGGCGACGAGGTGCTCAGGGCGATCGCTCGCTGCCTCGCCGGTGTGACCGCGGGGGTGCTCGACGCCGAGGTCGCCCACCTGGGAGCGGACGACTTCGTCCTGCTGGTCCCACCACGCGGGTTCTCCGAGCTGCTTAGTCAGCGAGGTCGTGCGCCGCACCGAGAGCGAGGTCATCCCCCAGGTCCGCACCGAGCTGCGGCTGCGCGCCACCTACGTCGCGCCGCGGCGGCGAGGGCGGAGCAGGCCGGGGCGGCCGGCGAGCGGCTCATGGAGGTGACGCTGCGGGGCGACGAGCAGGAGCTGCTGGGGTTCCTGGACCGCGCCGCGCTGGTCATCCGCGGCGCCACCGCGCCGAGCAACCAGCCGATCCCCCCTGAGGTGGCCCTGCTGGACCGTCTGCTGCGTCAGCGCTCGCGGGCGATCTCCCGCGCGGACGTCGCGCGGCACGGCGCCTGGCTAGACGCGGCTAGGCGTCGGCTAGGCGTCGGCTGGGCGTTGCTAGATGCCGCCGCGGTTGCGAACCTCATCGATGATCCCGTACTCGACCGCCTGGTCGGAGGACAGCCAGAAGTCGCGGTCGGTGTCCTTGGAGATCTGCTCGACCGACTTGCCCGTGCGCTCCGCCAGGACCTCGTTGAGCCGGTGGCGCAGGAACACGATCTGCTCCGCCTGGATCTGGATGTCGGAGGCCTGACCCCGCGCGCCGCCCAGCGGCTGGTGCAGCATGATCCGGGCGTTGGGCGTCGCCGCGCGCGTGCCGGTCCCTGTGGCGAGGATCACGGCCGCGGCGGAGGCCGCCATGCCGACGCAGACGGTGTGCACCTTCGACCGCATCAGCTGCATGACGTCGTAGATCGCGAACAGCCCGTGGATGACGCCGCCCGGAGAGTTGATGTACAGCGACACGTCCTCGTTAGAGTCGGCGTCGAGCGACATGAGCTGCGCGACGACCGTGTCGGCCATCGTGTCCTCGATCGGGCCGCGCAGGTACAGCACCCGCTTCTCGTACAGCGTCTTGAAGACGTTGGACTCGACGAGCCGCTCGAAGGGGCTCTCCTCGGCCATGCGCGCTGGTGCCACCCTGACGGACCTTTCGTGTCGCTAGTGGGGCGGTGCCCGGATGTGGGCCCGCGAACGGTGGCCAAGCCTAGCCTGGATGTGCGCGTCAGCAGGCCTGCCGACCGGGGGCCGCTCAGACTGGAGATGCGCGGGGTTGCTGGTCGTGTTCACAGCCCGGGATCATCACGAGCCTTGGACGCGGTCAGTCGGCGCCGTGCGGTTGCGGGCTCGACGGGGGGTGAGTACCACGGGGGTCTCGCCGTCGTAGGAGTATCCCGCGCGACGCGTGCGGGTGCCCCGGCGGGGGAAGAGAATGTGCCGCCCTTTACCTTTGCCATAACTCTTCCCGAGTTTCTCTCGAAGCTTGAGGCCTTCGGAACCAGTGTGGAGACTGGCCGTGGGGCGTCGTGCGTCAAGTTCGGACAGGGCCTTCCGACTCGTGGCCGCACATCGAGCCTCCTGTTGCGTGAGGCGCTCCTCGTAGAACGAGCGTCGGCGTGAGTCAGTGGGAGGTACTTCAGCTCAGGCAATCCAGGATGGAACAGTGGGTCCATCCTTCAAGGACAATTGAGGTCGACACTCACGAGCATGTCAGGAGGGTACGTGTTCAATATCGGGGCAGGGTGGGCACGCGGATCGCACAGGCAGGGCCAGAGTGCGACTCCCTAGAGGATCTCGCGGAAGCCGCACTCAGTGACGCGGCGATGGGGCCTGTTCTCCGCGCGGGCCTAGGAGAGGGCTACGCCGATGACCCTGCCGCTCCGTCACGACAACGATAAGGGCGAGTATCGGGCCCCGGAATCGGCGCTTGGCACCATCACATGGCGCATGCACGTGGTCCTCAGGGCCGGTACAAGAGAGGTAGCGTGGACCGCCGATCGGCACCGCGTGGTGGTCGGGCTCCGCCGCCCGCGGTTCACGTGCAGGCTCGCGCTTGTTGACCCGGCGTGCTCTGCTGGGGGCGAGCCGCTGCGGCTCCTCGACGATTACGGGTTTCTCAGTCGCCAGGAACTGGCTGATATGGCCAGAGGTACCTCCAACGAGGAGGAGTATGCGAAGGGGGGCACGGTCGTACCACGCCCTCCGCTCTGGCTCCTCTCTCCTGTGGCACTCTCCGAAGTTCTAGCGGCTCGCTGGAAAGAGCGGCTGCTTGCACCGCCCAGCCACCAGTTCTGGCCGCCGAGCCTTACGATCCGTGACCCTGCGCGAGGTTGGCCGACCGACTTGGAGGGAACCGCTCGCCTTCCTTTGGACTTGGTGGCGAACGGCCGGCCAGTGGCGAGGCTTGCATGTCTGGCAACCGGCGCCACGCCGGACCAACTCACGGGTCACGGTGGGTTGAATGGTATTGAGTGTGACGAGATGCAGGTACTGCCATTGGGTGGCCTGGGTGAGGCGGCCGGAGGCCGGTGCGTCGGCGTGGCCTCCATGCGCCCGATGCGAAGCGCTACGAGATCTGATCTCTACGCCTGTACGCTCCTGGCAGGTCCCCCCCCCGGTACGGCGAGCGACCGATCGCGGCGCTCGCCCGATTGACCTCCCCAGAGCGCATCATCGCGGAGGGCCGCTGGGTTGGTGTAGAGCAGTTCGGTGATGGTGGGTGGTCCTCGCCATGGCTTGAGGTGGACGCCAACTGCGCGCCCATCCGCCTGGTCAGTGTCGGCGGCTGAAGGTTGCAAGGGAAACCGTGCGCACCCGTACTGACGTAGGCCGAGGTTTCGGCACGTTGTGGTCGGCGACCGGCGCGGTCAACATCGCCGACGGCCTCATGCTCACGGCGTTCCCGCTCCTGGCAGCTGGGCTCAGCGAGCGGCCAACCGAAGTCGCCGGCGTGACGGTAGCGCTGCACTTGCCCTGGCTGCTATTCGGACTAGTCAGCGGTCTCCTGCTGGACCGCTACGACCGGCGGTTGCTGCTCGCAGTAGCGAACATGATCCGGGCCGCGGCCTTGGGCGCGCTCGCGGCGGTCGTGGCCCTAGGCGCCGAGACGCTTGTCTTCTTATACAGCGCGGCGTTCGCGTACGGCATGTGCCAAACCCTCGTGGATACGGGAGTGCAGACTCTGACTCCCAGGATCGTCGCGGCGCCGCACCTAGAGGCGGCCAACGGAAGGCTGATGGCCGTCGAGATGGTGCTGAACCGATTGGTCGGTCCTGCGGTCGGTGGAATCATCTTCGCAGTATGGGCGGGGCTGCCGATCGCGCTGGGAGCAGGCGCGCTCACTCTGGCCGCCCTCCTGATCTCTCTATTGGGAGCACAGGCTGGCGCAATAGCCGAAGGTGGGCGGTCCGAACGCTGGTGGCGAGACATCCTCGAGGGCTGGCGCTTCCTCATCGCCAACAGCTTGCTCCGGGCCCTGACTATGACGGTCGCGGGCGTCAACCTGCTATTCAGCGCAGGCCAAGCGGTGCTGGTCCTGCTGGCCACGGAGCGGCTCGGCCTCAGTTCCGCCGGGTTCGGCCTCCTACTTGCGGCCGGTGCCGTCGGAGGCTTCCTAGGTAGTTTGGCCGCTAGCCCACTGAAGGCGCGGCTATCGGGGGGACGATCTTTGGCGGCGCGCTCCTCGTCACCGGGGCGGCCACCGCGCTCATGGCCTTAACGAGATCACCCGTGGTTGTCGGTGCGGCGCTCGCGGTCAGCGCTTTCACTGGCGTGGTCTGGAACGTCCTCAACGTTTCCCTGCGTCAGCGCATCGTCCCAGACGCTCTCCTTGGCCGCGTGAGTAGTTCCATGAGGCTCCTCGCCTGGGGTGCCATTCCTGTCGGGGCAGCGCTCGGCGGGCTGCTCACCGAATGGGGTAACCTGGTCATCACATATTTGGTGATCGGGTCGGGCTATCTCCTGATGGTACCGGTCGTCATCCGGTTCCTGTCGAGCCTCAATCTTAATAATCCCGACGGTACGCGCTGAGACCACCACTTCGGCGGCGCCTTGCTGCCCAAGTCCGCGAACTCAAGCGACACTTGAACCCGGTGTCAGCGACGACTGCTCGGAAGGGCTCGCCTGGTTACGGGTTTCTAGTGCCTTGCCGTCCATTTGTTTGTCTATGTAGTAGTATGTGAACTTTCGTACTCTCTTGCGGGCTGCGGGTGAGTGAGTCGATGAGCGGGCGGCCCATTCGGGGCTGATCAAGCTGCGTGCTGGTTACGAGGCTGACGGCTTTCGGCCTGCCAGGCTGTCCGCGTAGACGCGGACAGATGAGGAGGTCGGTATCATGCCGAGGACCGTGACCGCCCGCCACGCGAGGGACCGCGAGCTGCTGCGCGGCTCGCTGGTGACGATCCGCCGCCGCTGCGGCAAGCCAACCGCCACTGCGCGCACGACGACCCGCACGAGACCCGGCGCTGTCCTACTCCAAGGGCGGGCGCACCCTTAGGCCATCAGCGGCCAACCTCAATGCGATCGCGCGGCCGATTCCTCGTCCGCTGCCTTCCACGATCGCAGCCTTGTCCGTCGATGGAGTGCCGTCCGAAGTGGTCATGGCCCCACCTTGGCCGGTCCGGCGCTGGCGAGCCAGGCCGTGGTGAGGCTGGTCCTCGGAGGGCCAGGCTCCAGCGGGATGTCCCCCTGATGGTTCTGTGGGGCTACGAGGCAGGCCCCGCGGTCCTAGCGTCGAGGACCTCGGTGGGTTGGCTCGATATCCCTCCGTCGCCGTGAGCCGACTTCAGGGCGAAGTGTCGCCTGCGGAGGTCCGCTGCGGTCTGAGTCAAGCGAGGACTGGGATACCACCCCACAGGACTGTCGACCGTGGATCCCCGTCCCATCTGCAGGAGGAGACCCGCAGTTACCAGCACGCCGATCATCGGTTCCTCGAAAGCCTCTGAAACTATGCCGGCCCCCCGCAGCACCCGCCAGAGCCGAAGCCCTCCCCACCACTGGCCCCACCGGTCCAGCAGCGACTGCGTGGTCGGCATAGTCCCGTCCTCGGGGTAGACCAGCCATGCCGATGTCAGCATAGATCGAGAACATCACCCTGCCGCTGACGGCCCACGCCCCCTCACCGATGACCCGCGCGCACAAGCCGACGCGCTCATCGACCGGCTCGACCTCACCGACCTGGCCGACCGGCAGGCCGCCGCGGTGTCCTTGGGTGGGCGCCGACGCGCCGCTCTGGCCCGCGCGCTGCTCACCCAGCCCGCCGTGCTGCTCGCCGACGAGAGTCGCGGCCGGTGGAGGCGCGCCCCGGACGGGTGCGACCGCTCGGCGGCGCCGAATCCCGCCTTGACGGCGGCACCACAACCCCGTGAGACTCCCTGGACCCCGTCGGTGGGGACGCCGGCTGCCGATCCCTGACGGTCGATCCCGAACAGAGCGGGCAGGAGGAAGCGGGTGACTGCTGGCGTCGCACGTGGTTCGCGGACGTTGGGCCGCGGCCTGGCGGTGTTGCAGGCGCTGGGGTCCACCGCGGACGGCTGCACCGTGGCGGAGCTCGCCTCGGCGACCGCGTTGGACCGCGCCGTGCTCTATCGGCTGCTGGAGACGCTCGCGGGGTCGGGGTTCGTCGTGCGCGACGGCGGCACGCGCCGCTTCCGCCTCGGAGTCGCGCTGGTCGAGCTCGGCGCCCGCGCCAGCCGCGGTCTGGAGGTGCGCCGCGTCGCTGTGCCGGTCATGAAGAGCCTGGTCGACCAGGTGGGTGAGGCGGTCTGTCTGGCGGTCAGGGACCGCAACGACGTGGTCGTCGTCGACCGCGTCGAGCCGCCTGCGCTGTTCGTGCGGGTCGGCTACTACGTCGGCTTCCGCCACCCGCTGATTGTCGGAGCGCACGGGAGGGCGCTGCTCGCCTACCTGGGCGGAGCCGAGCGGGAGCGGCTGGCCGGTCGCGACTCCCCCCTCGCCGCAGAGCTGAACGCCACCAGGTCGCGGGGGTTCGCGCTGTCGAAGGACGAGCTGGAGCGCGGCGCGTCAGGCGTCGCGGCCCCGGTGCTCGACCGCGCCGGCAGGCCGATCGCCAGCGTGGGTGTCGTCGCCCCCACCGCGCGGCTGGCCGACCCGTCGATGCTGGGCCCGCGCGTGCACGGGCTGGCGGTCGAGGTCTCCAGGCGGCTGGGCTTCGCGGGCGTCGCCCCTGCGCGCTAGCGCTACTGGAACAGCTCGATCAGGAAGCGGCCGAGCACCAGACCGAGCGCGATGCCGCCCAGCACCAGCACGACCAGCCCGAGCAGGCGCACCACCGAAGAGCCCGTGCGGGCGGGTCGCGGGGAGCCGGCGTACTCGTCGTCGTCCTCGCCCGAGGTGTAGGCGGCGACCACACGGCCGTCGTCGCCGTCGTGCTCCGCGCCGAGCTCGGCGATGTCGTCCGGGGCGCTCGCGTGGGTGTCGTCGCCCTGCGCCGCCGTCCCGTCGCCCTGGAGCACGCCGTTCACGACCTCGTCGTCGTCCGAGGCGGAGAACAGCTCCGACAGCTGGGTCGCCGCCCTGTCCGAACCCACGGCGGGATCGGGACCTTCCGCGGCGCCGCGGTGGGGTTCCACCGAGTCGGTGACCATGTGGCCTCCGGCGGTCGTCTCGGGAGCGGGGCCGCGACGGGGGGTCGTCGCCGGGGCGGGACGGGGGCGCGCTGGCGTCGGCGCGTCCAGGGCGCTGGCGGCCGAGGGTGTCGCGCGCCGACGCGGGGCCGGCGTGCCCGCCCCGCCGAGCACGGCCGCCAGCAGCCGCGCTCCGAGGTCGGGTGTGGGAGGGAGGCCTTCCAGCCGACGCTTGCCGCGCCGCAGCAGCTGCGCCGCGGCGGAGCGTGCCGGGTCGGAGGCGATCGCGGCGTCCAGCTCAGGGACCTGGTCCCGATCGGCGAGGCCGAGGACGTGGTCGGCCAGCGTCCCGTCAGCGGCGGCGGCGCCGGCCGCGGGCTGCTCGGCGGCGGTCGGCTCCGCAAGGGCGACCAGCGCCTCCGCGAGCAGGGTCCCCGCGTCGGCCCGGTCCTGCTCCCTGGCGGGGATGCCCAGGTCGTGGGCGCTCAGCAGCGCCTCCAGCCCGGCCTCGTCGAGCGCGGCCAGCCGTCGCTCCGCGGGATCGGGCGACGGGCGCGCGGCCGGGAGCCCGTCGACGACGACGCTCACCGACGGCGACGCCGGGCCGGTCCCCCGCTCGGACAGCTCCGCGACGCCCAGCTCGGCGGTGCGCACCCGCACCCAGCGCTCGAGCGTCTGATCGGTCGGGGGCTCCTCCCACAGCGCGTCGTAGGTCGCGTGCAGCAGCGCCTCGACGTCGCGGGCACCCAAGAGCCGCCGCGCGACGGCGTGCGCGGCGGGCAAGGTGCGCGTGATCGCCTCCGCGAGCGCCAGCGCGTCGCGCTCCTCCAGGCCGGCGAGCACCGCGGGGTCGGGCTGGCGACGGTAGGTGGTGAGGTCGGTGGACAGCACGGCTTCTCGTCCTCGCAAAGGTCGACGGCGGGCGCCCGCCAAGCCTAGTCCACGCGCTCCCGGTCCCGGCTCATGTGCGCTGGACACGGAGGCGGACGCCCGCCCACGCCGGGTCTGTGAAGGGCGCGTCGTCTCGCCAGTGGACGCCCCGGGACTCTGCCCGCAAGCGCGCGCTGCCCACGATGAGGCGGCCGACGGTGATCGCGTTGTGCAGCTCGATTCCCGGCTGGCTGGCGGTCGGCGGCGCACCAGCCTCGGCCGCCGCGGCGTCGAGCGCCTTGGCGGCGGCGTCGAGGGACTCGCCGGTGCGGATCGGCCCCGCACCGGCGGACAGCTCGGCGCGCAGAGCCGTCCGCAGGCGGTTGGCGGTGTCGTCGGTGAGCGGGGCCGTCCCGAAGGCGGGCGGCTCGTCCGCGTCGTCGGGGGGGCGCGGCGGGGGGTCGGCGTCGAGCGTGGCGGCCAGACGGACGCCGGCGCGGTGGCCGAACACGCAGGCCTGGGCGAGGGAGTTGCCCGCCATCCTGTTCGCTCCGTGGACACCCGTGCAGGCGACCTCCCCGGCGGCGGACAACCCCGGCAGCCCGGTCGCGCCCCACAGGTCCGTCGCGACGCCCCCGATCATGTAGTGCTCCGCCGGCTCGACCGGCACCGGTTCGCCTGCGACGTCGAAGCCGCACCTGGCGGCGCCCTCGACGACGGTCGGGAACTCGCTGGCCAGCACCTCAAGGCGGAGATGGGTCGCGTCCAGCCACGCCCCGCCCGGCTGATCGAGGATCCCCTTGGTGACGACGTGGCGGGGCGCCAGCTCGGCGTCAGGGTGGCGCTCCGGCATGAAGCGCCTGCCGTCCGCATCGACGAGCGTCGCGCCCGCGCCGCGCAGCGCCTCGGTCAGCAGGAGCCGCCAGGTGCCGGGGGCGCCCGGGTCGGGGACCTTCAGGCCCGTGGGGTGGAACTGCACGAACTCGCAGTCGATCAGCGCCGCCCCGGCCCGATGGGCGAGGGCGGCCCCGTCGGCGGTCGCACCGTCCCGGTTGGTCGTCGCACCGAACAGGCCACCGCACCCACCCGTCGCGAGGACCACCTCGCGCGCCGCCACCAGCGCGAGCCCGGCCTCCTGCGCAGGACCAAGCGGGGATGAGTCCAGCTCGTCGAGCAGCGCCCACACGCCCGTCACCCTGGGGGCCGCGCGCTGGTCGACCACCAGCTCGCACGCGATGCCCTGGAGGCGATCGAGGCGGCCGCCACTGGCCTGCGCACCGATCGCGCCGGTGGCCGACCGCAGCGTCCGGAAGATCTCGGCGCCCGTGGCGTCGGCGCGGTGGACGCTGCGCGACACTGACTGGCCGCCCTCGCGAGACAGATGGAGGTGGCCGTCGGCGTCGCGGTCGAAACGGGCGCCACGCCGCACGAGATCGCCGACACGGTCGGGTGCCTCCTGCGCCATCACCGCGACAGCGACCGGGTCGCACAGGCCGTCGCCGGCGCGGATGGTGTCCGCGGCGTGCAGGGCCGGCTCGTCCGCCGGTCCGGCCGCCGCCGCCATCCCGCCCTGCGCCAGCGGCGTCGAGCCGCCCGAGCCGACCGCGCCCTTGTCGAGCACGGCCACCCTGGTCAGCGGGCGCGCCTCCAGGAGGTCGAGGGCGGCGACCAGCCCGGCGACGCCCGCCCCGACCACGACAACGTCGTAGTCGATCCTCCGCCCTGCGCCGGCGGGTGCGGTCACGCGATTCTCCTCACGGTGCGCGGCACCGTCGATCACCGACAGGCCACGGTGGCCGGGGAATCTAACAGGGTACGGTGGGCTCTCGACCCTCGTCGTGCCCGTCATCCAGGGCACCGTCTCGCCAGGCCCACCGGACCCAGGAAAAGGACGCACACGTTGAACCGCCAGACGACGATCCGCCTCGTCACGGGCCTGTTCGTGGGCCTGCTGATCCTGTGGTTCTTCCAGGGGTTCGCACAGCAGGCGTCGCGCATCACCTACAGCGAGTTCAAGTCCGAGGTCACCGCCGGCGACGTGGACAGCGTCACGATCACCGGCCAGAACGTCCAGGGCGAGCGCGCCGACGAGGGCGAGACGTTCACCACCGTGCTGCCGCCGGAGCTCGTGCTCGGCCAGCAGGGCGAGGTGGAGCGGCTGCTCGAGGACAACGACGTCGCGATCGACGCGCAGGTCGAGAGCAACGGGGTCTTCTCGCTGCTGCTGATCTACATGATCCCGCTGCTGTTGTTCGTCGGGTTCTTCTACTACATGAACCGCCAGGCGCGCGGGCAGATGGGCGGCATCGGACAGATCGGCAAGTCGACCGCGAAGCTGCACAAGCCCCACGAGCCGACGACCCGCTTCGTCGACGTCGCCGGCTACCGGGAGGTCAAGGAGGAGGTCCAGGAGGTCGTGGCTTTCCTGCGGGAGCCGGACCGCTTCCGCAAGGCCGGCGCCACGGTGCCCAAGGGCATGCTGCTCGTCGGCCCTCCGGGGACGGGCAAGACGCTGCTCGCCAGGGCCGTCGCCGGCGAGGCCGGCGTGCCGTTCATCTCGGTCACCGGCTCGGACTTCATGGAGATGTTCGTCGGCGTGGGCGCCAGCCGGGTGCGCGATCTGTTCAAGACCGCCCGGACCAACGCCCCGTGCATCATCTTCATCGACGAGCTCGACTCGATCGGCCGCAAGCGCGGCGCCGGCCTCGGCGGCGGCCACGACGAGCGCGAGCAGACGCTCAACCAGCTGCTCGGCGAGATCGACGGGTTCGAGGCCTCCGAGGGCGTCGTCATCATGGCCGCCACCAACCGCCCTGACGTGCTCGACCCCGCGCTGCAGCGGCCGGGTCGCTTCGACCGCCAGATCGTGGTGCCGCTGCCGACCCTGGAGGAGCGCGAGGAGATCCTGGGCGTCCACACCAAGGGCAAGCCCATCGGCGAGGACGTGGAGCTGTCGACCATGGCGCGCGGCACGCCGGGCATGAGCGGCGCCGACCTCAAGAACCTGGTGAACGAGGCGGCGCTGATCGCGGTGCGCTCCGACTCGGACGTGATCCGCATGCGCGACCTGGAGCAGGCGCGCGAGCGCCAGACCATCGGCCGCGAGCGGTCGAGCCTGCGCCTGGACGAGGACGAGAAGCGCGCCGTGGCCTACCACGAGGGCGGCCACGCGCTGGCGGCGTTCCTCGAGGAGGAGGCCGACCCGGTCTACAAGGTGACCGTCCTGCCGGTCGGGATGGCCCTGGGCGTCACCACCCAGCTGCCCATCGACGAGCGCCACATCTACCTGCGCAGCTACCTCGACGCCAAGCTGAAGGTGATGCTGGGCGGCCGGGCGGCCGAGATGGTCGTGCTGGGCCAGCCCACGACCGGTGGCCAGCACGACCTGGTGCAGGCGACCTCCCTCGCCAGGGCGATCGTGCGTGAGTTCGGCATGGGCGCGCTCGGCCCGGTCGGCTACGGCGACGAGCGCCAGGTGTTCCTGGGCGAGGAGATCGCTCGCGGCCACGAGTACTCCGACGAGACGGCCGAGCTGATCGACCGCGAGGTCCGTGACATCCTCACCAAGGCGCTCGAGGAGACGATCACTCGCTTCGCCGGGCTGCGCGCGGGACTGGACGCGATGGCCGAGCTGCTGGTGGACAAGGAGTCGCTGACCGGCGAGGAGGCCCTCGCGGCCGTCAGGGGCGCCCTCACCCACGCGCAGCGGGAGCAGCTGCGCGGCCGGGCGAGCGTCACGCGGGTGGCGGACACCGTGAAGGACGCCGTCGAGGAGGCGCCGCAGCACGAGCGGGTCGGCTCGTGATCTCCTTCCTCGGCGGGACGGGGCCGCAGGGGCGCGGGCTCGCGCTGCGCCTGGCGTTGGCGGGTCACACCGTCGCGATCGGCTCGCGTGACGTGGCGAAGGCGGAGGCGGCGGTCGGCAAGCTCGCCGCCAAGACCGATCAGGCGCTGGACGTGCGGGCCGCCACCAACGAGGAGGTCGCGGACCAGGCCGAGGTGGTGGTCGTCACAGTCCCCTATGCCGCACAGCGGGCCACCCTGACGCCGCTGGCCGCTGCGCTCGCCGGCAAGGTCGTCGTCAGCTGCGTCAACGCGGTCGCGTTCGACGACGCCGGCCCGCATCCCCTGCCGGTGCCGGACGGATCGGCGGCGCAGGAGGTTGCGCGGCTGCTTCCCGGTGCGCGCGTGGTCGGCGCGTTCCAGAACGTGTCGGCGCCGCTGCTGCTGCGCGTGGCCGATCCGGTCGCCGGTGACGTCCTGCTGGTCGGCGACGACGAGGCCGCCCGCGAGCGGGTGGCCGCCTTGGTGGCCGACATCGCCGACCTGCGGCCGGTCCACGTCGGGCCGCTGCGCCTGGCCGGTCCCATCGAGGAGATGACGGCCGTGCTCCTGGCGGTCAACAAGCGCTACGGCGCCCACGCCGGCCTCGCCCTCACCGGCCTCGACCGCGCCTGAGGGCCGCCGATCCCGTGAGTCAGGCCGGAGCGGTGGCGTTGGTGGCCGTGAGGAACGCGGCGGCCTTGTCCAACGCCTCCGCGTGCTCGGCGGCGGGGTCGGAGTCGGCGACGATGCCGCCGCCGGCGCCGTAGGAGGCGACCCCAGCGGCGACGACCGCGGTGCGGATCGCCACCGACAGGTCAACCAGCCCCCTGGTGACGACGCCGATCGCGCCGCAGTAGACCCCGCGGCGGATCGGTTCGAGATCGCGGATGCGCGACCAGGCCATGCGCTTGGGCGCGCCGGTGACCGAACCCGGCGGGAACGTGGCCGCGAGCAGGTCGTCCAGGCCGACCTCGGGACGCAGCCGCCCGCGCACGGTCGACGTCAGGTGCCACACCGTGGGGTGGGCCTCCAGCGCGGCCAGCTCAGGGACGCGCACCGTCCCCGTGACGCACACCCGGCCCAGGTCGTTGCGGGCGAGGTCCACGATCATGATGTGCTCGGCCGCGTCCTTGGCGCTGGCCTGCAGCGCCGCCGCCTCGGCGCGGTCGGCGGCCGGATCGGCCATCCTCGGTCGTGTGCCCTTGATGGGGCGGGTGACGACCTGGTCGGCGTCAGTCGCCAGGAACGTCTCCGGCGACACCGACACGACCTCGGCGTCGCCCGCCCTGAGCCAGGCGGCGTGCGGGGCGCCGGGCGATGCGGCCCACAGGCGCCGCGCGAGCGCCGCGCCGCCGTGCGGCCAGTCCACGGCCAGCTGCAGCGTCAGGTTGAGCTGATAGAGGTCGCCCGCGGCGATCATCGCTTGGGCCGCAGCGACCGCCGCGCGGTGCGCCGCCGCGCCGAGTGACGGCGTCGCGTGCCGCCGGCGCGGCGCCAGCGCGTCGCTCGCGTCGCCCGACCCGCCCAGCGTCTGCGGGCGGTGCTGCGCACCGCCACCCCCGAGAGTGTGAGAATCGCCCTCGCGAGCTCGGGCGCATTCACGTGTCAGGGCCGCCACCCGCGCCTCCCAGCGCGCGGCCCTGACGGCCGCGGGCTCCCGAGTCCAGCCCGGCACGTCCGCGGCCACCACCTGCAACCGTCCCGCGGGGTCCTGGCACAGCGCGGTGTCATACACCCCGAACCGCACGGGCGCCAGCGGCGCCGGTGCCGGCCGCCGGTCGGCGACGGCGAGCTCGAGCAGCCCGGGTGAGACGTCATCGGTGATGAAACCGATGGCGCCGCCTGCGAACGGCGGACCGTCCGGGTCCCGCTCCTCACGCCAGCCGCACGCGTCGGCCACCGCGGCGAGCGCGCGCAGATTCCAGACCGCGCCGAGGGGATCGACGCCGAAGACCTGCCAGCCGCGGACCGCGACCGCGGCCCCCTCGTCGCCGGCCGCGAGGCGGAGCAGCTCGGCGGCGGGAGCGGCGGTGCGGTGCGGTGCGGTCACGCCGATGACGGTACGCCGTACTTTCGTCGGAAGTCCGCGTCGCCCATCTCGTCGAGGTCGAGGGCGAGCGCGGCCTCGAACTCGGCGGCCTGCTCGGAATCGGTGAACGTCTGCGCCCACATGAGGTTGCCGGTCGCCGCCGCCTGCAGCTGAACGTCGTACATGGTGCCGCCGTCGTAGCCGCCGCGGGTGCGGGTCAGGACGCGGAACGCGCGCCGCGCGGGAGTGTCGGTCACGTGGGCAGCACCTAGCATCGTGGTCAAGGGGGAGCACGGTTGGCGTTGCTCTGTCGTGCGGCGCGGTGGGGGCCACGACCGTCGAGGGAGTGCGACGCGGACTGGCGGGCCCGCGACGGTACTCCAGAGTCCGGCGGGCGCGCAACGCCGTCGGTGCCGCCCGCCGCCCTAAAGCGACTGTCTGTCCCTTGCAGGCGCTGCGCATGGTCGCCGCCCGCGACGATGCTGCAGTGGCCGGCTGGTCAGTGGAAGTCGCGGGAGCGCACGGTCATGCGGAGCTCGAGTGGGTCGATCCGCCCGGCGATGACGTTGATGACGCCCTCGGCGCGCTCCAGGCGGCCCTGGATCAGCAGCGCCGGGGAGGAGGTCGCCGCCTTCCGGTAGCGGCGCCAGACGTCCTTCGAGCAGATGACGTTCACGAGTCCCGTCTCGTCCTCGAGGTTGATGAACGTGGTGCCCCGGGCGGTCGCGGGACGCTGGCGGTGGGTGACGACCCCCGCCACCAGCACGGTCTCCCCGTGCGGCGCGGTTCTCAGCCCCGCGGCGGTGGTGACCCCGAGCCCGTCGAGGTGGTCGCGGGCGAACTGGGCGGGGGATGAGGTCGGTGAGACCCCAGTCGCCCACAGGTCGGCGGCGGCCTCCTCGGCCGCGGTCATGCCGGGCAGCGTCGGCGCCCGGTCGCCGGTGACCACGCGGGCGAGCCGGTCGGCGTGGGCCTGCGCGACCGCGCCCGCTGTCCACAGCGCGGGTCGGCGGTCCAGCGCGAAGCACCCGAACGCTCCCGCGGTGGCCAGCGCCTCCATCTGCGCCTGGGTCAGCCCGCAGCCGCGCACGACGTCCTCCATGCGGGCATAGGGTCGGCCCGCGGCGATCCGCTCGGCGAGGTCGGCCCCGATGGTGCGCACCGACTCGACGCCGAGGCGCACGTCCGGCCCCGACCCTGTCCCCTCGCCGCTCCCGGCCGCGCCGGTCTCGAGGGTGGCCTGCGCGGCGCTGGCGTTGAGGTCGGGCCCGTGCACCACGACGCCGTGGCGGCGGGCGTCGGCCACCAGGGTCTGCGGCGAGTAGAAGCCCATCGGCTGGGCGTTGAGCAGCGCGGCCAGGAACGGCGCGGGGTAGTGCAGCTTGAGCCAGGCGCTGGAGTACACGATGTAGGCGAAGCTCACCGCGTGGCTCTCGGGGAAGCCGAAGTTCGCGAACGCGGCGAGCTGGGTGTAGATGCGGTCGGCGACCTCGCCGGTGACGCCCCGCTCGGCCATGCCCTCATACAGCCGGTCGCGCATCGCCTCCATGCGCTCGCTGGAGCGCTTCGAGCTCATCGCCTGGCGCAGCTGGTCGGCCTCGGCCGCGGTGAACCCGGCCACGTCGACGGCCATCTGCATGAGCTGCTCCTGGAACAGCGGCACGCCCAGCGTGCGCCGCAGGCTGCGCTCCAGCAGCGGGTGCAGGTAGGAGACCGGCTCCTTGCCGTTGCGCCTGCGGATGTAGGGGTGCACCGAGCCGCCCTGGATCGGTCCCGGCCGGATGATGCCGACCTGCACCACCAGGTCGTAGAAGGTGCGCGGTCGCAGCCGCGGCAGGGCCGACATCTGCGCCCTGCTCTCGACCTGGAACACCCCGACGGAGTCCGCCCGGCAGAGCATCTCGTAGACGGCGTCGTCCTGTGGCAGGTCGGCCAGGTCGATCCGGTCGCCGTGATGGCCGGCGATGAGGTCGATGGCGTAGTGCAGGACCGACAGCATCCCGAGGCCAAGCAGGTCGAACTTCACCAGCCCGGTGGCGGCGCAGTCGTCCTTGTCCCACTGCAGGACGGTGCGGCCCTCCATGCGCGCGCGCTCGACCGGGCAGACGTCGATCACGGGCCGGTCGCAGATCACCATCCCGCCCGAGTGGATGCCGAGGTGGCGCGGGAAGCCCTGCAGCTCGGTGGCGAGGTCGGCGACCGGCCCCGGGATGCCGTGGTCGCCGGACTCGGTCAGCGGCTCCCGCGGGTCGACCTGCCACGGGTCGACCTGCTTGGACCAGGCGTCGGCCTGTCCCGGAGAGTGGCCGAGCGCCTTGGCCATGTCGCGCACCGCCGACTTCGGCCGGTAGGTGATCACGTTGCAGACCTGCGCCGCCTTGTCGCGGCCGTAGCGCTCGTAGACGTACTGGATGGCCTCCTCCCGCCGGTCGGCCTCGATGTCGAGGTCGATGTCGGGCGGACCGTCGCGCTCCGGTGACAGGAAGCGCTCGAACAGCAGGTCGAGCTTGACCGCGTCCGCCTTGGTGATGCCGATGACGTAGCACACCGCCGAGTTGGCGGCTGAACCTCGTCCCTGGCAGAGGATGTTCGCGCGCTGGCAGAATCCGACGATGTCCCAGACGATGAGGAAGTAGCCGGGGTAGCCGAGCCTGGCGATCATGTCGAGCTCGTGGTCGATCTGGCGCCAGGCGCCGGGGGTGCGCTCGGCGTGCCGTGGCCCGTAGCGCTGTGTGGCGCCGGCGTAGGCCAGCTCGCGGAGCCAGCTCATCTCGGTGTGGCCCGTCGGCACGGGGTAGTCCGGCAGGTTGGGTGCGATCAGGGCGAGGTCGAACGCGCACGCCCGGCCGAGCTCGGCCGCTCGCTCGACCACCCCTGGGTAACGGCGGAACCGGCGGGCCTGCTCGCCGCCGGAGCGCAGGTGGGCGCTGGCCGACGCCGGCAGCCAGCCGTCGAGCTCGTCCAGGCTCCTGCGGGCGCGCACCGCGGCCAGCGCGGCCGCCAGCGGGTAGCGGCCGGGCCTTGCGTAGTGGACGTTGTTGGTGGCGATGACCTCCACACCCGCCCTGACGCCGATCTCGGCGAGCGCGTCGTTGCGGTGCGAGTCGAGCGGATCGCCGTGGTCGATCAGCTCGACGGCGACGTGCTCCCTGCCGAACGCCGCGACCAGGCGGGCCAGCTCGCGTCTGGCGGCGGAGGGTCCGTCGGTGACCAGCGCATGGGGCAGCGCGCCCTTGCGGCAGCCGGTCATGACCAGCCAGTGGCCGCCGGCCAGCTCCGCCAGCGACGCAAGATCGATCCGCGGCGCGCCCTTCTCGCCGGCCATCTGCCCCGAGGTGATGGCCCGGCACAGCCGCGCGTATCCCCGCGCGTCCCTGGCGAGCACCACCAGGTGCCGCCCCGCGGGGTCCGCCACCCCGTTCTGCGGCGCGTCCACGCCCAGGCTGAGCTCCGCACCGAACACCGTCGGCAGCCCGACCGCCCCGGCCGCCTCGGCGAAGCGAACCACGCCGTACACGCCGTCGTGGTCGGTGAGCGCCAGCGCCTCCAGACCCAGCCGCGCCGCCTCCTCGGCGAGCTCCTCCGGGTGCGACGCCCCGTCGAGGAAGCTGAAGTTCGAGTGGCAGTGGAGCTCGGCGTAGGGCGTGTCGCCGGTCTGGCGCCGCACTCCGGTGGTGAACGGTGTCCGCTTGCGCGACCAGGCGGGGCTGTCACCGCCGTCGCCAGTCGGTCCGTGCTCGTCACCGGACAGCCGCTGGGCCAGCTGCGACCATCCGCTCGAGCGAGGATTGTGCCGGCCCATCAGTCGTACACCGCCTCGATCCACCAGCGGCCGTCGGCGAGGGCGAGCAGCCACGCGGCCCCGTCGGCCGTCGCCACCTGGAACCGCGCGCGGCGGCGGCGGGCGGCGGGATCCCACCAGCGCTCGTCGACCGGCCATGGCCCCGCCCATGCGACCACGTCACGCCACGGTCCCGAGTCCACCCACAGCCGGGCGGGTGGTGCGGTGACCGCACCGCGGCCGGTCACGCCGACGACGTCACCCTCGTCGCTGGTCACCTCGGCCGGCGCCGGCTCGGCGTAGACCGTGGCCGGCCACGGCGGCGGGATGCGCCGCGGCCAGGGCGCCGCGCCGCCGGGGTCGATGGCTGCCCGCCCCCTCCCACCGCCGCCACCCTCAACCTCAACCTTTTCTTTAAAACTCTTACCCGATGGGACG
>JACDBB010000142.1 GCA_013695145.1 Euzebyales bacterium
GGCCGGCGTGCGGGCGCAGGCGCTCGGTGAGCTCGTCGTGGAGCACACCGTTGGTGGACAGCAGGTCGCCCGTGCCGAGCGCAGGACCACCCTCCCAGTCCGTCGCCCGGCCGCCGGCCTCGGTGACGATGCACGCCGGTGCGGCGATGTCCCAGGGCTTCAGATCGCGGTCCAACGCCACGTCAGCCATGCCCCCAGCCACCAGCAGGTGCATCCAGTAGTCGCCGAAGCCGCGCGTGCGCCAGGAGACGTCGGCGAGCGCTCCGAGCAGCTCCCACGCCGCCGGATCATCGCGGTACCACCGGAGCCCTCCGTGCAGGACGTGCGCGTCGGCCAGGCTCGCGATGGCCGACACCCCCACCTGGACATCGTTGCGGCGGGCACCCAGCCCCTCCGCGGCGTCCCACCGCTCCCCCATCGCCGGTGCGCTGGCTACGCCCACGATCGGCTGGCCGCCGTGGACCAGGGCGACGAGCGTCGCGAACACGGGCACCCCGCGCATGAAGTTCGCGGTCGCGTCGATCGGGTCGATCACCCATGTCGGGACCGCCGGATCGAGCGGGTGGCCGCCCTCCTCCTCGCCGAGGATCGCATGGTCGGGGTGCGCCGCGGCGATCCGGGCGCGCAGGGTCGCCTCGATCGCCTTGTCCGCGGCGGTCACCGGGGAGCCGTCGGGCTTGGTGACCGCGAGGACAGGGCCACCGAAGCGGTCGAGCGCGATCGCATCGGCGGCGTCCGCCAGATGGAGGGCGAAGTCCCGCAGCGCCGCCAGATCCATCGGGGCTAGAGGCTGCGCTGGACGACGCCATCGAAGCGCAGGACCAGGTCGTTGGGCTGCACCGTGAGGCTGACCTCGTCGCGCGGCGCCCACAGGGGGATGCACGGGCCCTGCCCGGCGTGGCCGCACAGGCAGACGACCAGGTCAGCGTCTGGAGTCATGCCGACCAGCTGCCTCGCGTAGCTGAGCAGCTCGGTCATGGACGCTCCGCCGCCGGTGCGGCGCCAGTACGCCATGGCCCACCGCGACTCGGGACGGCCGTAGACGGCGAGCGCGGCACCCGGCTGCAGCCTGGAGACCGCCGTCAGTGAGCGGCCCCCCCGGAGGATCTTGTCCTGCTTGGGGGCCTTGCCGACGCGGGCGGCGGCGGCTGGCTGCGCGAGATCGCCCGGAAGGTCGGCAAGATCGTAGTTGCCTGCGGCCTGGGCGGCCTTCTGCCGTTCGACGGAGACCTGATAGGTCTGGTCGGACCTGGTCGCCACGATGTCGGGGTCCCTCCTGCACGCGTCACTGCCCATGCGGCTGCGGGCGCGCGAACAGCGACCCACGGCGTCAAGTGTAGCCACGCGCTCCCCTGGTCTCTGCGTCGTCGCGGCCGCCAGACGCGGGCCGCCGATGAGCGGGCCTGACCCGCCTCACGGCGGTTGACTAGTGTGCGACCTCCTACAGGTCCCCTTGACCCTTGTTGCGCGTTCTGTGGGTCGAGCGATGCCGTCCGGACGACCGAGCGCGGCTGGCGAGCTCAGCGTCAGACCACTCCAGGGCCGCCAAGGCCCCCGGGCCCGTAGTGGCCGCCGTAGAGGTCGCGGTATGCGGCGTCGCGCTCGCGCTCTCGCTCGAACTCGGGCGCGGCCTTGATCTCGTCCTTGGGACGGTTGACGTAGACCGTCTCTTCGTCGAAGTCGATCCGGTCGATGACTCCGGCAGGCAGCAGGACGTGCTTGCCGAAGATCCAAGGGCCCGTGTCGACCACGATGTAGCCGGCGTCGGCGTCGTAGCTGGCCTCGTCGACCTCGCCAATGTGGCCGTCGGTCGCCTCGACCTTGTAGCCGACCAGGTCCAAGTCGGCCGAGGTGCCGGTCGGATAGCTCCAGATGCTCTCCATCGAGATTCGCCTCCAGGGGTCGCGATCCTGTGCGGACACGCCCTCTTACCGCACTCGCCGGCCGCCAAACCTGGCCCGAGGCCGCATCGTTTGAGCCACGCTCGGTGGCGGCTGCCACAGGCGAGCCACTCCCAGCTACCCCTGCGCGTCCTCAAGCAGGAACGTCACCTTGAGGATCACCTTGAAGTCGGTGATCTCACCGTCGCTGATGCGCACTTCTTGTTCCTTGACCCATGCGCCTTCGATGTGGCGCAGCGTCTGGTTGGCCCGCGCGATGCCTTCCCGAACGGCTGCTTCGAACCCGTCGGGTGATGTGGCGCTGATCTCGGTGACCCGTGCGACAGACATGGTGGATCCTCCTCGCATCGACGTGTGCGGTCGTCACTGTTCACCTCAGCGCTGCGGCACAAACAACGTGTCCCGGGTCGTCAGCTCCGTCATGGCCGCCGTCCACGGCAGGTGTGCCGGGACTGTGGTGGCGGTCGGCGTGGTCGTCGTCGTCCAGATCTGCTAGGGTCAGATGCGAGGGCACGACGTACGTGAGCGCTGCAGTGGTATCAACGCTGGTGCAGATCCCTCGGAGTCCGCTGAGGACTCAAGACACGAAAAGAGCGAGGCAGCACCATGACTGTTGGCACCGTGAAGTGGTTCTCCGACGACAAGGGCTTCGGCTTCATCGAGCGTGAGGACGGCGACGACGTGTTCGTCCACTTCTCCGCCGTCCAGGGCACAGGCTTCAAGACGCTGGCCGAGGGCGCGAAGGTCGAGTTCGACATCACCCAGGGCCCGAAGGGCGACCAGGCTTCGAACGTACAGGTCGTCTAGCGCGACCTGATAGCACTGACGACGCCCCGGCCGAGCGGCCGGGGCGTCGTCTTGTCCGCGGGGGCAGGGATCCTCCGGAGCGTTCCGACACGAAGCGCTGCTGTACGCGGGAGAGGATGGCTTCCTGGCCGAGGTCGTGCCGTTCCTCCGTGCTGGGGTGGCGGCCGACGAACCACCTTGGTGGTCGTGAGCGCCGCCAAGCTCGATCGGCTGCGCGGCGCCGGTGAGCCCATCTGGCCGGAACGCCGGCCCGCGGAGCTGGTCGAGTGCCAACGGCACGAGGCGCTGCTCAACGTGGCCTTCGCCGACGGTCCGAGCGTTGCGGACCCACACCGCGCCATGGCAACATAACAGTACGTCCGTACTGCTAGCGCCTGGAGAGACGCGCCATGACCCATCCGTCCACCGATAGCCTCTCCGCCCGCGACACCCTGGTCGTCGGTCGGGAGTCGTACGAGTTCTTCCGCCTCGACGCCGTCGACAGCTCCGCACGGCTGCCGTTCAGCCTCCAGGTGCTGCTCGAGAACCTGCTGCGCACCGAGGACGGGACCACCACCACCGCGGACCACATCCGCGCGCTGGCCGCGTGGGACCCGGCCGCCGACCCCGCCACGGAGATCCAGTTCACGCCGGCGCGGGTGATCATGCAGGACTTCACCGGCGTGCCGTGCATCGTGGACCTCGCCACCATGCGGGAGGCCGTGGCCGATCTCGGCGGTGACGCGCGGGCGGTGAACCCGCTCGCCCCAGCGGAGCTGATCATCGACCATTCGGTGATCGCCGACGTGTTCGCCCGCGCGGACGCGTTCGAGCGCAACGTCGACCTCGAGTACGGGCGCAACCGCGAGCGCTACCAGTTCCTGCGCTGGGGCCAGACAGCCTTCGACGAGCTCAAGGTGGTGCCCCCGGGGACCGGCATCGTGCACCAGGTCAACATCGAGCATCTGGCCCGTGTCGTGACGGCACGCGGGGGTCAGGCGTACCCGGACACCGTCGTCGGCACCGACTCGCACACCACCATGGTCAACGGCCTCGGCGTGCTCGGCTGGGGCGTGGGCGGGATCGAGGCCGAGGCCGCGATGCTCGGCCAGCCGGTCAGCATGCTCATTCCACGCGTCGTCGGCTTCGAGCTCTCCGGCGAGCTGCCGGACGGCGCCACCGCCACCGACCTCGTGCTCACCATCACCCAGATGCTGCGCCGCCACGGCGTGGTCGGCAAGTTCGTGGAGTTCCACGGCGAGGGCGTCGGCGCGGTCCCGCTGGCCAACCGGGCGACCATCGGGAACATGAGCCCGGAGTTCGGCTCAACCGCCGCGATCTTCCCGATCGACCAGGCCACCATCGACTACCTGCGGCTCACGGGCCGCGACGACCAGCAGTGCGCGCTGGTCGAGGCGTACGCCAAGGAGCAGGGGCTGTGGCACGACCCGGGCGTGCGCCGCGCCTACTGCGAGGACCTGGCTCTTGACCTGTCGACCGTCGAGCCGTCCATCGCCGGTCCCAGGCGCCCGCAGGACCGGATCGCGCTGCGGGATGCCAGGTCGGCGTTCCGGACGGCGCTGCTCGACTACATCGAGGACGACGAGGGTGTCGACGAGTCGCTGGAGGAGACGTTCCCGGCCTCGGACCCGCCCGCGGCCGGACCGCACCACGCATCGCAGCCGGTCGCGGTGACGCTGGAGGACGGCGCGTCCTTCACGATCGACCACGGTGCGGTGGTGATCGCCGCGATCACCTCCTGCACGAACACCTCGAATCCGTCGGTCATGATCGGCGCGGCGCTGCTCGCCAAGAACGCCGTGGAGCGAGGCCTGGAGCGTAAGCCGTGGGTCAAGACGACCCTGGCGCCCGGCTCGAAGGTCGTCATGGACTACTACGGCCGCGCCGGCCTCACGCCCTACCTCGAGAAGCTGGGCTTCCATCTGGTCGGGTACGGCTGCACCACGTGCATCGGCAACTCCGGTCCGCTGGTGCCCGAGGTCTCGGCCGCGGTCAACGAGCACGACCTCGCGGTCACCGCTGTGCTGTCGGGCAACCGCAACTTCGAAGGCCGGATCAACCCCGACGTGAAGATGAACTACCTCGCGTCGCCGCCGCTGGTGATCGCCTACGCGCTGGCCGGCACGATGAACATCGACCTTCTGAGCGACCCCATCGGCCACGACACCGAAGGCGCCCCGGTCATGCTGAGCGATCTCTGGCCGTCGCCCGAGGAGATCCAGGAGGTGATCGGCGGCGCGATAACGGTGGAGATGTTCACCCGCGACTACGCCGACGTGTTCGCCGGCGACGAGCGCTGGCGGGCACTGGAGACTCCCAGCGGCGACACCTTCGCCTGGGACCCCGCCTCAACCTACGTCCGCAGGGCGCCGTACTTTGAGGGGATGCGGGCCACACCGGAGCCGGTCACCGACCTCACCGGCGCCCGCGTCCTGGCCCTGCTGGGCGACTCCGTCACGACCGATCACATCTCCCCCGCCGGGTCCATCAAGCCCGACTCCCCCGCCGGCGCGTACCTGGCCGAGCACGGCGTGCAGCGCGCCGACTTCAACTCCTACGGATCCCGTCGCGGCAACCATGAGGTGATGATCCGCGGCACGTTCGCCAACATCCGCTTGCGCAACCTGCTGCTCGACGGCGTGCAGGGCGGCTTCACCCGCAACTTCCTGGCCCACGGCCGGCAGGCGACGATCTACGACGCCGCGTCGGACTACCGGGAGGCCGGCGTGCCGCTGGTGGTGCTCGCCGGCGCCGAGTACGGCTCCGGGTCGTCCCGCGACTGGGCCGCGAAGGGCACCAGCCTGCTGGGGGTCCGCGCGGTGATCGCGCAGTCCTTCGAGCGTATCCACCGCTCGAACCTGATCGGCATGGGGGTCCTGCCGCTGGAGTTCCCCGCCGACCAGAGCGCCCCGACGCTGGGCCTGGACGGCACCGAGACCTTCGACATCAGCGGCGTCACCGCCCTGAACGACGGTGACGTCCCGAGGACCGTTCGGGTGACGGCGACCCGCGACGACGGGGAGACGGTCTCCTTCGACGCCCCGGTGCGCATCGACACCCCCGGCGAGGCGGCGTACTTCCGCCATGGTGGCATCCTGCGGTTCGTGCTGCGTCGCATGGCCGCAGGCGCCTAGAGCCGACATGCCGCGCGTCAGCCGCGATCACCTGCAGACGCGCCGTCTGGAGATCCTGGACGGCGCGCGGGCCTGCTTCGCGCGCTACGGCTACGAGGGGGCTACGGTTCGCCGCCTGGAGGAGGCCACGGTCCTGTCACGGGGGTCGATCTTCCACCACTTCGGTGACAAGGAGGGCCTGTTCCTCGCCCTGGCCACCGAGGACACCGCCAGGATCGCCGACCTGGTCACCGGCCGCGGCCTTGTGGAGGTCATGCGCGCCCTGGTCGGGACGTCCGGGGGCGGCCCAGTCCCGCCGTGGCTCTTGACCCACTTGGAGGTCAACCGGCGGGTCCGCACCGATCCGGCGTTCGCCGCCGCGTGGGCCCCCCATGGGCAGGTGGTGGGCGCGGCCGTGCGCAAGCGCCTGGCCGGGCAGCGCGCGTCAGGTGGGCTGCGCGACGACGTCGACGTCGAGGTGCTGGCCGCGTTCCTGGAGTTGGCGCTGGGCGGCGTCGTCGGCCATCTGGCCGCGGGCCGCGATCCTGCGGCCCTGGGACCGGTCGTGGACCTGGTCGAGGAGACGGTCCGCTCCCGCTGATCATCGCGGACGGGGACTCCGGCAGCCGCGCGACCGTAGGATCGGTGTCATGGTGCAGGGCGAGGGCGACGGACTGAGAGACCTCGGCGAGCTCGTCACCGCCGGCGGTGTGCTCGTCCTTACCGGCGCCGGGATCTCCACGGACTCCGGCATCCCCGACTACCGGGGGCCCAGCGGGCGGCTGCGCCACGCCGCACCGATGACCTACGACCGTTTCATCGGCTCGGCGCTGGAACGGCGGCGGTACTGGGCTCGCAGCCATCTGGGCTGGCACAGGGTGGCGTCCGCCCGTCCGAACGTCGCTCATGAGGTGGTCGCCACGCTCGAGGGCGCGGGCCTGATCACGGGAGTCGCCACCCAGAACGTCGACGGCCTCCACACGACGGCGGGCAGCCGCGGCGTGATCGAGCTGCACGGCCGGCTGCACGCGGTGGTGTGCCTGGGATGCGGGAGGCGTCGCCCGCGCTTCGAGGTGGCCCTGCGGCTTGACGCCGTCAACCCTGGTTTCCGGGAGACGAATGCCGGCGCTGGTGTCCTGCGCCCCGACGGCGACGTCGTCGTGCCCGAGGACCAAGTCGCGGGGTTCCGGCTGGTCGACTGCCGACGCTGTGGCGGGATCCTCAAGCCGGACGTCGTCTTCTTCGGCGAGCATGTCCCGCAGGAGCGGTTCCGGCGCGCCCTCGCGCTGCTTGGCCGCTCCTCCGCCCTCCTGGTCCTCGGGTCCTCCCTGACGGTCGGGTCCGGCTACCGGTTCGTGACCGCGGCGGTGCGCCGCCGGCTGCCGGTCGCGATCGTGAACCGCGGCGCCACGCGTGGCGACCGCCATGCGGCCCTGAAGCTCGACGCCGCCCTCGCCGACGTCCTGACCGGCCTGGTGGGGATCGCGATTCCCCCTGGCTACGAGCAGACCTTGACGCCAGCGTCCCGACCAGCGACGGTTCGAGTCGGCCGTTGACGTGGTCGGCGGAGGCCGGCAATGGGAGGTGACGAGGTGTCTGTCCGGGTATCGGTGATCCTCGAACGCAAGGGTCGCGACGTGGCGACCGTCGCGGCGACCGCGACGCTGCTCGACGCGGCGCACGCACTGGCCGAGCATGACATCGGCGCGCTCGTGGTCTCCGAGGACGGCCACACGGTCGACGGGATCATCTCCGAGCGCGACCTCGTGCGCCAGTGCGCGCGCTCCGGACCCGGTTGCTGGGACCGGCCGGTGCGCGAGGCGATGACGGCCGAGGTGCGGACCTGCGACCCGAGCGCCACCGCCGATGACCTCATGGCGACGATGACCGAGCTGCGCATCAGGCACGTGCCGGTCGTTGTCGACGGCGGGCTGGTGGGGATCGTGTCGATCGGCGATGTCGTCAAGACGCGCCTCGATGACCTCGAGCTGCAGGCCGAGGCGCTCGAGCAGTACGTCACCGGTTCAACCCGCTGAGCGAGCCGCCTACGCAGGACGCGGCGTGCGCGGCCGCTGTCCGTACAGCGGCGGCAGCTCACGGCCGACGAACTCGGGCAGGTTGGCCGCTGCCGCCAGGTTGTCCAGGAAGGCGCCATCGTCGGCCACGGTCAGCGGGTCGAGTTCCATCGGTTCGACCACGTCCGACAGGAGCCCGGCTCCGGACAGCTCGGGGAACGCGCCGGTTGCGGCGCCCGCGAACGACAGCTGCGGTCGCTGGGAGAAGCCGGGCAGCCGCTCGTGGTCGAGCTCGAGGAACCAGGTGCCCGGCTCGGTGGCGCTGGTCGCGCCCAGCGGCACGCCCGCCCCGCCTGGCTCCTCCATGCGTCGGGCCAGTTCCGGGAGCCGACCCATCCCGTCGGCCAGCCGGTCGCGGGCCGCCGCGAGCGACAGCGCGCCCACGATGGGGTCGCTGGCGGCATCGCTGAGGTCGAGCACGCGCGCGGACCCGCCGATCTCGATGCGCTCGCCATCGTGGCTCAGGCGCCGCATCATGCGCGGTTGGCCGTAGCGGGCGGCGCCGTCGATCACCACCAGGGTGAGCGTGGTCTCCCGCGCGCGCAGCAGGTGCTCGTAGGGGTCGCCTCGAAGTCCGTTCACGACGATCAGATCGGCGCGCTTGCCGCGCTCCAGCGAGCCGAGCTCACCGCCCCACTTGAGGATTCGCGCGGCGTTGACCGTGACCATCGCGACGATGTCGCGCGCCGACAGCCCCGCCTCCCGTTGCGCGGCGACCAGCCACGCCACCTTCATCTCACCGAGCAGGTTCTTGCTGCCGGACGGTGACCAGTCCGACCCCAGCCCGATCAGCACGCGCTCTCGCGCCGCGCGGGCGATGTCCGCCGTCTGGCCGTAGAGCAGCAGGTTGCTCAGGGGTGACCACACCATGGCGCCACCACGCGACCGCAATGTGGCGTAGTCCCGGCCGCGTAACCCCGCGCAGTGGATGCCGGCCAGGGCGTCACCGATCGCCCAGCGGCGGCCCTCGACGCGCAAAGCGCGGAAGTGGCTGCGGGCCGCGTCGTCGACGCCCTCGCTAAGGTGCAGCAGGAGGCAGGAGCTGCGCCGCAGCCGCTCCAGGAGCCTTGCGGCCTGCTCAGCCTCTACGTCGGCGATGCGGGTACCGGCGGCGGGCAGGCCGACGCCGGGCTGCTCCACGTTGCGCACCAGGCCGTGGTAGTAGCGGCGCGCGCCCGCGTTGGAGTACAGGGCGATCCCTTGGCTTGTGGTCACGCCTGCGAGGACGCACTTGACCTCGACGTACCGCACGATCGCCTCGATGTAGCCGGCGACCCGGCCGAGGATCCCCATCGGCCCCGATACCCGAGCGCGGTAGCCGGGGACGCCCCCCCACTGGCCCCGGTTGTCGTAGCGCCGCGCCACCTGCCACAACGGCAGCACGTTGTAAGGCAGGTGGTTGTGCAGCTCGATGAGTCCGGGGTAGAGCGTGCCGCCTGTGCGCACCAGCGGTGCCTTGTCGAATCCTTCCGGCGGCGAGGCGTCGGCGGGGCCGACCGCTGCGATCCTGTCGCCGCGCACATACACCCGCCCGGCGTCGTGCACGTCGAAGGTGGGGCTCATGGTGACCACGCCCGTCGAGCACGTAGGTCCCGGCGTCAGCAGGCATCGCGCAATCCCCTCAGCCCAGCTCGACGACGGCGGACCGCTCGGACGCGGACAATGGCTCCGGTCCCAGGAGCCAGGCCCACCGAGGCATGAACAGCTTCAGATAGTGCGGGGACGAGTCGCCGTCCTGCACGGGGCGGACCGCGCGGTCACCCGAGGTCCCGCGCCACCGGACGGACCCGTAGGGCAGGTCGAAGCGGGGGATCTGGCGGCGACGGCCGTCCCAGACGAACGTCGGCTCGCTGTCCGTGGTGTAGGACAGGCCACGCAACCGCTCCAGCGCCCGTCGCCAGTCCGCACGGGCACCCGCTCGCCGCCACGCGCGCAGCTCCACGACCGGCAGCGGAGCCGTGGGCAGGCCACCGACGAGCCGGCGGGCCTGAGGGCCAACGGCCACGACGACGCCGAGACCGGGGTTGCGAGCTCGCAGGCGGGCAAGCAGCTCGGCGTGCAGCGCCCGCGTCTGCGGATGGTCCACGAGCCGGCGGACCTTCGGCCAGGTCTGCCCCATGGTGTCGGCCGGGAGCACGCGCACGATCAGGTAGTCGCGGGCTACGCCCATCGCCTCCAGCACCCCCTGAAGGTGCTGGCCGGCGTCGCCGCACAGCGCCCGGCAGCAGAACACGTCGTCGTGCGATTCCTGATCGGCCCACACCAGCGCCTTGACGTTGTCGAAGCGGCCCCGATGCAGCGGTGCGAGCCCGAAGGATCCGTCACCAGGCAGGCTCGACGTGAAGTCCGGCCACTCCAGTCCTGTCACACCGCCCTGCAGCAGGCGCGCGAAGCCCCCTGGAGGGCCGCGATCGAAGTCTCCCCACGGGCGCCGGGACGGCTCGTAGGGGAGCTCGCCCCGCTCCACGGCGTAACCCTCCTCGGTGCCCGCCGCCGTGGTCGGGTAGGTGAGCGCGTCGCCGCGGCCGTTGTAATGGCCGCCGGCGCCGAACAGCTGGATGCCGCGCTGCTCGTCGGCGCGGTTGGACGACGTGGCGCCCCGCCCCAAGCGCCAGGACACCGCATAGGGAAGATCGCGGAACGGGATCGGAGCCGAGCGGTAGGCGTACTCGCCCGCGGCGCCGCGCTCCCCGTCGGGGTCCACCGCCAGCCAGCCGGGGTCGGCGTCGGCCCACTCCTCGATCTGGCGGGCGGCCCGACGGAAGTCGACCACCACCGGGTCCGCGTCACCTCCTTGCGCCCCTCCGGGATGCAGCACGCCGACCAGCCGCACGCGGGGACCGAGGACCGCGGCGTCGCAGCCGGCCACGTCACCGGCGTCGCCTGCGCAGCCACCGCCATGCGAGCGCACCCAGGTCACCACCGACTCCTTCGCGGCGGTGCCGACGGCGATCACCAGGTGAACGTCGTTGCGCGCCAGGGCGTAGTCGAGGATCCGATGGCGGTGGCGGACGATCGGTGAAGCGGGATCCTGGGCAAGCGCTCGCAGGCCCTGGGAGTACTGGCCGAAGATCGGATACACGAAGGTGTTGAGGAACAGGTACGAGCGCGTTATGCCCAGGTGCGCCAGCAGGTGCTGCATCCTGGCCCCGGTACCGCCCACGAACGACCGCGACGCCAGCGACTCGTCCTGGGCGCCCTCCTGACCGATGATGAGCACCTTGACCCCGCGGTCGGTGAGCCGTCCCCGGTAGAACATCGGTCCGAAATGCCAGCGGAACACCTCCCGGCCGGTGATGGCGACTCCCAGCCCGCGATAGTTCGGCGTCTCCGAGAACAGCCGTCCCCAGCCGCGGTTGCGCGCCGGCCCGGGGTCGAACTCCCACGGCGACCCCCGTCCGGGCCAGTCCCCGGCCGTAGCCCCGCCTCGAGCCATCATCCGTCCTGGCTCACGGCCCCGCCCGTGACGGTCACAACCGCGTCGTAGGCGCCCGCGTTGTCGTCGAACCTGCCGTCGTTGATGCCCAGGTGCAGCCTGCCGGCGTCCGCGGCGGTGAACGCGTGGTCGCTACCGACGAAGAAGGCCTCGCCGTCGCCGACCTTGCCGATCAGCGCCGCATGGTTGATGTCACGGTGCGGGTCGCCCGAGTGCTCGCCCTCGAGGTCCGGCTCCCCGTCAGGCGTGAACGTGCGGTCCGGGTGGTTGTTGATGTCGTCGATCACTTCGCCGTTCGCCGTGATCGTGATCTCGTCGCCGGCGCCGAGCTCGATCGTGGTGTCGGTCCACGGCTGCGTGGCGGGAACCTTTGCGGTGAACTCGGCCTCATCGCCCCCTCCGCCGGCGTTGTCGTCACGGTCGAGGACGAGGAGCGCGGCCACGGCCCCCAAGACGATCACCACCACGCTCGACACCGCCGGCCGCCCGGCCAGCGCCGCCCGAAGCCCCGCGAGGAAACCCGGAATCGGCGGAGGCTGGGGCGGCGGTCGTGGGGGCGGTGGTTCGGGCGGCGGGGACAGCCGCGGGCTGCGGGCGATGTACAGGCCGCCCTCGATGCCGAGCTCCCACTTCAGTGGCGTCTGCTTGGGCTTGGCCTCGAGCATCCGCTCGTTGACGAAGTCGTGGAGTTCGGGGATCGAGACCCGACCGTCACCGTCACGGTCCGCCTTGCCGGTTTCCAGCCCTTCCACGATCGCGGCCGTGAACACCGATGGTCGGCCTGCGCCTGACAGGTTATCGCCCTCGAAGGAGTACTCGATGGCGTTCGACGCGGTGAGGATGGCTCGTCCACTCCCGTCGAACTTCTCCCTCAGGTGCACGCCCTCGTCGCCTTTGGAACCCTGCGCGAAGGCGCCCGCATAGCAGCAGTCCAGGAGGAGAATGATCGACCGCGCTCGCGAGCGCTCCATCCACTCGTTCAGGAACGCCGACGGCATGGCGGTCACCTCGAGCGTCTCTCGCCTGGTGTTGGTCGCGGCGAAGTACAGGCGCCCGTCGTCGTCCTTGATGCCGTGGCAGGACAGGTGCAGGAGCAGCAGGTCGTCAAGCCCGCGCTGGTCGAAGAACTCGAAGATCGCGAGCCGCATGGCGGCCTCGTCCTGGTCGATCAGCTGCTTCACCTCGAAGCCGCCGATCGTCGAGTCGCCGAGGACGCGCCCCAATGCCGCCGCGTCCTGCGCGGGCGAGCGCAGCCGGCGCAGGCCATCGTCCTCGTAGGTACCCGTGGCGATGATCAGGGCGTCACGGCGGGCGGCCATGGCCTCTCACCGCTCGGCGTGCTTCTCGAGGAACAGCTCGACGGCCCGCTGCCGCAGCACAGGGTCGGCGTCGAACTCGATGGAGTCGCCGTCGATGGTCAGCTTGACGTTGCCCACACGGCGATGGGCCGACCACGTCTCGACGAGTGACACGACCGCTTGCAGGACGGCGGGTGTGAGCGTCACCAGCAGCGCGCCGATGGTGATCGGGTCGACTGGCTTGGCGCCGGCGGGGATCTCGTCGCTGCGAACGGCATTGACCGACGTGACGTCGAGCTCGAGCAGGCGCTGACGAAGCTGCGCGGTGAGAAGGTCGAGCTCGCGGGCGTCGCTGTCCGTCCCGCCGCTGAGCGCGAGAGTCAGCTGCACCGCCTCGTCCGCCATGTCGCCACCCACCCTGCCGAAGCGCTGATCGTAGCTCATCCTGCGGGATCCTGCGGCAGTGGTCAGGTGGCTGTCACAGCCGCGAGCAAGGCGTAGGCCACCGCGTCCGAGGCGACGTCGCCGTGGTCGGCGACGAAGTCGTCAGCGACGAGGTTGTGGATGCGGCCGGCCGCGAAGGCGTAGGCCCCACCAACCGGGAGCAGGAAGCCGTCGGTGGCCTCCGGGGTCCGTTGCGCGCCGTTGCGGCCGAGGCCGCCGTAGGGGTCGTCTGGACCGCCGAGTGCCGCCGCGGCCTGTCGCGCGATGCGTGAGGCGATGGGGTAGGCGAGCCCGACGGCGCGATCGTTCTTGGTGCAGGTGATCACCACGGGCCCGGACACGAGGCGGCCGGTGACCAGGCCGCGGAAGGCGCCGTCGTCCCTCCCGTTCCAGCGCGGTGCGAAGCCGTTGTGGGAGAACGCGGCCTGCAGCAGGCCGAGGCTCGCGATCGGCGACGGTCCCGGGCCCCAGCCGGCCGCCGCGCTCGTGACCAGACGCGCGCCGAAGCTGTGCCCCACCAGATGCATCCGCATCGTCGTGCGCTGGGCGTGCAGGCGCTTCAGCACCTCGAGCGCGCCGGTGCGTCCCACCAGACCGGCCCGGTCCTTCATCACGTAGTAGGTCGCGAAGTTCAGCAGGCGACGAGCCGCCGCGCGGGCTCCACCCAGGACCTCGCCCAGACCCTGCGCCTCCCCTGTGGCCCCTGTGACGGGTGTCGCCGTGGCGGCGCCGCCACCGCCCACCTCGAACGCGGCCGCGCCTCCGCCTCCGGTCGACAGGTTCGGCGCGGCGAGCACGACCTCGGCCAGCCGGTCCATCAGCTCCCCTGGGTCCTCGGCGAAGAACTCGTCGGACGCGTCCTCGGCGTCGGTTGCCCGCTGCGGCAGCACACCCCTGATCGTCTCCACGATGGCCCGTCGTGCCGCCGGGTCGTCCTCGAGCTGTGCCAGCAGCGGCTTGATCTCCTCCAGGCCGGCGTCTGTTCCCGGGTCCGCCAGCGCACTCTTCAGGTTGTCGACCTGCTCCAGGAGGGCCGCGTCGCTGACCAGCCCGTCGATGCTGGCCGCGCCGCTCGGGATGAGCTCGTCCTCCGCGAACTTCTTCGACGGCCACAGGATGGCCGCGACGCCGTAGGTGCGGTCCGCGGCTCGGGGCACGGCGCCCGCGTCGAGCTGCGCCCGCAGGCGCTGGAGCAGCCGGGCGTACAGGCCGCGCGCTTCGGCCATGTCGTTATTCCAACCGTGCGACACGACGAGGAGGTCCGTGACCTCCTCCTCCCCCACCATCGCCGAGAGGCTCAACGCCTCCATGTCGTCGTGAACGCCCCCGTCACGGGTGAACTGGATCTCCGCGTAGGGAAGGCCCGCTACGTGTTGCATGCTGCACCCCTCTCAAACGGACTGGATGGCTCGCATCAGGTCCACGAGCCCTTGACCCTGGAAGTGGCGGTCGCGACGGAGGTCCGTCGCGGACTCCATGAAGATCTCCTTCACCCGCTCGGGTCGGCCGATGAACTCGCGCCGCACCGACAGCAGCGCCGCGACGGCGCCGGAGACGTGCGGAGCGGCCATGCTCGTGCCGCTGTCCTCCAGGTAGTTGCAGTCGGCCCCCTTGGCCTGGGCCTCCTCGTGCTTCCTGCCCGCCGCGCACGACAGGATCTTCTCGCCCGGAGCGACGAGGTCCGGCTTGACCCTGCCGTCCCCGGTCGGCCCCTTCGACGAGAAGTACGACACGCCGTAGACGTGCGGCATCTCGCGATGGGTGGAGCCGACCGTGATGGCGAGGTCGGCGTTGCCCGGATCGTTGATGGTCAGGTCCAGCCCGGCCGCGAAGGCCGTGGCGCGGCCTGCGACCTGGTGGTAGCCGTAGCCGGTGTTGCCCGCGGCGACGACCACCACGACGCCCGAGCGGACCAGCCGGTCGACCTCGACGCACAGCGGGCTCTGCCCGCAGGCGAACCACTCCGGCTCGAAGTCGTAGCCCACGCTCAGGTTGACGCCGTGGACGAGCAGCCGCCGCCCGTTGCCGTTGATGCGCTGGATGTGCTCGATCGCGGCGAGCAGGTCGCTGGCGCTGCCGCGACCGTCACGGTCCAGGACCTTGATGCTCAAGAGTTTGCAGCGGGGCGCGATGCCGGAGATCGCGTCCAGCGACAGGATGTCGTAGGCGATCTGGCCGTTCTCGTCGCGGTGGCGTGAGAACGCCCTGATCTCGGGCGGCGGGTCCGGCGAAGGCTCTTCCTCGCCGTTGCCCGACGCCGGGCGCAGCTCCCCTGCCAGGATGCCGGCGACGTGCGTGCCGTGGCCGAACTCGTCGGTGTGGGGGTCGCCGCCTCCGGTGAGGTCCAGCGGCTCGATCGCGGGCGGGAGGTCCAGGTTGCGGTGCAGCGCGAAGTGCGGATGGTCCTTGTCGATCCCGGAGTCGACGACCGCCCAGACCATCCCCTCCCCCACCGCGCCGAAGGAGGCGCGCGCGGCGTTGGCCTTCACGGTGCTGACGGACGTCGAGACGAGTGGATGGATCCTGAAGTCTGGCCAGATCCGGTGGATCGACCGGTGCGCCCCCGCCCGGCCTGCTTCCTCGGTCGTGATCTCCGGGTCGCCCTGGGAGTCGAGAACGACCAGCCTGCGCAAGGCCGAGGTCTCGAGCCTGGCGAACAGGTACTGCTCGCTGAACCGGCTCTTGGCCTCGTTGAGACCCTGATCAGAGCGCGTCCCCGCCTCGCGGACCGCCTGGGCCACCAGCTCGGCGGCTCGCTCCCGAGCGGCCTCCCGGCCGCGGTGGTAGGTGAGGTTGACGTCGATGACGACCTGGTGCATCTCCGCATCGTCGTCGTCGGTCTCCGTCGAGGGCCTGTCGGGGTCCATCCGCTTGAGCAGCGGGAGGGCCAGCACCGACCGGTCGAGCACCTCAGGGGTGAAGCCGACCGGTTGCCGTGGGTCACTGTGCTCGTCGCTCATCGGCGTCCCTCGCCTCGCCGGAACCGCTGCGGGTGCAGTCTGTGCCATCCGCCCGGCGGGCGCCATGGAATTACCGCAGGGTGACCGCAGGACAGCTGATTCGCCGTCATGATGGTGATCGTCATGGTGATCGTCGCGCTCGCCACGGCCGGCGCACCGGGTGGCGGGCCATCGTCTGAAGGAGTCCGTTGTGATCGACGTCGTGACGATCGAGACGCCGGGCCTCGGGGACCGCAGCTACCTCATCACCGACGGCCGCGTGGCGGTCGTGGTCGACCCGCAGCGCGACATCGACCGCGTCCAGCGGGTGCTCGACGATCGCGCCCTTCGGCTCACCCATGTGCTGGAGACGCATGTGCACAACGACTACGTCACCGGCGGGCTCGAACTTGCTCGGGCGTCAGGCGCGCGCTACGTCGTCGCCGCCGACGAGCCGGTCGACTTCGAGCGCGTGGGAGTTCGCGAGGGTGACGAGATCACCTCCGGCGGCCTGCACCTTCGTCCGCTGCACACGCCGGGGCACACGCCACACCATCTGTCCTACGCCATCGCTGATGAGGTCGCAGGGGAGCTGATCGACCGCTTCGTGCTGACCGGTGGCTCGCTGCTGCACGGAAGTGTGGGGCGCACGGACCTGATCGACCCCTCCCGCACCGACGAACTCACGCGGGCCCAGCACCGCTCCGCGCGGCGGCTGCTCGACGAGCTCGGAGGGACGGTCGCGGTGCTGCCCACGCACGGCTTCGGCAGCTTCTGCTCGTCCACTTCGTCGACCGAGTCCTCGGACGGCACGATCGCGGGCGAGCGGGACGTCAACCAGGCCGCACGGATCGGCGACGAGGACACGTTCGTCGCGACCATCATCTCAGGGCTGACCGCCTATCCCAGCTACTACGAGCGGATGGCGCCGATCAACCGCAGCGGTCCCCCGCCGATCGACCTGTCGGCACCGCCCGCCGTTCATGCGGACGGCGTCGCCGAAAGTCTGCGGCGCGGCGACTGGATCGTCGACCTGCGCAGCCGACGAGCGTTCGCCGAGCAGCACGTCGCCGGGACCGTCAATGTCGGACTGGACGGCGGGTTCGCCACGTATCTCGGCTGGGTTCTTCCCTGGCGCGCGCCGGTGATCCTGCTCGGCGCCGAGGCCGACCACATCGCGGCCGCGCAACGCGAGCTGGTGCGCATCGGCGTCGACCGGCCGGCGGGGGGCATCGTCGGCGGACCGGAGGCGGTCGCGTCCGGGGCCCGGCTCCATCGCTATGCCGTGGCTGACTTCCCGGGGCTCGCCAAGGCTCTTGGGACCGCGGCCGGCGGCGTTCCGCCCGTCGTGGTGGACGTCAGGCGCGACGACGAGTGGCGCGACGGCCACATCGACGGCGCTGTGCACATCCCGCTGCCGGACCTCGCGGACCGAGCCGCGCGGATCCCGGAGGGCGAGCTGTGGGTGCACTGCGCCTCGGGCTATCGCTCCGCCATCGGCGCGTCGCTGCTCGCGCGCGCCGGGCGCGAGGTCGTCCTCGTCGACGACGACTTCTCCAACGCCGCCGACAGCCTACCCGTCATCTGAGGCCCGCTGACGGTCCAGTCAACGACGTCGCCGCTAACCTAGAGGGGGTCGACGTCCTGCTCGACGAGGTCCGTCAGGCGCTGCGCGCGAGCGCCTGACGGCATAGCCCTTGCCGACGGTCGGATCGATCAGGTGCCGTGCGTGCGCAGCTGGTAGTCGTTGACGGAGCGGGCCACGACCACCCCGTCGGTGTCGACCAGCTCGCAGTCCCAGGAGTAGTCGGCCTTGCCGGCCTCGGTCGCCACCGCCTGGATGCGCTGCACGTCCTCCTCGGTGATGCGCACCTCGACGGTGATGCCGGTGCGGGCGGGCTTGAGGAACCGGATGTCCATGCCCTTGACGATCGGGTAGTACCGGCTGGCGTCGAAGGAGGAGAGGAAGATCGCCCCGCCCGGCAGCTCGGCCAGGGTGAACAGGGCGCTGGCGTACATCGTGGCGATGTGGTTGCCGTTGCCCTCCATCGGGGCGGTCATGCGGCAGTAGCCCGGTTCGATCGCGTCCAGTCGGACCCCCAGCCGCTCGACGAAGGGGAACCCCTGCTCCAGCAGCGGCCGCAGGGAGGTCAGCATGTCATCGGTCATCGTGGGAGCGTTCCACGTGGCGCGGGACGGTCCGGTCGGCCCGGCCGGTGGGGCCGGTGGGGCCGGTGAGGCCGTCCGGTCCGGTGTGTGTCGACCTGGTTCGGTGGGGGCGATGTGGCTCGGCACGCCGCGGGTGGGAGGGGGCGCGGACGCGTGAGGCCGCGGGCGCGGGGTGGCGCAGCGCGCTCAGCGGCCGACCGCCCGGGCCTGCATCACGGCGAAGGCGGCGACGATCGCGGCCTGGGCCAGCACGAACGCCACACCCAGCGCGGTCAGGTCGAACCAGCCGCCAAGCACCAGCACGATGCTCGCGGTGACCCACGCGCTGTTGCCCACGACGATCGCAGGGGCGATGCGATGCCAGGCCGGCCGCGCCGCGACCAGCCCCACGTCGATGCCGTACACGACCATGAACAGCCCAAGGCCCAGCAGCCAGCCCGGCGGGATGCCCAGCACCTCATCGAGCAGGCCGCTCCCCGCGGCCAGCAGCACCCCCGTGCCGGCGGAGACCACCGCATCGACGGCCAGCGATCGGGTGAGGGGGTCGGCAGGACGGCGGTTCCCGGCAGCGCGGTGGGTGGAGGTGGTGGTCATGGGAGATCTCCTGTCGATGAGAGGGTCGGGATGTCCGCTCATCGTGCGGCCCGCCGCGTCGTGCGTCGATTACCTCTCGGGTAGTCGTGGACACGACCTCGCGGGCGTAGCGTCATCCGCATGCCCACCACGACCACCGTCGGCCCCTTGCTGCGCGACTGGCGCGAGCAGCGCCGCCGCAGCCAGATGGACCTCGCCCTCGACGTCGGGGTGTCCCCCCGCCACCTGAGCTTCGTGGAGACCGGCCGCGCCCGCCCCAGCCCCGAGCTGGTGCTGGCTCTGGCTGAGGGGCTCGAAGTCCCGCTGCGCGAGCGCAACACGCTGCTGCTGGCGGCCGGGTTCGCGCCCCGCTACGCCGAGACCCCGCTGGACGCCCCGCAGATGCAGCGTGCGCTGACGGCGATCCAGCGCATCCTCGACGCCCACGACCCCTACCCAGGGGTGGTGCTCGACCGGACGTACAACATCGTCGGTGCCAACAACGGGGCGCTGGCGCTGCTGGAGGGCCTGCCGGCGCACCTGCTAGAGCCGGTGCCCAACATCGTCCGCGTGAGCCTGCATCCGGAGGGTCTGGCGTCCCGCACGACCAACCTGCGGGAGTGGGCCGGGTATTTGCTGTGGCAGCTGGATAGGATCGTCGCGACGACGGGTGACCGAGCGGTTGCAGCCCTGGCCGAGGAGGTGCGGACCTACCCGACCACCAGCGACCTACCGGCGCACATCCCGACCGACGAGCCGCAGATCCTCCTTGCCGTGCGGCTCGCCACACCGGGCGGTGAGCTGAGTCTGTTCACCACGCTGACCACCTTCGGCACGCCTCGTGACATCACGCTGGACGAGTTGGTCATCGAGCTGTTCTACCCCGCCGACGAGGCGACCGAGCGTCTGCTGCACGGGGGCTGAGCACGGCCGAGATGCAGGGTGGCGGTCTGCACCGCGACATCCATGCGTAGGCGACCGGCCTGAGCGCATCGTGCGCCGGAGTAAGCTAACCACGTGACCAAGTCCGTAGGGGTACACGAGGCGAAGACCCATCTGAGTCGCCTCCTGACGATCGTCGCCGCCGGTGAGGAGGTGGTGATCACCTCGCGTGGACGTGCGGTTGCGCGCCTTGTCCCGCCCCAGTCGGGCAGCGGTCCCGAGCTCGGCTTCGACCGCGGCCGCCTGGTCGTCCCGG
>JACDBB010000147.1 GCA_013695145.1 Euzebyales bacterium
CCACCACGACCGGCCCCCCATCCGGCGGCGGGGCGGCCTCGTCACGACCGAACCACCAGTACATGAACCCGATCGAGCCGAACACCAGCACCGCGAACCCCAGCACCAGCGCCCGCTCCAGCGGGCCGGCCTCGGCGTAGCTGCTGCTGATCGGGCCTCCCCCGCCCCCAGTCGACCGCGGACCCGCCGATTCTGCCCTTCTCACCGCCCCGGCCGCCACCCCCGCCTGTGGACACACCCTCGAGACGCGTGCGGGCGACCGGCGACGGCTGGGATGCGCTGTTCGGCATCCAGGGGTCGGCGCTGGCGCAACCGCCCCGCTCGTCCTGGGTGGTGCGGCTGGTTGACCGCTGCGGTCATCAAGTCGCACCACCCGCTCATGGCTACACGCTCACCTCGATGGAGGTGGGCGCGACCACCGTCGCGGCGGCGTCCCACGCGGTCACGTCGATGAGCGGGTACCGAACCGGGTCCTCAGTCATGCGTTCCGCGGCGCTGGAGCAGCCTGGAACACCGCGCACGGCACAACGGGGCTCAGCGGTGCTCCGGGGCTGGGTAGTCGAAGCGGGCTCCGGCGTCCCACTGCGGGCGCTGGTTGCCGTGGGCGGGGAAGCCGCCGCTGTCGCGGAGCAGCCGCGCGGCGTGCATGAGGTTCCAGGTCATGAACGTCGTGTTGCGGTTGGTGAAGTCGTTGTCCAGGCCGACGGTGCCGTCGTCGCCGTAGGACGGGCCCGGACCCGCCTCGCCGATCCAGCCCGCGTCGGCCTGCGGCGGGATCGTGTAGCCCAGGTGCTGCAGGGAGTACAGGATGCTCATCGCGCAGTGCTTGATCCCGTCCTCGTTGCCGGTGATGAGGCACCCGCCCGCGCGGCCGTAGTAGCGCGACTGCCCATGGTCGTTCAGGTCGCCGCCGTGCGCGTACAGGCGCTCGATGACGCGGGTGCAGACCGAGGACTTGTCGCCGAGCCAGATGGGCGTGCCGAGGATCAGGATGTCGGCGGCGATGACGCGCTCGAACAGCTCAGGCCAGTCGTCGGCCTCGGCGCCGTGCTCGGTCATGTCGGGATACACGCCGGGCGCGATGCGATGGTCGGCGGCCCGGATCGTGTCGACCTCGACCCCGTTGGTCCGCATGATCGCCGCCGAGCGGTCCATCAGGAGCTGGGTGTGGGAGGACTGCGGGGACAGCTTCAGCGTGCAGTTGATGTACATCGCGCGGAGGCCATCGAATGACCTGATGTCATCCGCCGCCGTCGTCGGTTGAGTGCTCACGTCGAACCCTTCTGCTCACCGGGGTTTCGTGGTTGCCGCCGAACCCGTCGTGCCCAGTGTGACGTCACGTGGGATTGGTCCGGCGGCGGCGGGGACGCAGCAGTGCCGCGAGGTCGATGGCGAGGCGGTTGGCAGTCTCGGGCCGCAGCGTGGAGATGGTCACCCGGACAGCCGGGGGGCTGGCCAGGCGGTAGGGCTCGCCCCCGCGCACGGCCCAGCCGCTGCCCAGCAGGCCGCGCACGACCGGCTCCTCCTCGGCGACCGGCACCCACACGTTGAGGCCGGACCGCGCCCGCGCGGCGATGCCACGCTCGGCCAAGGCGTCGCGCAGGCCGCCGCGGCGGTCGGTGTAGACGGCGCGCGCGCGCTCGAGCTGGGCCGTGACGTTCACGTCGCCCAGCAGCGCCGCCGCGGTGCGCTGCAGCACGTGGCTCACCCAGCCGGGTCCGAGGCGTTGCCGGCCCTCGAGCCGGCCGAGCGTGGCCTCGTCGCCCGCCACCAGCGCGACCCGGAGGTCGGGCCCGAGCGACTTGGAGAGCGAGCGCACGAGCGCCCAGCGCCGCGCGGAGCGGGTCAGTGTGCACAGCTCGACCCCGGCCACCGGGCCGGCGTGGTCGTCCTCCACGAGCAGCACGCCAGGGTGGGCGGCGATCAGCGGTGCGAGGTCGGCCGCCCTGGCGGGCGACAGCGCCGCCCCGGTGGGATTGTGCGCGCGCGGTGTGACCACCACGGCGCGCGGACCCTGCAGCAACCCGGCTGCGAGCGCATCCGGGAGCGGGCCTCGCTCGTCGACGTCGACGCCGACCGGCACCAGGCCCATGGCGCGCACGAGATCCAGGGTGCCGGTGTAGCCAGGATCCTCCACCAGCACCCGGTCACCGGGTCGCAACCAAGCCCCGAGCACTCGCTCCAGCCCATCGAGGGCGCCGGAGGTCACGGCGACGCCGGGCGTCGAGACGCCCTCGGCGCGGAACATGACATCGGCGCGCTCGCGCAGGCTGGGGTCGACGCCTTGTGCGCCATACAGCACGGGTTCACCCGAGACCCCAGCGAGGAACGGGCCCAAGTCGGGGAGCAGGGCGGGGTCCGGGTTGCCGCTGGCCAGGTCGATCGTGCCGTCTGGAAGCGCGGCCTCCGGACGGGTCACGAGTGGGGGCCGCCGGCTGACGCGCGTGCCGCTGCGCGGCCGGGTGACCACGATTCCGCGCTGGCGCAGCTGGCCGAACGCGGCGGCCACTGTGGCGGGGCTGACACCGACTTCCCTGGCGAGCTCGCGAACCGAGGGCAGCGCCTGGCCGGGCGCCAGCTCCCCTCGCTCGACCGCGAGCTCGACGGCGCTGCGGATACCGCTTGCCCCGGCGCCCTCGTCGAGATACTGTGCTAGTGCAGTACTCATAACTGTACTATAACAGATATCGAACCAGCGAGGTCGAGCCATGGTCGTCGAGGCGCCATCCGAGCGGGTCCGGGTGCGGCGGACTGCCGAGCGGGCGCGCTACGAGGCCGAGGAGATCGCGGCGATCCTCGACGACGGCTACGCCGTCCACGTGGCGACGGTCGCTCCCGCCGACGGGCGACCCCTGATCATCCCGACCGCCTACGTTCGGGTCGGGACTCACGTGTACGTGCACGCCTCACCCGCCAGCGGTCTGGGACGGGCGTTCCGCGCGGGCGCGGCGATGTGCCTGGCGGTCACCCTGCTGGACGGCCTGGTGCTGGCGCGCTCGGCCTTCCACCACTCGATGAACTACCGGTCGGTGGTGGTGCACGGCTACGGGCGTGAGGTCACCGACCCCGACGAGCGGGAGCAGGCTCTGCGTGCGTTCGTCGAGCGCGTCGAGCCCGGCCGCTGGGACGCCGTCCGCGGCCCCACGCGCACGGAGCTGGCCGCCACCATGGTGGGCGCCGTGTCCCTGGCCGAGGCCTCCGCGAAGGTGCGCACCGGTCCACCGGTCGACGACGAGGCCGACCTCACCATTGCGGTCTGGGCGGGTGTCGTGCCCCTGAGTCTGATGGCGGGGGAGCCGGTCGCGGCCTCCCACCAGATCACACCTGGCGGGGCGTCGCCATCGTCGGGCAGCGGATGGTCAGGTCGACGGTCGTCCCGGCGTGCACCGCCTCCACGGCGGCGGTGAGGCCCACGGCGAGCCGCTGCGGCGCCGGATTCTCCGCCAGCACCGTCGCGGTGAGCTCGGCGATGCCCTCCTCGGCGGCCGCCTGCGCGAGCTGCGCGGCCAGCATCCTGCCCACGCCTCGCCGCTGCCACGCGTCGCCGACGACCAGCGCGATCTCGGCCCGCGCCTCGGTCAGTCGCACGTACTGACCCACGCCGATCAGCCTGCTCGATGGGCCGTCAGCGGTGAGCGCGAGCAACGTCTCGCGGTCGTGATGGTCGACGTCGACGAGCGTCGCCAGCGCACGTGCCGTCAGGCGCGGCGTGGGAGCCAGGAACCGGCGGTAGGCCGTGGTGGGGGACAGCCCCTGCACGAATCGCGCGATGCGCCCGGTGTCGCCGGGCAGGACGGGTCGGACGTGCAGGCGCAGCCCGTCGAGCTCGACCTCCACCCGCCGGTGCAGCGGGTGGCCGCGGAACAGTCGCTCACCCGCGACGAGATCGTGCCCTGTCTGTGCTGTGGGTTCGAACATCGAACTCAGGATAGCAAGCTGAGTTCTCGAACGCAACTCAGATGGGGTACAGTAGGCCGCATGGCTGAGGATCTGCTGGGCTGGACGGAGATCGACACCGGCACGTGCTCCGTGGCGCGCGCAGTGGAGATCCTGGGGGACCGCTGGACCGTCCTGGTGCTGCGCGAGGTGTTCAACGGGGTCCGCCGCTTCGGCGACATCCAGACCCACATCGGGGTGTCCCGCAGCGTGCTCGCGCAGCGCTTGGCCACGCTGAAGGAGCAAGGCGTCCTCGAGCGGCGGCCCTATCAGGAGCCCGGTGACCGTGTGCGCCACGAGTACCGGCTCACGCCGCTGGGCCGCGGCCTGCAGCCGGTGCTGGTCGCGCTGAACAACTTTGGCGATCAGTTCCTCTCCGGCCCGGACGGGCCACCGGTGCTGCTGCGGCACGCCGACTGCGGCGCGCTGGTGTCCGCCGCGCTCGTGTGCGCGGACGACCACCGCGTCGGCCCCCGCGAGATCAGGCTGGAGCTGGGCCCGGGAGCCCGCCCGCGCGCCTGACCGCACCCGCACCCGCACTTGCCGTCGTTGCGGCCTGCTGGAAGAGCCGCTCAGGACGGTCGGTGGGCAGGGCGGAGATGGCCCGCAGCGATGCCCACATGGTGACCAGGTTCGCCGACAGCACCGGGCGGTCCAGCAGCGCTTCGAGCCGCGCGATCACATCGATCGTGCACAGGTTGGTGCAGCTCAGAAACAGCGCGTCCGCTTCGTCGCGCGCCGCCGCCCGCGCCAGGGCCATCACGCCGTCCGTGTCGACGTCGGCGATCCGTTCCCGCAGTCCCAGGTTGGCCACGCCCACCGTCTCGTGGCCGGCCTCCGCCAGAAACGCTTCGAGCAGCTTGGTCAAGGTCTCGTCGTAGGGTGTCGCCACCGACACGGTGCTGACCCCCAGGGCGTCCAGCGCGTCCAGCAGCGCGCCGCTGGTGGTCAACGCCAGCGGGGCGCCTCCGCGCCGCAGGGCATCGCACAGGCGCGCCTCACCGGCGAGCCCGCGCACGAAGCTCCCGGACGTGCAGGCGTAGGCGGTGACCTGCGGCATGGCGGCGGACAGGTCGCGGCTGGCAGCCTCCACGACGGCGAGGTCGGAGATCTCCTTCACCATGTCGATGTCCACCACGGCGTCGAGGTGCGGCGTCCTGGTCAGATGCAGCGCCACGTCCTCTCGAGCCCAGCTCCACAGCTCCGCGTCCAGGACGAAGTCGTAGGGCACGACGATGCCGATGCCCCGCCAGCGGGGATGGCGGGTGAACGACGGGCTGAATGGCTGCATGTGCGTCCCCGGAAATCGTAGATCGTTGACAATCCTACTCGACCTTGGCTACGGTCATCGCAATGGGTCCGGCCCGCGACGCGCTGCCGTCGCTGAAAAGGGCTCGCCGTTCGGTCCGACCGCTGTGAAGGGCGATGGCATGGAGTCCCGAACATTCTCTCGCCGTCAACTGCTGAGGCGGGGTGTCGTGCTGGGTGCGCTGGCCGCGTCCCCTGCCGCGCTGCTCGCCGCCTGCGGCGAGGATGCCGCGACGCCGGCCGAGGGTGACGCGACCTCGGCCGCGACCGGGGGCGCGGCCGCCGCCGCGGCCGGCGCAGACACCCTCGAACGGGTCCGCGAGCAGGGATTCGTGCGCATCGCCTTCGCCAACGAGCCGCCCTACAGCGAGGTCGCCGAGGACGGCGTGAGCGTCACCGGCGCGGCCGTCGAGGTGCCGCGAGCTGTGCTGGCCAGGCTGGGCGTGGATGAGCTCGACGGCGTGGTCATCGCGTACGACGCGATGATCCCCGGGCTGCAGGCCGAGCGCTTCGACATGGTCACCGCGGGGTTGTTCATGACCCCCGAGCGCTGCGAGCAGGTCATCTACTCCGAGCCCGACGTGTGCGGCACCGAGTCGTTCGCGGTGCTGGAGGGCAACCCCGGCGGCTTCGCCAGCTACGAAGACGTCGCCGCGGCCGGCGCCAAGGTGGGGGTCCCCGGCGGTTCCGTCGAGGCCGACTACGCCGCCGAGGCGGGCGTGCCGGACGGCGACATCGTCGTCATTCCGGATTCTCGCAGCGGCATCGAGGCGCTGCAGGCGGGCCGCATCGACGCCTACGGACTGCCGAGCCTGTCGATCAAGAATCTGCTGGAGACCGCCGAGGGCCTGGAGGACGTGGGCCCGCTGGACGGGGTCCCCGTGGCGTGCGCCGGAGCCGCGTTCCGGCCGTCGGACGAGGCGTTCCGAGACGCCTACAACGAGGCTCTGCAGGAGCTGAAGGACAGCGGCGAGTTCGCCGAGATCCTCGAGTCCTTCGGCTTCCCGAGCGACGTGGCCATGGAGACGACCGCCGAGCAGCTGTGCGCCGGGGAGGGCTGAGGCAGAGTCCATGGCTGAGATCATCGGCTTCCTGCCGCAGCTGCTGCGCGGCGCGCGGGTCACGCTGATCGTCTGGTCGCTGGCTGCTGTGCTGAGCGCGGTGTTCGCCCTTCTCGGCGGCCTCGGGCGCCTGTCGGAGCGGCGCCCTGTCAGGTGGGTCGCCGGCGCCTACATCGAGACGTTCCGCGGCACCTCGGTCCTGGTGCAGATGTTCTGGTTCTTCTTCGCCCTGCCCATCTTGCTCGGCATCGAGCTGTCGCCCATCACGGCGGGGGTCCTCGCCCTGGCCATGAATGTGGGGGCCTACGGGTCCGAGGTCGTGCGCGGCGCGATCCAGGCGGTGCCGAAGGGTCAGCGGGAGGCCGCCATCGCGGTCAACTTCACCTCTCGCCAGCGGATGCGCCGGGTGATCCTGCCGCAGGCGATCCCGATGATGCTGCCGCCGTTCGGGAACCTGCTGATCGAGCTGCTGAAGGGCACCGCGCTGGTCTCGCTCATCTCGATCACCGACCTCACCCAGGCGGCGCAGCTGCTCCGCTCGCGCACCGGCGCGACGGTCGAGCTGTACCTGACGATCCTGGTCATCTACTTCATCATCGCCT
>JACDBB010000148.1 GCA_013695145.1 Euzebyales bacterium
CTGATCGAGGGCATCCTGCCGTCCACCGGTGCGCTGACGACCCGGTCGGGCGTGCCCGCGCGGAGGCCGACGCCTACGGGCTGGGCAACGCCACCTTCGAGGTGCTCGACGTCGCCCGGCTGCCCGCCCAGCCGGCGGTGGACGCGGTGTTCGCCTTCGACGGGATCCACGACCAGGTCGACCCCGCCGGCGTCCTGGCGCGGATCTTCGACGCGCTCGCGCCCGGCGGGATGTTCGTGATGGTCGACATCAAGGCCACAGCAACCTGGAGGACAACCTCGACAACCCGTTCGCCCCGATGCTGTGCGCCATCAGCGCGCTGCACTGCATGACCGTGTCGCTGGCCCACGACGGCGCCGGGCTCGGCACCGTGTGGGGCGAGGAGCTCGCCCGAACCATGCTCGCCGGCGCCGGGTTCGTCGACGTCGAGGTCCACGACGTCCCCGACGACCCCATGAACGTCGTCTACGTCACGCACAAGCCGGTCTGAGTCGTGGCCACCGAGGACAGCGCGATGAAGGAGAGCTCGATGACCGCGAACGAGCACGCCGAGCTGTGCGCTTCTGGGCCTTCGGCGCGACGCACTCGGCGATGGAGTACCCCTACCCGCTCGCGGGTCCTGGCCGGGGTCTCGTTGCTGGCCGCTCACCCGCCGGGACATCTACCGACCACGCTGCTGAAGCCATGGGCGCTCGCAGCCTCGCCGGAAGTGTCGCCGTCAGTGGGGCGGTCAGTACGAGCGCGTGGTCGGGAACGGACATGACGCCCTCCCTTGCGGCGCGGTGCTTGTTCCGCCGCCGGGTCGGAGAAGCGGTCGGCCGGCGGTCATGACGTTGAGGCGATGCCGAGGAAGACGACGACCGCGCGTTCGAGACGGACCACGTCCGGCCCGTCGAGGACGCCGATCCTGGTCCCGAGCTTGGTGCGAGACACCGTGGTGATCTTGTCGACCATGAGCCGGCAGGTCCGCCGCAGGCCGTTGCCCGCGGTCGACGCGATGTCCAACCGGAACAACGGGGCCTGCGTCGAGTCGGTGGTGAACGGACAGACGGTGACGGAGTCGGTGTCGAAGCGATCATCCTGGAGGATCACCGCGGGGCGCGGCTTGCCGGCGAGGTTCGGACCACCGGATACAGTCCAGATCTCCGCTCGTCTCACCCGTCCGGCCAGGCAGAGATCGCGTCAATGAACGCCTGGTCGCTGGCGGCGTCGGCGCTCGCCGCGACGGCACGGGACTGGCGGTGGGCCTCCTCGGCGAACCCTGGGGCACGGACGTCGGGCACCCAGATCTGGATGGGGCGAAGGCCTTGTGCGCGCAACCGCGCTCGATATTCGCGGACCCTGGCGCGAGAACCCGCCTCGGACATGAGGACTCCTTCGGTCGCTGCTGATCGATGTTACATGTAACGACAGCCGTTGGTGAGCACGCGACGCGGCGCGGACCCGTCACTTCGACAAGCTCAGGGTCAGGCCGGCGTCGAGCGCCTGGCGGGTCCGGCGCACCACCGGCCCAGGTCGGCCCGCTCGCGGGCGCAGGCACGTGCTGCTAGTGTAGTGTCTCGTAAATAATCGATGATTGTGGTAGGGTCGGGCCATGCGACCTCCTACTCCACCCATGCCACTGTCGGACGGCCAACGGGACGTCCTTGAGACGCTGGCCAGGTCCACCAGCAGCGCGCACCGGGAGGTGGTGGCGGCACGAGCGCTGCGGCTCGCCGCGGAGGGGGTGGCCAACACCGCGATCGGCGAGCAGGTGGGGGTGTCACCGTCCACGGTGGCCGCGTGGCGCGGGCGGTTCGTGGTGGAGGGGCTCGCCGGGCTGGGGGCTGTGCGTCCCGGACGGGGCCGCAAGCCGACGATCAGCGACGAGCGGGTGGCCGAGATCGCGCGCGCCACGTTGCAGGACACCCCGCCTGGCGAGACCCACTGGTCGTGTCGGAGCATGGCCAAGGCGAAGGGGGTCAGTCCTGCCAGCGTGCAGCGGATCTGGTCGGCGTTGGACCTCAAGCCGCATCAGGTGGTGACGTTCACGCTGTCGGGCGACCCCCGGTTCGAGGAGAAGCTGGTCGACGTTGTCGGGCTCTACCTCGACCCGCCGGAGCGGGCGATGGTGCTGTGCATGGACGAGAAGTCCCAGATCCAGGCGTTGGACCGCACCCAGCCGTCGCTGCCGATGAAGAAAGGCCGGGCCGGCACGATGACCCACGACTGCAAGCGCAACGGCACGACCACCCTGTTCGCGGCTTTGGACGTGGCCACCGGCGCGGTCATCGGCGGGTGCCTGCCGCGCCGCCGCCACCAGGAGTTCGGCAAGTTCCTGCGCACCATCAACCGGCAGGTCCCCAAGGGCCTGGCGGTCCACCTGATCTTGGACAACTGCGCAACCCACAAGCACCCCCAGGTCGCCAAGTGGCTCGCCAAGCACCCACGGTTCCATCTGCATTTCACGCCCACGTCGAGCTCGTGGCTGAACCTGGTCGAACGCTGGTTCCGCAACCTCACCGACAAGGCCATCCGCCGCGGCGTGTTCGCCTCCGTCCCCGACCTGATCTCCGCGATCGAGGCCTACCTCGACGCCAACAACGACGACCCCACGCCGCTGGTGTGGACCGCCACAGCCCAGTCGATTTTCGACAAGGTCCGGCGAGGCCGCAGGACCCTCGAAGCAATCGCCAGTTAAAACTGAGACACTACACTAGGGCCCCGTGCTCGGGGCTCGGGGACGCTCGCGTGCGGACATGGCGCTCACGGACTCACCCGCCGGCACCGACAGCCCCAAGGACTACCGCTCCTGTCGGGGACCCGAACGGCGCGGCATGCCCTGGCCGAGGTTCATCTCGGTCCGATTGTCGGTCGAGGTGCCAAGCATCCAGCAGCAGCCACAGCCTGACGATCGCGCCGCCGCTGGAGCCGAAGACCGTGACCGGCGCCAGGCCCAGCGCCTCGACCAGCCCGGCGGCGTCGCCGGCCTGCTCGGCCGAGGAGGTCGCCGTCCACCCGGGCGGACGCGGGCTGCGGGAGTTGCCGCGCCGGTCATAGGTCACGACCGTGTAGGCTCCGGCGATTCACGTGTCAGCAGGTCATGGGGGCTGGCGCCCCACCCCGGAGGATGAGAATCGCCTGTCGCGGCTGGTCCGACACTGTGTCGGAACAGCCACGCATAGCGCAGGAATCTCGACACGGTGTCGACCCCAGGGGGCTCAGGGCTATTCACGTGTCAGGTGGGCGTCCGCGTCGTCGTCGTCTGAGTCGGGCCGGGTCGTCGCTGCACATCTCAGGTCAGCAGGTCGTGGCGCATGGCGAACATCGCCGCGGCGGCCCGGCTGGTCACCCCGATCTTGGTGTAGATGTCGGCGACGTGGTGTTCGGCGGTGCGTGGCGACACGACCAGCTGGCGGGCGATCTGGCGGTTCGAGGAACCGCCGGCGAGCAGGCGCAGCACCTCGACCTGGCGGTCGGTCAGCCCGGCGGGCCAGTCTCGCCGTAGGCGCCCGGGACCTTGGCCCGCCGCGGCGAGGACCGCGCCCACCGCCTCGTGGTCAAGGCGGTGCTCCCGCGTCTCCATGGCGAGCTGGCCGGACGCCGCGTCGGCCGACAGTGCGGCGCGGTGCGGGCGGTCGTGGGTCATGGCCGCGTAGACGTCGGCGGCCGCCAGGACGCGCGCCGGCATGGGCAGCGCCGTGCCCGCCCGGGTTCCGCGGTGGTAGCCGGACCCGTCGCAGCGCTCGTGGTGCGCCCCTGCCAACTCGGCGACCGGGGCGAGCGTCGGCGAGCGGGCGAGGATGCGCTCGCTGTGGTAGGCGTGCAGGGCCACCTGCTCGCGCTCCCCGGCGGACAGCGCCGCGGGCTTGTCCCATACGCCCGAGGCGACCCCGACCCGGCCGATGTCGTGCAGCAGCCCAGCCAGCCGCAGCTCGCCGGTCGCGGCCTCGTCCAGGCGCAGCCGCTCGCCGGCTGCCTGCGCCAGCTCCGCGACGGCCGTGGAGTGGCCGTGCAGGTGCGGGCACTTCAGGTCGACCATCTCCCCGAACGCCCGCGCGACCCCGGCCAACCGGCGGTGCGGGACGATCTGGACCGGGTTCGGTTCGGCCGCCATGACCGCGGCTGCCGCGTCGGCCTCGGCGGCCTCGGTGAGCAGGTCGGGGCCGATGCGGGCGAACGCCTCGACGATCGCGGGGTCCAGGCAGCCGCTGGCGCGCCGCCGCACGGCTTGCAGCGCGGCGTCGACGCCGCCGACCTGATGGAACAGGACCGCGAGGGAGGCGACGTGGGTGATCCGCGTGGGCAGCGCCATGTCGTCACCGCCCAGGCCGCGCGGCGCGCCCTCGCCGTTCCACCACTCGAACAGCTGCAGCAGGCTGGATTGCACGCCCGCGCCCAGCGCGAGCCGCTCGGCCATCGCGGCGGCGACCTCGCAGTTCGCCCTGGAGACGCCCTGCCCGATCTTGGACCCGCGCACCATGGCCGCGGTGATCAGCCGCAGACGGCGGAAGGCGTCCGCGCCGCTGGTGAGCTCCGGCAGGAAGGTGCGCAGCATGTCGGTGGGATCGGCGAAGTTGGTCTTGGCCCCGGCGGCGTTGACCGCGCGGTCGTCGCCGCCGAGCAGGGCAGCGGTCTCGTGCGCGAACGCGGTGCACCCGACGTGCTGCAGCAGCGCCGTGTAGAGGACGTCGGCGACCTCACCCTCGGGCAGATCCAGGCCTCGCGCCAGACCGGTCGCCACCAGCGCCGAGCGCAGCGACTCCTCGGGCGGCTGGCTCATCCCGAGATCGGAGACGAGGGACAGACCGGCGAGCAGGGTCCATCAGACGGACCCCGTCCGCGGACCCACCGCCACCTTCGCTTGGCACGCCGCCCCCAGCCGGCTGGGGTCCTGCCCCCAGACGAGTGCTGGACGAACGCAGCCACGCGCAGTCTGACGAGTCCCGGCGCACCTGTCGAGGCCAGGTCGCAGGGTCTCCGACGTCCTGGGCCGCTGGGTCGTCCCCGGTCGTGATCGCCGATCTCGGCGCCACCCAGGCGTCCAACGTCATCTTCTTCCTCGGCGACGGCATGGGGCAGCCGGCGGTCCAACGGCAACGGCTTCTTCCTGATGGTGGAGGGCGCCTCGATCGACAAGATGGAGCACCCGCTGGACGGCCCCCGGGCCACCTACGACGCGATCGAGTTCGACCAGGCGATCGGCGTCGCCAAGCGCTGGGCCGAGGGCCGCGGCGACACACTGATCGTGATCACCGCCGACCATAACCACTCCATGAGCATCGTGGGCACCCACGATCGCCGGGAGGACCCCGACCCCGACCGCCAGGGCAACGGCGTGTACGGCGACGCGGGCTATCCCACTTACTCCGACGAGGACGGCGACGGGTTCGCCCGGCAGGAGGACGACCAGACCATCGACGAGGCGCAGCTCGGACCCGTCGGGTAGCGCTTCACCTCGATCCCTCCGCGACCCGGGTGTCGGGCCGGAACGCGAACTGGACGAACCAGAAGGTGTGGTCGTGGGGGATGCGCTCCAGCTGGGTGCCGGCCAGCGGGCCATCGACGGCGATGCCGAGCACGGTCCAGCTGCTTGCGGTCCCGGCGTCGGTGAACCGGTCGTCACCGTCGGGGGAGAACGTGAGCTCCTGGCCGTCGACGGTGCGCCGGAACACCCCGGTCGCGCCGACGTCGGCTCCCGCGTCGATGCTTGCTCGGTCCAGCGCGCTGGCTGTGCCTGGCGTCCACCACACCACAGCCGGGTCGCCAGCGATGTCGTCGTGCACGACCCGCTCGTCCTGGAGCAGCGGCAAGGGATAGGCGACGGCGTCCTCGTCACCGCCGGCGGCGACGACCCGTTCCATCTGCGGTAGCGGCCCGCCCGTGTCCTCGTCGAACAGGAAGGGCGAGTCGCTCGTGTCATAACCGAGGTACGGATTACGGCCGTAGTCGCGATTGTGACCGGTTTCGCGGGAAAGCACCTGACCGTCGGGCCAGTCGGCGGTGAACTGCCCCCAGGCGACGATCTGCAGCGGCAGCCGCTCGAGGCGGTCGCCGAGGCGCTGGCCGACGATCGCCTCGCCGGTGAACTGCGACCACAGGCTGCGGGTTCCCCGGTCGTACATGACCAGGTTGGACTTCCACAGCCGTCCAGAGGTGCCGAACGACAGCACCTCGCCGTCAAGCGTCCGTTCGAAGGCCAGCCCCGAGTTGCACAGCGGGCAGTAGGTGACGAGCACCGGACGGCCGTCGATGACGTCGTTGACGATCTCGTGGAACGTTAGGATCGCCAAGGGATAGGCGCGGGCGTCGCCGCCGAGGTCCACGACGAGCACGGGGGACTGGGGCTCCAGCCAGTCGTCGGCGGCGGCGATCGACTCGAACACCGGAGCGTCGATCGGCGGGATGCCGTCCGGCGGCGGCCCGCCCGAGCGGATCTCGCTCAGCGGCACCGATGCCAGCACCTGCTGGCCGGCCGCCTCGAGCTCCCACGGCCACGGCGGCGGTTCGTTCTGCGGCTCGGCTGCCATGGCCTCGTCGGCGTCGTCGACCGCAGTGTCGGCCGTGCATGCCGCGAGGAGCACGCCGCCGGCCAAGATGAAGCTCAGCAGTCGCAGCGGCTCGGTCTTCCTCCCAGGGTCGGTTGGCCTCTTGAAGAGGAAACCCCCTGCCGGCCCGGGGGCTTCCCCGAAGCCGGCAGCGGGTCGGGCTGGCGGGTCGGGTCAGGCCCGGGAGGCCACCTGCCTTCCTTCGCCTGCCCGGACGAAGCCTTGGAAGACGACGCCGAGCGTCAGGCCGTACAGGATGTGACCCATGAGGCTCTGCAGCTGTATCTCGCCGATCTGGAACACCGGCATGCCCATCCGGGCAGGCAAGATCAGCAGCGCACCGAGCACCCACCAGACGATCCCGTACACCGCGCCGTACCCAAGGGCGTGGCCCCAGGAGCGGGAGATCGCTCCGAGGGTGAGGCCGTAGCCGATACCGAACAGCGCCGAGATCCCCAGGTGCACGACCCAGCCGACGCCCGTGCTGTCCTGGCCGACGAGGCCGGCCACCATCTCCAGCATCCCCATCATGTGCATCAAGGCGCCGAACAGGATCCCGCCGGCGAGTCCTCCTACGACGCCTCCCAGCAAACGCTTCGAATCCATGGCGCAACAGCTCCTCTCTGTCAGGTGCATGGGACTGGTGGAACATCGGGGCAACCCAGGTGAGGGGTCTGATCATTCCTTTTCTGCTGCCCTCAGGGCTTGCATGACGCGCTGGTGACGTGAACGGCCGCTCTCCACCTACGTTTCGAGCTGTTCGGATCCGTCACCGACAGGAGAGCCCGAATTCGGCGGCGGCGGGCGCGACGTGGTCGTCGATGAAGCGACAGGCTCAGTGCAGGCGCTGCCCGGCAACCTGGCGCGGGCTTGTCATGCCGCGGTGACCAGCTCGTCGGCGAACGAGCGCAACCGCTCCAGCCGCTCCGGGTCGTCCGGTGGCGACAGCCGGGCCAGCGAGGCGACGAGGGCACGGTAGGTCTCAGCTTCCAGCCCGCAGCGGCGGCAGTCGTCGAGGTGATCCGCGACGAGAAGTGCAGCGGTGTCGGGAACCTCGGCATCCAGGTAGGCCTGGAGCAGCCTGCCGACCGCCTGGCAGCTCAACGGGCGCTGCCGCGCGCGCAGCCGGCGGATCATCGGGGGCCTCCGGCCGCGGTGAAACCCTCCTGCTCCAGCCGGTCGCGCAGCTGGCGGCGGGCACGGTGCAGCCTGCTCATGACGGTGCCGGTGGGCACGCCGAGCACGTCGGCCGCCTCCTGGTAGGTCAATCCGTCCACGTCGACGAGGAGCACGACTCCCTGGTGAATGGGCGCCAGGTCGGTCAGCGCTTGGGCCAGCTGTTGGTCGAAGCCGGCGTCCACGACCTGTTCCTCGGCGCCCGTGCGGCCGTCGGCGCCACGAGCAGGGGCGCGGTTGAGGAGCTCCTCGGGATCGTCGGCGAACAGGGGTCGGGCTCGCCGGTTCATGTTCTTCCAGGTGTTCCGCATGATCGTGAGCAGCCAGGCGCGGGGATGGCGGCCGTCGAACCGGTTGACCGCCCGGTACGCGCGGATCAGGGTCTCCTGCACGAGGTCCTCGGCGGTGTCCGGGTTGCCGGTCAGCCGCCGAGCCACTCGCAGGAGCACGTCGAGCTCGGGCACCACGTGCTCGCGGAATCCACGGTCGCGCATCGTGGTCGGCATCGTCGCATCGCTGGCCATCACGCGTGGAACCCGGGCCGACACCCGAGGTATTCCACGTGCCTGCGGAAGGCCGGCTGCTGCTGCGTGTTCCCCTGGACATGAGGGCGAGCTGGGATGCTCCGGGTCTTGGCGTGCGAGCGCGACTCGTCGGGGGCGAGTGCCGTACTGGGCGTGCATGCCGAGCAAGGCGCTGCTCCGGCCAGGCGAGGCACTGGCCGCCGCGAGGCGCGTCCCCGGCGCGGAGCGCGCGGTCACCGGCGGTATCGACGTGGCGGCCACCCTGCGCAGCCGGGACGCGTTCGCCAGCCACTGGGACGACAAGCACCAAGTCCAGTGGCTGGACAGCGTCGGCGTCCAGCTTGTCCGCGGCCTCGGGCGGCTGTCCGGAGAGCGGGAGGTCACTGTCGAGATCGACGAGGGCCAGCGGAGGTTGCGCGCCGAGCGAGCGGTGATCCTGGCCACCGGTACGGCCGCCGCTGTCCCGCCGGTGGAGGGGCTGGCCGACATCGCATTCTGGGACAGCCGGGCTGCGACCGCCGCCGAACAGATCCCTGAGCGGCTGCTCGTGCTCGGCGGGCGGGGGGGGGGGGGGGGGGGG
>JACDBB010000161.1 GCA_013695145.1 Euzebyales bacterium
TCGATCAGGTCCGCCTGCTCCTGCTCGTGGATCGTCGCGCTGCCCGTGGCGGGGCTGGCGGACTCCCAGCGGCTGATGTGCCGCAGCGTGTAGTCGTCGCGCAGCAGCCGGTGCAGGCGCCCGTGCATGAACGGCCAGGCGCCCATGTTCTCGGGCTCGTCCTGGACCCAGTACACCTCGCTTCCCCCGTGCGACTCGATGGCCTCGCGGAGCGCGTCGCCCGGGTAGGGGTAGAGCTGCTCGGCGCGCACGACCGCGACCGGGGCCGCGCGCTCGTCGCGCGCCCGCATCAGATCGAATGCCACCCTGCCGCTGCACAGCAGCGCGCGGCGCACCTCGTCGGGGGCCTGCGCGTCGCGGATGACCTCCAGGAAGTGCCCGGAGGTGAACGCCTCGGCGGGGGAGGTTGCGGGCTTGGCGCGCAGCAGCCCCTTCGGGGTGAGCACGACGAGCGGCTTGCGGGACCCACCGTGCATCTGGCGGCGCAGCAGGTGGAAGTACTGGGCGGCGTTGGTCGGCTGGGCGACCTGGATGTTGTCCTCGGCGGCCAGCGTGAGGAAGCGCTCCAGCCGAGCCGAGCTGTGCTCGGGGCCCTGTCCCTCGTAGCCGTGGGGGAGCAGCAGCACCAAGCCGGACTGCTGGTTCCACTTGTCCCCGGCGGCGACCAGGAACTGGTCCATGACGATCTGGGCGCCGTTGATGAAGTCGCCGAACTGCGCCTCCCACAGGACCAGCGTGTCGGGTCGGACCACCGAGTAGCCGTAGTCGAAGCCCAGCGCGGCGTACTCCGACAGCGGCGAGTCGTAGACCATGAACCGCGCCTGGTCATCGGCGAGGTGGGCCAGCGGGGTGTGCTCGGCGCCGGTGTGGTAGTCGGCGAACACGCTGTGGCGCTGACTGAACGTGCCGCGCCGCGAGTCCTGACCGGCGAGGCGGACGGGGTAGCCCTCGAGCAGCAGCGACCCGATCGCGAACGCCTCTCCCATCGCCCAGTCGACCTTGTCGCCCGACAATAGAGCCTTGCGGCGCTCGAGCTGCTTGGCGAGCTTGGGGTGGATCGTGAAGTTCTCAGGCGCACCGGTGGTGGCCTCGACGATGCGCCCTAGTGTCGCCGTGTCGACGCCCGTGTCGACCGCGGGGAGGACGCCCTGAGCCTGTGGAGGGCGCTCGGCTTTCGGCGGTGTGGGCGGCACCGAGTCGCGGGTCTCCTGCAGGGCGCCCTCGAGCCGCTCGCGGAAGTCGTCGAGCGCCCGCTCGGCCTCCTCGAGCGTCAGGTCGCCGCGGTTGACGAGCTCCTCGGTGTACAGCTTGCGGACGCTGCGGCGACCCTCGATGGCGGCGTACATCACCGGCTGGGTGTAGCTCGGGTCGTCGCCCTCGTTGTGGCCGTGGCGGCGGTAGCAGATCAGGTCGACGACCACGTCCTTGCCGAAGCGCTGGCGGAACGCGAAGGCGAGCTGCATCGCGCGGACGCACGCCTCGGGATCGTCGCCGTTGACGTGGAAGATCGGGGCCTGGACCATCTTGGCGACGTCGGTCGAGTAGGTGCTCGACCGGCCGGCGTCAGGCGCGGTGGTGAACCCGACCTGGTTGTTGATGACCAGGTGCACGGTGCCGCCGGTGCGGTAGCCCCGCAGCTGCGACAGCGCGAAGGTCTCGGCGACCACGCCCTGACCGGCGAACGCGGCGTCGCCGTGCACCAGGATTGGAACGACCGGCGCTTCGGCGTCCAACTGCTCGGCTCTGGCGCCCATCTGGTCGAGCTTGGCGCGCGCCATGCCCACGACGACCGGGTCGACGGCCTCGAGGTGGCTCGGGTTGCTGGAGAGGGTGACGTGGATCTCGCGGTCGGTGCGCGAATGGTGCACCCCGTCGGTGCCGAGGTGGTACTTCACGTCCCCGGATCCCTGGATCGAGTCCGGGTCGATGTCGCCCTCGAACTCGCGGAAGATCTTGTCGTAGCTCTTGTGCATGATGTTGGCGAGCACGTTGAGGCGCCCGCGGTGCGCCATGCCCATCACGGCCTCGCCGATGCCGGCGTCGGCGGCCTCGTCGAGCAGGGTGGACAGCATCGGGATGGAGCTCTCCGCACCCTCGAGGCTGAAGCGCTTGTGGCCCAGGTACTTGGTGTGCAGGAACTTCTCGAACGCCTCCGCGGCGTTGAGGCGCTCCAGCACGTGGCGCTGCTCGTCGACCGCGAGCTCGCGGCGGACTCCCTCGACGCGTTCCTGGATCCACGCCTTCTGGTCGGGCTCCTGGATGTGCATGTACTCGACGCCGACGGTGCGGCAGTAGGCGTCGCGCAGCACCCCGAGGATGTCGCCCAGCGTCATCCGGTTCCTGCCGGCCAGCTCGCCGGTGGCGAACGTCCGGTCGAGATCCCAGATGGTCAGCCCGTACGTCGCCGGGTCCAGCTCGGCGTGCACGCGCTGGAAGGTGTGCGCCAGGGGGTTCAGGTTGGCGATGAGGTGACCGCGGACCCGGTAGGCGTTGATGAGCTTCTGGACGGCCACCTGCTTGTCGGCGTGGGCGGCCGAGTCCATCGGCGCCTGGGCGATGTGGTCGTCGGTGCGCCACCGCACGGGCTCGTAGGGGATGCGCAACGAGGAGAAGATCTCGTCGTAGAAGTCCTCGCCGCCCAGCAGCAGCTCGTGGATGATCTTCAGGAACAGCCCGGACTCGGCCCCTTGGATGACGCGGTGGTCGTAGGTCGAGGTGATCGTGATGACCTTGCCGACGGCGATCTGCGCGAGCGTCCGCGGGTCCGATCCCTGGTACTCCGCGGGGTAGTCGATCGCGCCGACCCCGACGATCACCGACTGGCCCTGCATCAGCCGCGGGACGCTGCCGACCGTCCCGACGGTGCCCGGGTTGGTGAGCGTCGCTGTGGTGTCCGCGAACAGCGAAGGGTCGAGGTCGCCGGTGCGCACCCGCCGGACGACGTCCTCGTAGGAGGAGAAGAAGTCGGCGAAGTCCATGGCGCCGACGTCCTTGATGTTGGGGACCAGCAGCGTCCGTGAGCCGTCCTTGCGCTCGACGTCCATGGCCAGGCCGAGGTTGACCTTCTCCGGACGGCGGAGGTGCCCCTTGCCGTCCTTGGAGTGGTAGGAGCTGGTCATCGCCGGCATGCGCGACAGCGACTTGACGATCGCCCAGCCGATCAGGTGGGTGAAGCTGGCCTTCCCCCCGCGGGTGCGGGTGAGCTGGTTGTTGACGATCTTGCGGTTGACCTCCAGCAGCTTGGCGGGCACCACGCGCAGGGACGTCGCCGTCGGCACCTCGAGGCTGGACACCATGTTCTCGGCGATCACCGAGGCGACGCCGCGCAGGCGGGTGGCGCCCTCTGGCAGTTCCGCCGCTGCGGCCTCCTTGCCCTTGGGCTCCGACCGGTGGCCGTCGCCGGCCGTCGGGCGCTTCGGCGTGGCGGGGGCAGGCCGGGCGGGTGCCGTCGCGGTGTCCGTGCGCTCGCCGTTGACCTGCTGGTACAGGCTGGGCGACATCGGCTGGTAGTCGGAGAAGAACTCCTGCCAGCTCTCGCCGACGGAATCGGGGTCGGCGAGGTACTCGCGGTACATCTCGTCCACGAGCCAGTAGTTGGTCCCGAACTGGTGCGCTGTCTGCTGGTCGGCCATGTGACCGCCTCACCGTGTCTTTCGCATCTCGAGTCGCCGGGGCCCCGCCC
>JACDBB010000163.1 GCA_013695145.1 Euzebyales bacterium
GTGGCGGCGTCAGCGCCGATCGATACCGTCGCCGTTCCGCGGAGCGGGGAGGTCGAGGTCGACACTGGCTGATCCACTGGACGGAAACCCTACGGGAGTGGGCGGGCCTGTGGTCACGGCCTCTCCCCGTCCGCGCAGCCGGTCCTGGTCACCGACCAGGCCCAGGCCAGCGCGCCTGCGCGAATTCGCCCCCCGCATACGGGGCGTTCTCGCGCAGACCACCGGCCGCGGGCCGCGCGCGGCGGGGCCGGCGAAGGCCGTGACCCCGGCGGCCGCGCCGATCGCCCCGATCGCGCCGACGCTGGTCCGTGCCGACCTACCCCCGATCCCAAACACGTTGTGAGAGTCGGTCGGCGGCAGGTCAGTCGCAGGTCGCGGCGGCTGTGGCCCGCGCCAGCACCGCCTCGCTGATCGCCGCGCGCCCGCCCAGGGCGCGGACGGTGTCGATGTCGGCGCAGTTGGCGGACAGGTAGCGCTCGGCGGGACCACCGAGGCTGGTCGGCGACTGCGTGAGCAGGATCGGGGCGCTGGCCTTGCCCGCCAGTGGCCCGCCGGCCAGGGCGTCGGGGTACAGGTCGCCGCGGGTCAGCACCACCTGGTCGTCGGACTGGTCGAAGCGCTCGACGGAGAACTCGGCGAAGCGCTCCGCCGTGTCGAAGCGCGTGGCCCCGCCGACGCGGGTGACCGCGATGCCCAGGTCCCGGATCTGGGCCTCCACGGTGGCGGAGATGGTGGCGGTGCCGCCCAGGAGCACGGCCCCCTCTGGAGCCAGATCCCGCAGGGCCTGCCGTGTGGGCGCCGGCAGGGTGCGCTGTGTCACCAGCAGGATCGGGTGGCCGCCCGCGAACGCGGTGGACGAGGACGTGACCGCGTCCGCCGCGTTCTGACCGGAGGCGATCAGCACCGTGGTCCGGCCTGCGGACACGCCGATCCCGCCGCGCACCCGGACGGCCTCACGGGCGACGTCGGCGGCGGTCTCATAGCGGTCCGCGCCGGCGATGCGCACCACGTCCACGTTCGCGCCCAGGGTCCGTGCGACCGCGTCAGACACCGCGGTGGCGCCACCGAGCAGGTAGACCCGGCCCGGGGCCAGCCGCCGGAGCGTCGCCGCGGTCCGCGGCGACAGGCGGGTCGGGTGCGTCAGCAGGACCGGCCCATCGACGGCGCCGGCCAGGGCGGAGGCGGCCAGCGCATCGGGGAAGTCGTCCGAGCGGGCGATGACCGCCGCTGACGCGCCGCCGGGAAACGCGACGTCGGCGATCTGCGCCGCGGTCGCCACCCGCTCGGGGCCGCCGATCCTGGCGGGCGCCGCCGCCGACGCCGGCAGCGCCAGCGCGGTGACGGTCACAACGGCTGACACGATGATGGCGAGGCGGGACATGGGACCCTCCAGTCGGCCGCGGCTGCTACCTGCTCAGACGCCCGGAACCGGCGACGGGTTCCCGCGATGGCTGGGGGATTCGTATCATCACGACGTGAGCTTAGAAGATCGCGGCGACGGGCGGGTCTCGCTGTGAGCGGCACCTACGCCGACGTCGACCGCGGGACGGACCCCGACGAGGCGGCGCGCTGGCAGGAGCGCGTGGATGCCTGGCCGGCGATCCGCGCGTACAAGGCGCTGACCTACGAGCGCTGCGCCGGCGCCGAGCCGGTGCTCGACGTCGGCTCGGGGCCGGGTGTCGACCTGGTCGAGCTGGGCGGCGACGCGGTCGGAGTCGACCGGTCGATGGTCATGAACCGGCGCGCGGCCGCGCGCGGCTGCGCGGTGGTGGCGGGGGACGCGTTGGCGCTGCCGTTCGCGGATGCGACCTTCGAGGCCGTGCGGGCGGACCGGACGCTGCAGCATCTGCCGGAGCCCGTCGAGGCGATCACCGAGTGCGCGCGGGTGCTGCGACCGGGCGGCATGCTGATCGTGGCCGACCCTGACCAGGGTTCGCTCGTGGTCGAGGTGCCAGGTGCCCCCGCATGCCTGGTCGACGCGATCCGCCGGCGGCGGCGGGATCGCCAGTACCGCAGCGGCACCTACATCCGCGGCATGCCCACGACGCTGTGCGGCATGGGCTTCGACGATGTCCGCATCGAGGCGAGGCCGCTCGTGCTGACCGACCCGGCTGACGCGTTCGGCATCGCCACCTGGGGCGACGCGGCCGCTGCCGAGGGCGGCCTGACGGCGGCTGAGGCCGCACAGTGGCGGTCGTCGCTGGCCCGGCTGCCGCCCGACCAGGGGTTCGTGTACGCCGTGACCTTCTTCGTCGTCAGCGCCCGCAAGTCCCCGATATCCTCGGCAGCTACGGATACGGGAGGTGGCGCATGAAGCCGGAGCTGCATCCGACCACCGAGATCCTGGCCCCGCTGCTCGGCGTCTGGCGAGGCGAGGGCCAAGGCGAGTACCCCACGATCGAGCCGTTCTCCTACGGCGAGGAGGTCACGTTCAGCCACGTGGGCAAGCCCTTTCTCGCCTACGCGCAGCGGACCTGGTCGCTGGCTGATGGTGCGCCGCTCCACGGCGAGTCCGGCTACTGGCGCCCGCTCGACGGCGGCCGGATCGAGGTGGTGCTGGCCCATCCCTTCGGCGCGGCCGAGGTGCTCGTCGGCACCGTCGCCGGCGTCGCGATCCGGCTCGTCTCGCAGCAGGTGGCGACCACGCCGAGCGCCAAGCGCATCGACGGCAGCGAGCGGGACCTCGACGTCGAGGGGGACACCCTGCGGTACGTCGTGCGCATGGCCGCCGTCGGACAGCCACTGCGCCACCACCTGGCGGGTGCGCTGCGCAGGGTGACTTGACCACTGGCCCGCCGCCCGGCGTGCGAGGCTGGGGGCCATGACCTCCCGACGCTCGCGGGTTTGCGCCGTCTTCGGCGTGCCACTGCTGCTGGCCGCCGGCGTGGTCTTGGCCGTGCCGAGCCCGACGCCCTCCGAGGCCGGCGACGACCCCGGGCCAAGCGTGGTCGAGGCGCCTGACCCTCGGCATGGCGGCGGGAGCTCGGCGCGCCTGCGGGCAAGCGGCCCGCCGGCGCCGGCG
>JACDBB010000189.1 GCA_013695145.1 Euzebyales bacterium
CCACATCGCGCAGGTGCTCGGTGACAACGGCGTCCCCATGCTCACGGTGGATGCCAGCAAGGAGGTAGCCGACGAGCGTCAGCGCGTCCGCGCCTTCCTGGCCGAGCTGGCGCGGACCTGACCGCCGTGCTCGCGGACCGCGAGGTCGGCTGCAGCGAGAGTGCCGGCGGCGTCGGCCAGCTTCTCCGGCTCCCACACGTCATCGGAGTCGAGGAAGGCCACGAAGCGACCGCGCACATCAGCGATGCCGAGGTTCCGTGCCGCGCTGATCCCGTGATTGGCGTGACCCGGGTGCTCCACGTAACGCACCCGCTCAGGATCGGCCTGGGCGTAGCTCCGGGCGAGGGCCGTGCTGCCATCGGTGGAGCCGTCGTCTGCAAGGATCAGCTCGAAGTCCCGATAGGTCTGTCCGAGGACGCTCTCGATGGCCTCGGGGAGGAACCGTTCGTCGTTGTAGAAGATCAGCACTACGCTGACCGCAGGTGATGTCGCCATGGCCCGCAGCGTAGACGGACGGGCGTGGTGTCAAGAGTGAAGGGGAGAACCGGGTGCCGCACAGCCGCAGTCGGCGGGTCAAGGTCATGCCCACCCCAGTCCGCAAGCGGCTGCGCCGCTGGATGCCCCGTCCCCGTTGGGGCAACCTGCAGCGCGAGCGACCGTTCAGCGAGCGCTACGGCTTCGACCGCGGGCACCCCCGTCGACCGTGTTCTGATGCTGCGCTTCCTGGACGAGCACCGGGATCGACTCCGCGGACAGGCGCTGGAGGTCGGCGACGACACCTTCTTGCGGAACCACCGCGACGGCGGAATCTCCGACGTGGACATCGTGGACATCGATGAGGGCAATCCGCGTGCGACCATCATCGGTGACCTCAGCATGCCGGGTCTGCTGCCGGCCGATCGCTACGACGTCGTGCTCATCGCCCAGACCCTGCAGTACGTCGCCGACGTCCACGTCGCGCTCGAGAGCTGCTGGAGCTCGCTACGACCCGGGGGGCGCTGCTCGTGACGGTGCCGTGCGCTGCTCGCATCGATCCCGACGCCACGGAGGACGACCGCTGGCGGTCCGCGCCTGTCGGGCTGCGCGAGCTGCTCGCCGCCGCTGCCCCGGGCGGGGCCCTGGCGGTGCGGGGACTCGGCAACCTCCCCGCCACCGTCGCGTTCCTGGAGGGGATCGCGGCCGAGGAGCTCCCCGCCGACCTTCTGGACGTCCATGACGAGGCCTTCCCGCTGCTCGCCGCAGCCGTCGCCGTGAAGCCGGGGGTTGAGGCGCTGAGATGAGCGCCGAACCGACCGTCTCCGTCGTCGTGCCCACCCGCAACCGCGTCGACATGCTGCAGCAGACGCTGCGCACCATCCTGGCGCAGGATGCGCTGCTCGAGGTCATCGTCGTCGACGAGGGCTCGACGGACGGCACGCAGGAGACGCTGCGGGGATGGCGGGACCCCCGTCTGCGCCTGGTGCGGCACGACACACCGCAGGGTCTCCCCGCCGCCCGGAACGCCGGCATCGCCCGGTGCGGCGGTGCGGTCATCGGCTTCTGCGACGACGACGACCTGTGGCTGCCCGACAAGCTCACGCTCCAGCTGGCCGCGATGCGCGCGGCCGCCTCCCCCTGGGCGTTCGGCGGGGCGATGACCTTCTCCGATGGCCCCCGGCTCCTCCACCTCACCCCGCCCCCCACCCCCACACGGGCCGTCGAGCGGCTGCCCTGGGAGAACACGGTCCCGGGCGGCGGCTCCAACGCCATCGTGGCTGCGGACGTGCTCCGGGAGGTCGGCGGGTTCGACCCGATGCTGCGCTCGCTGGAGGACTGGGACCTCTGGATCCGGCTGGCACAGGTGGCCACCCCCGCGGTCGTCGATCGGCCGTTGATCGCCTACCGGGAGCACGGCGGCAACATGTCCCGCAAGATCCCCACCATGATGGACAGCGCGCGCATCCTCGACGAGCGCTACGCCACCCTGCGGGACGGAGAGCCGCTCGACTGGGTCGGCCTGCACCGCTGGCTCGCGCAGATGGTGCTGCGCTCGGGTGACCGACGCGGCGCCATCGGTCTTCACCTCTCGGCCGTCCGGGCCCGCCATCCCGGGGCGCTCCGGCGCCTCCTGCGCAGTCTCGTGCCGATCCCCCCACGCCCTCCTGTCGCCTCAGCTGAGAATGCGACCGGCTGGATCGAGCGCTTCCGACCGCGCCAGGTGGTCCCGTGGCCCGAGGGCGCCGAGGAATGGCTCGGGGAGGTGCTCGGGGCGCCATGAGCCAGGTCACGCAGGAAACCGCACACGGGCGGCCGACCCTGGCCCTGGTGATGTGGGGTGATCTGTTCGAGGACTTCCACGACACCATCGGCGTCTCGCTGGAGGACTTCCGTACGACGCTGAGCGGCGGTTGGCTCTTCGGCTACACCGAGGCCCTGGCGTCGGCGGGCGTGCGGACGGCCCTCGTCACCGTTTCCGCACGGGTCGACGAGGTCACCCGCTTCACGCACGAGCCCTCGCGCACGCAAGTGGTCGTCCTCCCCGCGCCCCGGCGGCACCGCTGGCTGCGCTCGTTGGTGAGCCGGCTTCCTCGGCGGAAGGCCTTCAGCTCCACGCTGTCCTACCTCTCCATCCCGGTGTTCGCGCTGCGCCGCACGGTCCGGACCGAGGGCGCCCGTGCGCTCCTCACCCAGGAGTACGAGCACGCCCGGTTCGACGTCTTGGTCCTGCTCGGCGCCCTGTGGCGGCTCCCGGTCTTCGCGACGTTCCAGGGCGGGGACAAGCCCGCGAGCAAGCTGGAGCGTCCGCTGCGGCCGTTCGCCGTTCGCCGTTCCGCCGGCCTGATCATCGGCTCGAGCCGCGAACGAGCTCGGGTCGAAGCTGTCTACGGGGTGCCGGCGGCGCGCATCGCCCCCATCCCCAACGCTCTGGACGTGCGCTCCCATCACCTCATGGACCGGTCGATCGCCCGCGAGCGCCTCGGGATCGACCCCCGGGACCGGGTCGTGGAGTGGCACGGCCGGGTGACCGTGCGCCGCAAGGGCTTGGACGTGCTCTGCGACGCCTGGGACATCGTGTGCCGAGACCGGGACCATGTCCTGCTCCTCCTCGTCGGCACCGGTCCCGACGCCGATCAGTTCCGTTCACTGCTCGACGCGCTGCCCGCCGGGACCGTCCGGTGGCGCGACGAGTACGTCGCAGACCGGGATGAGCTGCTCCCCTACCCCTCCGCCGCCGACGTCTACGTCCTGCC
>JACDBB010000002.1 GCA_013695145.1 Euzebyales bacterium
GCTCGGCGCGGGCGCCCTCCTGGTCCCCGTTGGCCTCGGATGGGACGGTCTCTCCTGGCTCCCCCGCGCGCTGCTGGTGGCGGCGCTGGGGCTCGCCGCCGCGGCCGGGGGCGTCGGCTGGGCCCGCGCGACCCGGTCCGCGTTCACGCTCAGCATGGCGGCCGCCGGCGCGGTCGTGGCGCTGCTCGTGTCGACCGGCGACGCGCTCAGGTGAGGCGGAGCGACGTTCGTTGAACGTTTGATCCGGGTTACCGGATCAAAACGTTCAACGGGGTGCGCCAACGAGGCGCGGCGCGCTCCTAGCGCGTCACGGCCGATCCATGCTGAACGCGTAGGAGCCCGAGCCCCTGTAGGACTCGATGCGCCACACGTAGTAGCCGGCGGAGCCGTAGTAGCTCACGTCCTCGACCGATGACGGGCTGATGCCCCTGGCCACCGTCCGCCAGTTCCAGCCGTTCCACTTCCACAGGTAGAGGTCGAAGTCGGTGCCGTCGGGACCGATCAGGCAGCCGCGGTGGTACCCGGACGACCCGCTGTAGAAGTAGTCGCCGTTGGGCGCGTAGTCGTAGTCGCCGCTGGAGCCCAGCGAGCCGGGGTAGCTCTCGGCGTAGGAGCACGCGGGCTCAGGGTCAGGGTCAGGATCAGGGTCCGGTTCGCCGGAGGTCAGCAGCGAGTAGAGCAGCAGGTTGGGTGAGCCGCTGCCGACGCCGCTCAGCCGGCCGCTGGTGGCGCCGCTGACGATCGCGTCGCCCACGGTCGCCGGGGAGGCGGCCGAGTTGGACTGGAGGTACAGCGCCGCCACGCCGGCCACGTGCGGAGCCGCCATGGAGGTGCCGCTGATGGTGTTGGTCGCGGTGTTGCTGGTGTGCCACGCCGAGGTGATGCTGGATCCCGGCGCGAAGATGTCCAGACACGTGCCGAAGTTGGAGAACGACGAGCGAGCGTCCGACGACGTGGTCGACCCGACGGTGAGCGCCTGACCCACCCGGGCGGGCGAGTAGTTGCACGCGTTCGCGTTGGAGTTGCCGGCGGCGACCGCGTAGGTGACTCCCGCGGCGATCGAGTTGCTCACCGCCGAGTCGAGCGACGAGCTTGCGCCCCCGCCCAGGCTCATGTTGGCGACGGCAGGCTTGACGTGGTTGCTGGTCACCCAGTCGACCCCGGCGATCACGCCGGAGGTCGAGCCGGAGCCGTTGCAGGCCAGGACGCGGACGGCCACCAGCCGCGAGGCCTTGGCGACGCCGTAGGTGGTGCCGCCGACCGTGCCCGCCACGTGCGTGCCGTGCCCGTTGCAGTCGTCGGAGCCACGGCCGTCGTTGATGGCGGTGTACCCGTGCACCGCCCGGCCGCCGAACTCGTTGTGGCTCCTGCGGATGCCCGTGTCGATCACGTAGGCGTTCACGCCGGAGCCGGTCGTGTCGTACGTGTAGCTGTTGTCCAGAGGCCGGTCCCGCTGGTCGATGCGGTCCAGGCCCCACGTGGCGGGTGACTGCGTGTCGGCGATCGCCACCGTCCGGTCCGCCTCCACATAGGCCACGTTCGGGTTGCGCGTCAGCGCGTCGACGGCCTGGGCGGGCAGCTTGGCCGAGAAGCCGTCCAGGGCGGTCGAGTAGGTGTGGCCGACCCGGCCGCCGCGGGCCTCGGCGAGCGCCTCGACCGCCCTGGCCGATCTGGCGGTGAGGTCCTTGCGCAGGACGACGATGTACTGGCCTTCGATGGCGTCGGGATCGTCGGCTCCGACGACCGCGGCCGGCGCCGCGGCTTGGGCGCGAGGGTCGGCCGTGCCGCGCGGCCCCGGCTCGGCCAGCGAGGGCGGGCGCTCCGGTTGCCGGTCAGCCGCAAGCGCGGCGGGGGCGAGCGTCAGCAGCAGCGCGGCGAGCATCAGTCCGATGGCGAGGTGTCCGGTTCGCTCCATGTCGAGCCTTTCCGATCGGTCCACACCCTTGTGGGTGACCGGATCCTGTACACCCCACCATCCGTATCTCAACGTCTTTCGGACTATCCTTACGGCCACGCCGCGCGCCAGCACGGACAGAACGCACGAAGGCGTCGTACGAAGTGTCCGAGCTGCCGCCCGCTCCCTCAGGGACCGACGAGCTCGCGGGTGGCGTCGGTGCGGGCGATCTCGCGCTGCTCGCCGGTGGCCAGGTCCTTGACGGTCAGCACGCCGCGCGCGACCTCGTCCGGGCCGAGGATGACCACGCGGGCGGCACCCGCCCGATCGGCGACCTTGAACTGCGCCTTCACGCTGCGCCCGTCGAAGCCGAGGTCGGTGGCCACGCCGGCGCCGCGCAGCGCCGACACCAGGCTCAGCGCCTCCCCCGCCAGCTCCGGCGCGGCCACGACCACGAACACCGCCACGCGCGGCCGCGGTGGCGGCAGGGTCCCCGAGCCTGTCAGCGCCAGGACCGTCCGGTCGACGCCGAGCGCCCAGCCGATGCCGGGGAACCGCTCGCCCCAGCCGAGCACCTGCGCGAGGCCGTCGTAGCGACCGCCGCCCCCCACGGCGTTCTGGGCGCCCAGCCCCGCGGCCTGGTACTCGAACGTCGTGCGGGTGTAGTAGTCGAGCCCTCGGACCAGCCGCGGGTCGTGGGTGAGGGGAAGGCCCTCGGCCTCGAGCAGCTCGACCACCCTGGCGTGGTGCGCCTTGGCGCTCTCGGACACGTGGTCGGCGAGCAGCGGCGCGTCGGCCATCACCTCGGACATCCGGGGCGCCTTCGAGTCGAACGCCCGCAGCGGGTTGGTGCGCTGGCGTGCCTGGACGTCGGGCGGCAGGTCGTCGACGGTGTCGAGGTAGGCGTTGAGCACCTGGTGGTAGGCGGGCCGGTCCTCCGGGTCGCCCAGGGTGTTGAGCCGGAGGGTCAGCGCCTGCGCGGGCAAGCCGGCGCGGCGCAGCGCCTCCCAGCCCAGCAGCACGACCTCCGCGTCCAGCACCGGATCGTCGGAGCCCAGCGCCTCGATGTCCACCTGGCTGAAGGACCGCTGCCGTCCGGCTTGCGGCCGCTCGTAGCGGAAGCAGTCGCCCGCGTAGGCGTACTTGACCGGCAGGCTGCCCGACCGCGGCACGCCCGCGCTCAGCGCCGCGCGCACGATCCCTGCGGTCGCCTCGGGACGCAGCGTGAGCGACCGCCCGCCCTTGTCGGCGAACGTGTACATCTCCTTCTGGACGACGTCCGTCGACTCGCCGACCGCCCTGGCGAACACCTCCGTGTGCTCGAACACCGGCGTCCGCACGCGCTCGTACCCGCCGAGGCGAGCGGTCTCGAGGAAGGCGCCCTCGACCGCGTCGAAGGCGGCCGAGTCGGGCGGCAGCCAGTCCGGCGCGCCCTTCACCGGGTCGGGAGTCGAAGGCATCACGGCGATGCTACCCAACGGTCGCATGCCAGCTAAGCAAGCTCGCGCAGGTAGGGGTTGGCGCGGCGCTCGGCGCCCACCGTGGTCTGCGGTCCGTGCCCGGACAGCACGAGCGTGCGGTCCTCCAACGGCAGGACAACGCGCTGCAGGGAAGCCATCTGGGTGTCCCACGAGCCGCGCGGGAAGTCAGTGCGGCCAACTGAGCCCGCGAACAGCAGGTCGCCCGACAACAGCAGCGGGTCGTCCGCGCCGGTGTCAGTCAGCAGGAACACGCTCGACCCGGGCGTGTGCCCCGGAGTGTGGCGCGCGGTGAGGCCGATGCCGGCGAAGCCGAACGTGGCGCCGTCGCCGAACGTCTCCAGTGCGTCGCCCGGCGGCTCCCACACGAGCCCGAACTGCGCCTCGAGCGCACCGGCCGGCAGGTCGCCGAACCCCGCCCCAGGGTCGTCCCACAGGTATCGGTCGTCGGCGTGCAGCAGCACCGGCGCGTCGAAGGCGGCCGACACCTCCGGCACCGACCACAGGTGGTCAAGGTGGCCATGCGTGAGCAGGATCGCCTCGCAGGTCACGCCGCGCGCCGCGAGCCGCTCGGTGACCGGTCCTAGCCCGTCCTGGCCGGGATCCACCACCATCGCGGTGCCGAGCTCGGCGTCGCCGAGCAGGTAGCAGTTGGCCTGCCACATGCCCAGCGCGAACCCCTCGATGAAGCGGCTGTCCTTCCCGAGCACGCGTCCCCTCCCCGGTGCCGCACGGTTCTCGCAGTCGACGCGCTCGACCCTACCCGGCGAGGCGCCGGACCGCGGCCGGCCGCGCGGCGCGACCGAGGACCCCGCCAAGCACTGCCAGCGCGGCGCACCCATGGAACGCCGTTGAAGGAGCGGTCGCTTCGGCGAGCGCGCCGACCGCCGGGGCGCGCCCACCACCTGACCGGCGGCGATCGCCCTCGCATCCTGACCGCGCACGGCTGGCCGGTCCGCTCGGGCGGCCGCGCAGGTAGCTGCCACAGCGCGAACTCCTCGATCAAACGGCTGTCCTTCCCGAGGACACGTCCGCCCGGCACCGCACGGTTTCCGCCATCCTCGACGATCGTAGCAATGCCTCCACTGCTTTAGTCCGAGGCGGCGTTGGCCGAAGGAAGGGGTAAGGCCAGCCCGCGGGTGCGGCGGGTCTCGATCACATCACACTGGAGACAGCAACATGCGCAAGCCCCTCATGGTGACCCTGGCCACGGTCGCGATCGCCCTCGGCACCGCGGTGCCCGCCAGCGCGGCCGACACGACGACGACCTTCGCGGTGGCCGGCGGGGCGCTGTCGATCTCGGCTCCCGCCACCGCGGCCCTGGGCTCGGGCGGGGCGGCCGGCACGATCGCCGCCCAGCTCGGCTCGGTCACCGCGACCGACGCGCGCGCCGCGCTGGCCGCGAGTTGGACAGCCAGCGTCGCCGCCACCGCGTTCGCCAACACGACCACGCCCACCGCAGCCGCGATCCCCAACTCCCGTGTCGACTACTGGTCCCGCGCGGCAACCACGACCGGCACCGCGGTGTTCCTCCCGGGCCAGGCGCTCGCCGCGAACAAGGTGGACCTGAGCGCGGTGCGGACCGCGTACTCGGCCAGCGCCACAGTGGGCAGCAACTCGGCGACCTGGAACCCGACGCTGGAGGTCCGGGTCCCTGCCGATGGGGTCGCGGGCACCTACTCCGGAACGGTGACGCACTCAGTGGTGTAGACAGTCCCTGTGCATAGCGCCGCCTGCGTGATCGCGCTGATGGCCGGGCTCCTCTTCCCTGCCGCCAGCGCCAGCGCCACCCCGGCCTCCACCTCCGAGGCCGCGGCACCGGACGGCAGCATCGGTGTCCGGCTGCTGGACGCTCCCGCGGGTCGCCGCGACGATCCGCGCGCCCGCCTGTACATCGTCGACCACCTGGCGCCCGGCACGACCATCGAGCGGCGCATCGAGGTGTCGAACAGCACCTCGCAGGCAGCCGACATCTCGGTCTACGCCGGCGCCGCCGCGATAGAGGACGGCACGTTCGCCATCGCCGATGCGCGCACCCCCAACGAGCTGACCACCTGGGTGTCGCTGGACCGTTCGATCGTCGACGTGCCAGCCGGTGGCCAGTCGCCGGTGAGGGTGACCATCGACGTGCCCGACGACGCCTCCGCCGGGGAACGGTACGGCGTCATCTGGGCGGAGCTGACCGGCCAGGCTCCCGACGACGGCGGCGTCACCGTCGTGAACCGGGTCGGCATCCGCCTCTACCTCTCCGTAGGACCGGGAGGTGAACCGGCGTCGGACTTCCAGGTCGACACCCTGACCGCAGAACGGAGCTCCGACGGTCAACCGATCGTCAACGCCCTCGTCCACAACACCGGGGGCCGGGCGCTGGACATGAGCGGCTCCCTCCAGCTCTCGAACGGCCCAGGCGGCCTGAGCGCCGGACCTTTCCCCGCCGAGCTGGGCACCACGCTCGCCCCGGGTGACTCCGAGGCGGTCACCGTCCTGCTGGATCCCAGGCTGCCCGACGGGCCCTGGGACGCGCGCCTCGACCTGACCAGCGGGCTCATCACGCGCACCGCCGAGGCGACGATCACCTTCCCCGCCGATGCCGGACGCGCCGCTCCGGTTCCGGCGCAGGACACCGGATGGGGGTTGCGGTGGGTGGTGCTGATCCTCGGCGCCGCTCTCCTGGTCGCGCTGTTGCTGTTCCTGCTGCTGCGCAGAAGGCGACGCCGCCAAGAGCGGGACCAACCACCAGGTCCGCGCGACCATGACCCCGGCGATCGCCGTCGGCTTCCTTGACATGAGCCGGCGCCGCCGACCTTCCTCGGCGGTGGTTCTGCCATCTACGACGCGCTTCGGCTGTCGTGTATCGAGGGCGAGCGACTGGTGCGGTCAGTCGGCGAGCAGGTCTGCGACCGGTGCGGCGAAGCCGCCGAGCAACGGGCTGGTCAGCGTGTCGCCCGTCCCGTGTCGCACCGGTGGGCCGTAGCGGTCGCCCTCGAGGGTGGAAGGCCAGGACGGCGCCGTCGTCCATGTCGGCGACCCAGTACTCGGGCACGCCGAACTGGGCGTAGATCCGCCGCTTGGCGCCGAGGTCGCGGCTACGGCTGTCGCGCGAGGAGGACACCTCCACCACCAGATCGGGCGGCTGACGCAGGTAGCGCCGCCCGATCCGGTCAAGGTGGTCGGCGCGCACGAGGAGCACGTCGGGGACGAGGTTCTGCTCCTCGGCGACGTAGAGGTCGACGCTTGCGGGCAGCACCTCGCCGCCGTGGACCCTCGTCCACCCCTGCAGCGCGTTGAACATCCTCGCGACCGTGCGCGCGTGGCGCACGTACGGGCTGGGGCTCACGACCAACTCGCCGTTGATGATCTCATGGCGCCCGTAGGC
>JACDBB010000010.1 GCA_013695145.1 Euzebyales bacterium
CCCACCAGATGCTGTCCGCCGAGCCCCATCGCGGCGGCGTCCAGCCGCGGGGGGCCGAGGTGCCAGGTGTCGTGTCGCTCCAGGGGCGACAGCGCGACCTCGTCGGCGATGCGGTAGCGGTAGCGTCGCTGGGTGGCGGAGAAGCGCGCGTCGAACGTCGACGGCACCCTGCGGACCCGCCAGACGGTGATCTCGGGCCCGCACATGCTGTCGAGCGCCTGCCGTGCCCGATCCAGGTCAGCCAGCAGGCCCGCGTCCGGCGCCACGTCGGCGTGGACGGTCTGCGCCAGAGCGTGCACGCCGCGGTCGGTGCGGCCCGCGCAGGTGGTCGTCACCGGCGCTGCGCACAGCCGCTGCAGCGCGGCCTCGAGGTCGCCCTGGACGGTGCGCTGGTCGCGTTGGCGGGCGAACCCTGCGAACGGGGTGCCGTCGTAGGCGAGATCGATGCGGACGCGGGCGGGACCGCGACCGGGACCGCCACCGCCGGCAGCGCCGGCACCGCCTGCACCGCCCGTTCGTTGAACGGTTGATCCGGGATCTCGGATCAAGGGTTCAATGAACGGGTCAGGTCTTGTCCTCGTCCTCGGCGGCGGCGAGGCGCGCCTCGACCTCTGCGGGGTCGGCCTGCGGGCGATCGGCCTCGTCAGCGTCACCAGGCGAGTCGACCGAGTCCGGGGAGTCGGGGGACTGCGGCGACTCAGGAGAGTCCACCGAGTCTTCGGCGGGCAGCAGGTCGGGCTCCTCGCCGCGGTCCATCGCCGCGGCGCGATCCTCCTCCCGCTCACGGGCGGTGGTGGACACGGTGCCGCGGCTGCGCCGCAGGCTCCAGCGGCGGCGCGGCTGCTCCTCGAGCTGGCCCTCGCCCTCGGCCGAGACGCCCTCGACGAGCTCGATGAGCGCCATGGGGGCGGCATCGCCCTTGCGGGGGCCCGTCTTGAGCACTCGCGTGTAGCCGCCGTCGCGCTCGGCGAACGCTGGCCCGACGTCGGTGAACAGCTTGTGCACGACGTCCTTGTCACGGATGACCTTCAGCACCTGCCGGCGAGCGTGCAGGTCACCGCGTTTGGCGAAGGTGATCATGCGCTCTGCGAGCGGCTGCACGGTCTTCGCCTTCGCGAGCGTGGTGTTGATCCGGCCGTGCCGAATGAGTTCGGTCGCGAGGTTCGACAGGATGCGGTTGTGGTGGGCGGCTGTCCCGCCGAACCGGGCGGCCTTCTTCGGCTGCGGCATTCTGTTGCTCTCTTTCCACGAGTTGACTGGCGGCGTCCGGCCAGGTCACATCCCGTAGTCCGCCAACGACAAGCCCATGTCGATGAGCTTCTGCTTCACCTCTTCGATGGACTTCTGGCCGAAGTTGCGAATGTCGAGCAGGTCCTGCTCGGACTTGCCCACGAGCTCCCCGACCGTCGACACGCCCTCGCGCTTCAGGCAGTTGTAGGACCGCACCGACAGGTCCATGTCCTCGATGGGCAGCAGCAGGTTCGGCGAGCTCGGCGCGGAGGACGCCGCGTCGGCGCCGATCTGCAGGCCTCCCGGACCGGTCGCACCCGACTCGGCGAACAGGGTGAACAGGTCGCGGAGGGTCTCACCGGCGCTGGACAGCGCCTCGGCCGGTGTGATCGACCCGTTGGTCTCGACGTCGACGATCAGCTTGTCGTAGTTGGTCATCTGCTCGACGCGCGTGGCCTCCACCCGATAGGTGACCCGTGCGACGGGCGAGTAGATCGAGTCGATCGGAATGACGCCGATCGGCTGGTCGGCGTGCTTGTTGCGCTCGGCGGTGACGTAGCCGCGGCCACGCTCGACCGTCAGGTACATCTCCACGCGGCCCTTGCGGTTCAGCGTGGCGATGTGCAGGTCGCGGTTGAGGATCTCGACGTCGGCGGGGGCCGTGATGAAGTCAGCCGTGATCTCGCCCGGGCCCTCACCACCGAGGAAGATCTCGACCGGATCGTCTGACTCCGACCGCAGCACGAGCTCCTTCAGGTTCAGGACGACGTCGGTGACGTCCTCCTTCACCCCCTCGATGGAGCTGAACTCATGGAGAACCCCCTCGATGCGGACGCTCGTCACGGCGGCCCCCGGGATCGAGGACAGCAGTGTGCGGCGGAGGCTGTTGCCGAGGGTGTACCCGAATCCGGGCTCGAGCGGCTCGATCGTGAAGATCGACCGCTCACCGTCGGCAAGGACCTCCTCGGAGATCGTGGGACGCTGAACGATAAGCACTTGTTGTCTTCGCCTCCTAGGCGGGTGTCACGGGATGGGGCGGCGCTTGCGTTGTCGGTCTCGCCGCAATGAGCCGGCGGTGTCGCGCTGGAGGGCCTTGGAGGGCGGGCGGGCGGGCGGCGCGGAGCGCGGATCGCGGCCCGTCGCGCACTGCCAGCCCTACCCCTACTTGGAGTAGAGCTCCACGATCAGCTGCTCTTGTACGGGGACGTCGATCTGCCCGCGGGCCGGCAGGTCGAGGACGGAGATCTGGAGCTTGGACTGGTCGGTCGACACCCACGACGGGATCGTCTTGCTCCCGATCAGCTCCAACGCGCCGACGATGGGCACGATGTTGCGGCTGCGCTCGCGCAGCGTGATGACGTCGCCGACGCGCACGAGGTAGGACGGGATGTTCACGGTGCGCCCGTTGACCTGGAAGTGACGGTGCCGCACCAGCTGGCGCGCCTCGTCCCGCGACCGCGCGAGACCGCCGCGATAGACCACGTTGTCCAGCCGCGTCTCGAGCAGGATCAGCAGGTTCTCACCAGTCAGGCCGCGCTGTCGCGAGGCCTGCGTGTAGTAGTTGCGAAACTGCCTCTCCAGCACCCCGTAGATGCGGCGCGCCTTCTGCTTCTCACGCAGCTGGAGCAGGTACTCGCTCTCGCGGATCCGTCCGCGTCCGTGCTCCCCCGGAGGGTACGGGCGCTTCTCGATCGCGCACTTGGGACCCTCGCAGCGGGTTCCCTTGAGGTAGAGCTTCTGCCGTTCGCGGCGACACAGCTTGCAGTCGGGTCCGGTGTAGCGGGCCATGCGTTCCTCTTCTGTACAGGCTAGACGCGCCGGCGCTTGGGCGGGCGGCAACCGTTGTGCGGGATGGGGGTGATGTCCTTGATGACGGAGACCTCGAGGCCGTTGGCCTGCAGCGAGCGGATCGCCGTCTCGCGGCCGGAGCCCGGCCCCTTGACGTACACATCGACCTTGCGCACGCCGAACTCGGCCGCTCGCTTGGCCGCCTGCTCGGCGGCCAGCTGCGCGGCGAACGGGGTCGACTTGCGGCTGCCCTTGTAGCCCGCGTTGCCAGACGAAGCCCACGCGAGGACGTTGCCCTGCTGGTCGGTGATCGTGATGATCGTGTTGTTGAACGAGCTCTTGATGTGCGCCTGTCCGTGGGCGACCTGACGACGCTCCTTCTTGCGTCCTCGCCGCGCAGCCTTGGGACCGGACTGTTTGCGCTGCTGGGCCATTACTTCCTCAGCTTCTTCTTGAGGCCGCCGACGGTCTGCTTGCGTCCCTTGCGGGTGCGGGCGTTGGTGTGCGTCCGCTGCCCGCGGACGGGCAGGCCACGACGATGGCGGATGCCCTGGTAGCAGCCGATCTCCACCTTGCGCTTGATGTTCTGCGCGACCTCGCGGCGCAGGTCGCCCTCGACCTTGAACGAGCCATCGATGAAGTCCCGCAGCGACTTCACGTCCTGGTCCGAGAGGTCGCGCACCCGCGTCGCCGGATCCACACCACTGAAGATGACGGCCTGCCGCGCGCGGGTAGAACCCACGCCGAAGATATAGGTCAGGCCGATCTCCACGCGCTTGTCGCGCGGAAGATCGACGCCGGCGATTCGTGCCATGTGCTCAAAGCTCCTTGGAAGACGTACAGACCGAAGGCGACGTTGTCTCGTGCCCTGCCCGGCCCAGAGCGGGCTAGCCCTGCCGCTGCTTGTGCCGCGGGTTCGCGCAGATCACCATGATCCGCCCGTGCCGACGGATGATGCGGCACTTCTCGCAGATCCTCTTGACCGACGGCTGAACCTTCATCGTGCGTCCTTCGCTGGCGCGCGCGGGGTGGGCGCGAACCCTTCGTCTTGTTCTCGGCGGGCTGGCGCCGCGTGGGGTGGGAACCGGCGGACGTGAGCTGGCATGTGTGTCGTGCTCGGCGAACCTCCGCCGGGAGCGCCACCCCGCCGCGCGCGACGAACGACACAGCTTGCGCGGACCGCCAGCGGACCCCTTCGCGCGCGGGGCGGCGAGGAGGACGGGCAGCACGGAAGGCCCCACCGAGGCGGGGCCGGTTGCCAACCGTATCACCCCGCCTCGACGGCGTCCAGCCCGCGAGCGTCTGCTCCGGGTTCGGCGAGGGGCCACGCCGGCTCGTCGCTGCGCGCCGTCAGAACCCAGGGCCCGGCGGGGGTGACCGCGACGGTGTGCTCCCAGTGGGCCGACAGCGAACCGTCGACAGTCACAACGGTCCAATCGTCGGCGAGCACCTCCGTGGCATCCTCGCCGAGGCTGTACAGCGGCTCGATCGCGAGCGTGAGCCCCGCGACGAGCCGGGGGCCACGCCCCGAGCGGCCGTAGTTGGGCACCCGCGGATCCTCGTGCAGCGCGCGGCCGATGCCGTGCCCGCCGTACTCGCGAACAACCCCGTAGCCGCCCGCCAGGCCCGCCTGCTCGATGGCCGAGGAGACGTCGGTCAGCCGCCCGCCCACCCGGGCGCGTGTCAGTCCCGCCCACAGGCCGGCACGGGTCGCCTCGACCAGGTCGCGGACCGCGTCCGACGCGCTGTCACCGATGATCCACGTGGCCGCGGAGTCGCCGTGGTATCCGTCGACCACGGCACCGGCGTCGACCTTGAGCAGGTCGCCCTCACGCAGGATCACGTCGGGAGATGGGATGCCGTGGACGACCTGATCGTTGACCGATGTGCACAGCGTGGCCGGAAAGCCGCGGTAGCCCTTGAAGGAAGGCACGGCTCGGCGGTTGCGCACCTCGCGCTCCGCGAGGGCGTCGAGCTCGGCGGTCGAGACGCCAGGCTGGGCGGCGGCGCGCACGACCTCGTGCAGGGCGGCCACGACAGCGCCCGCCCGAGCCATGGACTCGAGCTCCGCGGGTGACTTGCGGACGATCATCTACAGGGCGCCGCCGCCGCGCCGGTCGTCCAGCGTCGCCCGCGCCCTGCGGGCGACCTCGTCGACGTCGCCCAGCGCGTCGACGTCACGCAGGAGCCGGCGCTCGGCGTAGAAGGACTCGAGCGGAACGGTCTTGGAGCGGTACTCCTGCAAGCGGTTGCGCAGCACGTCGGCGCTGTCGTCGGAGCGCCCCTCCTCCTGTGCCCGCCCCGAGACGCGCCGGACCAGCTCCTCCTCGGCGATCACGAAGCGCAGCACCGCGTCGAGCGGTGTTCCACGGTCGCGGAGGGAGCCCTCGAGCTCCAGCGCCTGCGGGACCGTGCGCGGGTACCCGTCGAGGATGAACCCGCCCTCGGCGTCGTCCTCGTCGAGCCGGGCGGCGACCATCCGGTTGATGACGTCGTCTGGCACCAGATCGCCGCGGTCCATGAAGGCCTTGGCCTCCCGGCCGAGCGGCGTCCCGTCGGCGACGTTGCCACGCAGGATGTCGCCGGTGGCGATGTGCGGGATCCCCAAGCCCTCCGCGAGGCGCGACGCCTGGGTGCCCTTGCCCGCGCCGGGCGGACCGAGGAGCACGAGTCGCACGAATACCTCCTTGTCGAGCGGCCTGGCCGCGTGTGGTCGCGTTGGCTAGCGGTTGAGGAAGCCCTCGTAGTGGCGCTGCATGAGCTGGCTCTCGAGCTGTTTCATGGTCTCCAAGCCGACGCCGACCACGATCAGGATGGTCGCCCCCCCGAAGGGGAACTGGAGCCCGAAGAACGCGAGCACCAGCATCGGCAGGATCGCCAGCGCGCCCAGATAGAGTGAACCGGGCAGCGTGATCCGCGTCAGCACCCGGTCGAGGTACTCGGCGGTGGGGCGGCCGGGGCGGATGCCCGGGATGAACCCGCCGTACTTCTTCATGTTGTCTGCCACGTCGGTCGGATTGAACGTGATCGCGGTGTAGAAGAAGGCGAAGAAGATGACCATGATCAGAAAAGAGATGATGAAGACCGGGTTGCTCTGGTCGGCGAAGTAGGTCTGCGCGAACTGCTGCACGCGGACATTGCCGCTGATGGTGGCCGCCAGCGGCGGCAGGTACAGCAGGGACGACGCGAAGATGATCGGGATCACACCTGACTGGTTCACCTTCAGCGGGATGTAGGTGGACGTGCCGCCGTAGGTGCGCCGGCCGACCTGCCGCTTGGCGTACTGCACGGGGATGCGCCGCTGGCCCTGCTCGACGAACACCACGCCGACGATCAGCAGCAGACCCACCAGCATCACGATGGCGAACACGAACGGCCCGCCGTTCTCCGACTGCAGGATCTGGTTCCCCTGCCCTGGCAGCGCCGAGATGATCGCCGCGAAGATGATCAGCGACATCCCGTTGCCGATGCCGCGCTGAGTGACGAGCTCGCCGAGCCACATGATGAACGCGGTGCCCGCGGTGAGCGTCAGCACCATGAGCAGGACCACGGGGATCGAGTCGTTGGGCACCAGACCCGGGATCGGCACGCCGAACAGCTGCTCCCCCCCGGTCCGGATGATGACGATCAGCCCGGTGGACTGCAGCACCGCCAGCACCACGGTGAGGTACCTGGTGTACTGGGTGATCTTCTTGGTGCCGGTCTCCCCCTCCTTCTTCAGCTCCTCGAGCTTCGGGATCACGACCGTGAGCAGTTGCATGATGATGCTCGCGGTGATGTACGGCATGATCCCGAGCGCGAACACCGCCAGCTGCGTCAGCGCGCCGCCGGAGAACAGGTTGACGAGCTGGGCGACGCCGCTCTGCTCGATGCTCCCGAGCGCCGCCTGCAGCACGGCGTAGTCCACGCCCGGGATCGGCACATACGAGCCGAACCGGTACACAGCGATGATGGCGAGCGTGAAGAGGATCTTCCCGCGCAGGTCGGGGATCTTGAAAGCGTTGGTGAACGCACGGAGCATCGCGGGCTCTTTCGTCGGCGGGGCTGGTCGGCCCGGGCGGAGCGGAGCGGCTTGGCGAGAGGCCGGGTACTAGGCTCCGCGCCGGTCCATGACCTCCACCGCGCCGCCGTCGGCCTCGATCTTGGCCTTGGCGGAAGCGGAGAACGCGTGGGCGTTGACGGTCAACCTCTTGCCGAGGTCGCCGTTGCCGAGCACCTTGACGGGCGCCTTGCCGCGCCGCACCAGTCCCCGTGCGCGCAGGGCGTCCGGGGTCACCGTGTCGCCGTCGGCGAACGCGTCAGCGAGCTTGGCGACGTTCACGGTCTGGTACTCGACGCGGTTGCGGGGCGTGAAACCGGGCAGCTTCGGCAGGCGTCTCTGGAGCGGCATCTGCCCGCCCTCGAAACCCGCGGGCACGGTACCGCGCGCGCCGGTGCCCTTGGTGCCGCGACCGGCGGTCTTGCCCTTGCCGGCGGCCTCACCGCGCCCCTTGCGGGTCTTGGCCCTGTGGGCGCCCGGCGGAGGCTTGAGGTGATGGACCTTCATGCGTGATCCTCCTTCCAGGGTCGAGGCTGGCGCGCCTGTCCGTCTGGCGGTTCGTCGACGTCAAGGGCGGCGGCTTCGGCCTCCCGCAGCTCGGTGACCTCGTCGTCCGCGATGTCGCGTCCGGCCGCCGGGTTGCCCGCGCCCTTCGGCTCCTGGCCGGGTTCGATCTCCACGGGCGCGTCGTCGCCTGGGTAGCGCACCTCGATGAGGTGCGCGACCTTGGCGAGCATGCCGCGGATCTCCGGCCGGTCGGGCTGGGTGACGGTGTGGCGGATCCGCCGCAGACCCAGCGCGCGCACCGTGCGGCGCTGTCCCTGCTGCTGCCCGATCACGCTGCGGACCTGGGTGATCTGAAGTTGGGGCTCGCTCACGCCTTCACCCCCGCCCGGTAGTTGTCCAGCATCTTGCGCGGCAGGATGTCGTCGACCTCCAGGTCCCGGACCCGCGCGACGTCGGCCGGCGACCGGAGCTGCTTGAGCGCGGCGATCGTCGCGTGCACGACGTTGATCGGGTTCGCGCTGCCGAGCGACTTCGCGAGCACATCGGAGATCCCGGCGCACTCCAGGACCGCGCGGACCGGCCCACCGGCGATGACGCCGGTACCGGGTGCGGCGGGCTTGAGGAACACCTGTCCGGCGCCGTCCTTGCCCAGGACGGTGTGCACGATGGTCCTCTGAATCATCGGCACCGCGAAGAAGTTCTTCTTCGCCTCCTCGACGCCCTTCTGGATGGCCGCGGGCACCTCCTTGGCCTTGCCGTAGCCCACCCCGACGGTACCGGCTGCGTCGCCGACCACCACGAGCGCGGTGAAGGAGAAGCGCCGGCCGCCCTTGACGACCTTCGCGACGCGGTTGATCGCGACGACCTTCTCCTCGTAGGGGCTTCGCTCTTCCTCGCGGCCGCGGCCGCGGCCTCGACCGCCGCGTCGCTCGCCGCGGGGAGCGCCTCCACCTGGTCCAACCATGTCTGATCCTGTCCTGTGCGTGTTCTCGTGTGTGCTCTCGGGTGTTGCGGGCGATCGCTGTCGGCTACAGCTCGAGGCCGCCCTCGCGGGCGCCCTCCGCGAGCGCCTTGACCCGCCCGTGGTAGCGGTTGCCGCCGCGGTCGAAGACGACCGCGGCGATGCCGGCGCTCTTGGCGCGCTGCGCGACGAGCTTGCCGACCGCCAGCGCCACGCCGATCTTGCCGTCACCGTCCACGGACAGGTCGCCGTCGAGGCTCGACGCCGCGGCGAGCGTGCGCCCGGAGCGATCGTCGATCACCTGCGCGTAGATGCCGTTGTTGGACCTGAACACGGCCAGGCGCGGTCGTTCGGCGCTGCCGCGCACCTTGCGGCGCACGCGCGCGTGCCTGCGGCTCCGCGCCGCGGCTTTGACATCGGTCTTGCTCATCGTGTGCGGTCTCCTAGCGGCGCGGCCTACGCGCCAGCGGCCTTGCCGGCCTTGCGGCGAACCAGCTCGTTCTCGTAGCGGATGCCCTTGCCCTTGTAGGGCTCGGGCTTGCGGATGGCACGCAGGTTGGCGGCGACCTGACCGACCAGCTGCTTGTCCGCGCCCCTGACGCTGATGCGGGTGGGCGATGCGACCTCGAAGGTGATGCCCTCGGGCGCGTCGACCTCGACCGGGTGGCTGTAGCCGACCTGGAACGTCAGGCCCTGACCGCGCGCCTGGGCACGATAGCCGACCCCGACGATCTCGAGGTTGCGCTGGTAGCCCTGCGTGACCCCGATCACCATGTTGGCGATCAGCGAGCGCACCAAGCCGTGCAGCGCACGGTTCTCGCGCTCGTCGTCGGGGCGCGTCACCACCACCCGGCCGTCGTCGACGGTGACGGTGATGCTGGGGTGGATCCGCTGGGTGAGCTCGCCGTTTGGCCCCGCGACGGTGATCACGTCACGGTCGAGGCGGATGTCGACCCCGTCAGGGATCGCCACCGGCTCCTTCCCGATGCGACTCATGGTGGCTCCGATACCTGGTGTTCGTGGGCGCCCGCTACCAGACGTAGGCGACGACCTCGCCGCCGACGCCAGCCTTGCGGGCGTCGCGGTCGGTCATCATGCCCTTGGACGTCGAGATGATCGCGACGCCGAGACCACCGAGGACGCGGGGGATCTCGCCGCGCTTGGCGTAGACCCGCAGCCCGGGCTTGGACACCCGCCGGATGCCGGTGAGCGACCGCTCCCGGTTCGGCGAGTACTTCATCGCCATGCGCAGGGTGGCCTGCGGCTTGGTCGGCTCGACGAGCCAGTCGCGGATGTAGCCCTCACGCTTGAGGATGTCCGCGACCGAGGCCTTGAGCCTGGACGACGGCATGGCGATCTCGTCGAGGTACGCCGTGTTCGCGTTGCGGACGCGCGTGAGCATGTCCGCAACCGGGTCGGTCATCGTCATCGGTGTGTCACTCCTAGCGGGGTTACGTGGTCCTTGGCCAGGCACTTCCCAAGTACGGGTGCGGGTTACCAGGACGCCTTGCGGATCCCAGGGAGCTCGCCAGCGTGCGCCAGCTCACGGAAGCACACTCGGCACAGCAGGAACTTCTTGTAGACCGCCCTCGGCCGGCCGCAGCGGTTGCAGCGGGTGTAGCCGCGCACGCCGAACTTCGGCTTGCGGCCGGCCTTTGCGATCATCGACTTCTTCGCCATGGGGTGCGGCTCCTAGCTGGTGGGCGTGCGGTCGGCGAACGGGAACCCGAACGCGTCGAGCAGCGCCCTGCCGTGCTCGTTCGCTTCTGCGGTCGTGACGATGGTGACGTCCATGCCGCGGATCTGGTCGATGTCGTCGTAGTCGATCTCGGGGAAGATCAGCTGCTCGGTCACCCCGAACGTGTAGTTGCCCCGACCGTCGAAGCTGTTGGCCGGCAACCCCCGGAAGTCCCGGATGCGTGGCAGCGCGACGGCCAGGAGCCGGTCGAAGAAGTCCCACATCCGATCGCCGCGGAGGGTCACCTTCGCGCCGATCGGCATGCCGGCACGCAGCTTGAAGGCCGCGACCGACTTGCGGGCCACGTTGACGCGCGGCTTCTGGCCGGTCATGGTCGTCAGGTCGCTGACAGCGCCGTCGATCGCTTTGGCATCGGCGACGGCTTCGCCGACGCCCATGTTGACGACGATCTTGGTCAGCCGCGGCACCTGCATGATGTTGCTCAGCCCGAGCTGTCGCTGCAGCTCGGGTCGGACCTCGTCGCGGTACCGCGCCCTGAGACGAGGCACATACTCGCCTTCGGGCGCCGGGCTGGCTGGTGTATCGGTTGCAGTCATGATCTCTAGAACTCCGCGTCGCACTTGCGGCAGTGGCGGTGGCGCTGGCCGTCGACGACCTTGCTGCCCACCCGGGTCGGCAAGTCGCACGAGGGGCAGACCGGCATCACGTTCGAGGCCTGGAGGGGCTTTTCGACATGGGTGATCCCACCCTCGCGCGCACCTCGGCGGGTGGTCGTGACGCGGGAGTGCTTCGTCGCGACGTTCACCCCTTCGACCAGCACCTTGCCGGCCTTGGGGTACACCCGGATGACGCGACCTTCCTTGCCCGCGTCCTTGCCAGAGATGACCTTGACGTTGTCGTTGCGCTTGACTCGCTGCATGTCTCCTACAACACCTCCGGCGCGAGCGAGACGATCTTCATGAACCGCTTCTCGCGCAGCTCGCGGCCCACGGGCCCGAAGATGCGGGTGCCGCGCGGGTTGCGCTGGTCGTTGATGAGGACGCAGGCGTTGTCGTCGAAGCGGATGTAGGTCCCGTCCGGACGCCGGCGCTCCTTGCGGGTGCGCACCACGACGGCCGTGACGACGTCGCCCTTCTTGACGCCGGCAGCCGGGATCGCGTTCTTGACGGTCCCGACGACGACATCGCCGATGCCGGCGTAGCGCCGCCCCGATCCACCAAGGACGCGGATGCACAGCACCTCACGAGCGCCGGTGTTATCGGCGACCCTGAGCCTGCTCTCCTGCTGAATCATTGCTCTTCCTGGTCTCTCTAAGCGTGGTGGCGGTCATCGAGCCCGTAGCTCTCTTGCGACCGGCGGTGGTCCGTGCTCTCGCGGAGGACCTTGGAGGGTGGGTGGGCGTAGGCGGTCCGGAGCGAGAGCACGGACCACCGTCCACGAACAAGGCCTACTTGGCGCGCTCGATGACCTCCACCACGCGCCACCTCTTCTTCTTGGACAGCGGCCGTGTCTCCGCGATGCGGACCAGGTCGCCGACGTTGCTGTCATTGGTCTCGTCGTGCGCCGTGCACCGCTGTGACCGGGCGACGGTCTTGCGGTACAGCGGATGCGTGGTGCGCCGCTCGATCGCGACGACGACGGTCTTGTCCATCTTGTCGCTCACGACGTAGCCCTGGCGGGTCTTGCGCTCGCCGCGGGTGCGGGTGGGTTCTGTGGCCGTCATGGCTGGCTGCTCCGTGCTTCGTCGAGGCTGGCGCCAACGCGCTCGCGCTGGACGGTCATGACGCGGGCGATGTCTTTGCGGACCTCGATGAGGCGCCGCACGTTGTCGAGCTGTCCGGTGACGTTGGCGAAGCGGAGGTTGAACAGCTCATCCTTGGCCTCCTCGAACTTCTCGACGAGCTCGGCGTCGCTGAGCTCACGCAGCTCTGCTGCCTTCATCCCAACTCACCTTCCCTGGTGACGAAGCGGCACTTGACCGGGAGCTTGTGCGCGGCGCGCAGCATCGCCTCGCGGGCGATGTCCTCGGGCACACCGGACAGCTCGAACATCACCCGGCCGGGCTTGATCACGGCGACCCAGCCCTCGGGCGAGCCCTTCCCGGAACCCATGCGGGTCTCGGCGGGCTTCTTCGTGTATGACTTGTGGGGGAAGATGTTGATCCACACCTTCCCGCCGCGCTTGATGTGACGGGTCATCGCGACACGCGCGGCCTCGATCTGTCGGTTGGTGAGCCAGCCGGCAGTCAGGGCCTGCAGGCCGTACTCACCGAAGGACACCTCGGTGCCGCCCTTGGCGAGTCCGCGCATGCGGCCGCGATGCTGCTTGCGGTGCTTGACCTTGCGTGGTGACAACATGGCGCGCTCCTAGGCCTCCCGCTCAGGCTGCTCGGGACCTGGCTCGGGACCTGGCTCGGGGCCTGGCTCGGGGTCGGCGCCTGGGGCGGTGCCGGGCTCGGGGTCCGGCTCGGTCACGTCGACCGCGGGCTCAGGCTCGCTCACGTCGACCTCAGGGCCGGGGGCGTCATCTGGCTCGACCTCGGCGCCGGGAGCGGTGAACGGCTGCCCGGACGGCATCTCGCCGGGGACCTCCCCGTCGGTCGCGGACGGCACGGCCTCGCGGGTGCGCTCATCCGCCGCTGCGCCCATGCCGACGGTCGGTGCCGACTGGTCGGACGGCTGCTCGGCGACGGCCCCCTCGGGCTGCTCCGCGACGGACTCCTCGGGCGTCTCGGCCTCACGCGCCGCAAGTGCAGCCGCACGTGCGCGCTCGGCTTGCCTGCGCGCCCTGGCGCGGTTCAGCTGCTGCTCGCGCTGCTCGCCCTCGGGCAGCTTCTCGCCGGTGTAGATCCACACCTTCACGCCGATGCGGCCGTAGGTGGTCCTGGCCTCGTCGAGTCCGTAGTCGATCTTGGCGCGCAGCGTGTGCAGCGGCACGCGGCCTTCGCGGTACCACTCGCTGCGGCTCATCTCCGCGCCGCCCAGCCGCCCGGAGCACTGCACGCGAATGCCCTGCGCCCCCGCCTTCATGGCGTTCTGAGTGGCGCGACGCATCGCCCGCCGGAAGCTCACGCGACCACGCAGCTGCTCCGCGACGTTGTGCGCGGTCACCTGCGCATCGAGCTCGGGTGACTTCAGCTCGGCGATGTTGAGCTTGACCTGCTTGCCGCTCATCTTCTCCAGAGCGGAGCGGATCGCGTCAGCCTCGGCTCCGCGACGGCCGATGACGATGCCCGGTCGCGCGGTGTGCACGTCGACGGTCACCCGGTCGCGGGTGCGCTCGATGACGATGGAGCTGATACCGGCGTGACGGACGCGCTCGCGGATGTAGTGGCGGATCCGGTCGTCGGAGATCACGTAGTCGGCGTAGTCCGCGTTGGCGAACCAGCGGGACTTGTGCTCGTTGATGACCCCGAGCCGGAACCCGTAGGGGTGAATCTTCTGGCCCACGACTTACTCCTTGTCCGACGCGTCACCGGTGGCCGCAGCGGTGCGCTGCGGTGCCGTGCGGGTCGGGGTACCGACGGTGATCGTGATGTGGCTGGTGCGCTTGCGGATCCGGTAGGCGCGGCCCATGGCGCGCGCCTGATAGCGCTTGAGGGTCGGGCCCTCGTCCACGATGGCCCCGGTGACGACGAGGTCGTCGACGTCCAGGTCGTGATTGTGATCCGCGTTGGCCACGGCAGAGTCGAGCGTCTTGAGGATCTGTCCGGCCACGCCCTTCGGCGAGAACCGCAGCACGCGACGGGCCTCGTCTACACCGAGACCGCGGATGTGCTGCACGACCTGCCGCGCCTTGTTGGGCGCGACCCGCACGTAGCGCGCCGTCGCATTGACCTGCATGGTTGCTCGCTTCCTTTCCGGGCTCGGGCTAGCGCCGAACCTTCAGGCTCTGCTTCTCGCCCGCACCGCGCCACTTGATGGCGCGGGTCGGCGCGAACTCGCCGAGCTTGTGGCCGACCATGGACTCCGAGACGTAGACGGGCACGTGCTTGCGGCCGTCGTGCACCGCGATGGTGTGCCCGACCATGTCCGGTGAGATCTCCGAGCGCCTGGACCAGGTCTTGATGACCCGCTTGTCGCCCTTGGCGTTCAGCGCTTCGACCTTCTTCGCCAGGTGCAGATCGACGAAGGGGCCCTTCTTGAGGCTGCGCGGCATGCTCTTCTCCTAGCGGCGACGCTTGCCGCGTCGACGGACGATCTCCGAGTTCGATGCCTTCTTCTTGCTGCGGGTCCGTCCCTCGGGCTTCCCGTTGGGGTTGACCGGGTGGCGGCCACCCGACGTGCGGCCCTCGCCGCCGCCGTGGGGGTGGTCGACCGGGTTCATGACGACGCCGCGGACGGTCGGGCGCTTGCCCTTCCAGCGTGAGCGGCCGGCCTTGCCGCCGGAGATCAGCTCATGCTCGCCGTTCCCGACGCCGCCAACGGTCGCCCGGCAGTCGGCGAGGACCAGCCGGACCTCCCCTGAGGGCAGCCGCAGCGCGGCCTTCTTGCCCTCCTTGGCGAGCAGCTGCACGCGGTTGCCGGCCGAGCGGCCCAGCTTGGCGCCGCCTCCAGGGCGCAGCTCCACGGCGTGCACGATCGTGCCGACCGGGATGTTGCGCAGCGGCAGGGCGTTGCCTGCCTTGATGTCGGCACCCTCGCCTGATTCGACCAGGTCCCCGACCTTCAGGCCATCGGGAGCGAGGATGTAGCGCTTCTCGCCGTCGGCGTAGTGCAGCAGCGCGATGCGGGACGACCGGTTGGGGTCGTACTCGACGGTCGCCACCTTGGCGGGGATCGAGTCCTTGTCGCGACGGAAGTCGATGACCCGGTAGCGCTGCTTGTGGCCACCGCCCTGATGGCGGGTGGTGATGCGGCCGTGAGCGTTGCGCCCAGCCCGCTTGGGGCTCGGCTTGGTCAGCGCCTTGAGCGGCTTGTCGGTGGTGACCGTGTCGAAGTCCGACACGCTCATCCCGCGACGCGCCGGCGTCGTCGGCTTGTAGTTGCGAATGCCCATGGTCCTACAGCCCTACCTCAAAGATGTCGATCGTCTCACCCTCGGCGAGGGTGACGATGGCGCGCTTCGTGTTCTTGCGGTGCCCGTAGCTGAGCCCGAAGCGCTTGCGCTTTCCCTTGCGATTCATGGTGTTCACCGAGCGGACCTTGACGCCGAAGATGGACTCGACGGCCTGCTTGATCTCGGTCTTGTTCGAGGTCGGGTGAACCACGAACGTGTAGCGGCCCTCGTCAAGCAGCCCGTAGCTCTTCTCGCTGACCACAGGGGCGATGATGACGTCGCGGGCGCTGCGCACTACTCGCTCACCTCGCGCTCGTCCAAGTCCCGGCGCCGGCCGGTGCCCACGTAGTCGAGGGCATCCCGGTCGAAGACGATCACGTCGCTGCAGAGCACGTCGTAGGTGTTCAGCTGGTCGACGGTCAGCACGTGCACGTCGCGCAGGTTGCGGAAGCTGCGGAACACCACGTCGTCGCGACCGGCCAGCACCAGCAGGACCTTGCGACTCACCAGCTCCAGCGCAGCGACGAAGGCGACGGCGTCCTTGGTGCTGGGCACATCGAAGCCGATGCCGCTGATGACCCTCACCGCACCGGTCGCGGCGCGGTCCGACAGCGCGGACCGCAGCGCGGCGCGCTTCAGCTTCTTGTTCACTCGCTTGGTGTAGTTCTGGTCGCCCGTCGGCCCGTGCGCGATGCCGCCGCCGCTCCATTGCGGTGATCGGATGGAGCCCTGGCGAGCTCGTCCAGTGCCCTTCTGACGCCACGGCTTCGCGCCGCCACCGGCAGCCTCGCCGCGGCGCTTGGTCTTGGACGTGCCGGCGCGTGCGGACGCGAGCTGCGCGACGACGACCTGGTGCATGACACCGACGTTGACCTTGGCGCCGAAGACGGCATCGTCAAGGTCGACGCTGCCGTCGGCGTCGCCGGTCGCGGTGTAGACGTCGGTGGTGGCCATCAGGCGTCCCCTGTGGTGGTGGCGGCGGCAGGGCGCTTGGCGGCGTCGCGGACCATCACCAGGGATCCGTTGGGTCCAGGGATCGCGCCCTTGATGAGCAGGAGGTTGCGCTCGGTGTCGACGGCAACCAGCTCGAGGCTCTGGACAGTCACGCGCTCACCGCCCATGCGCCCGGCCATCCGGGTGCCGGGGAACACGCGTGACGGCGTGGCGCAGGCGCCGATGGCGCCCGGCGCACGGTGCACCTTGTGCACGCCGTGGCCGGCGCCGAGACCGGCGAAGCCGTGGCGCTTCATCACCCCGGCGAAGCCCTTGCCCTTGCTGGTGCCGGTCACGTCGACGTACTGGCCGGCGCGGAAGGTGTCCACGGTGACCGTGTCGCCGAGCGAGTACTCGCCGGCTAGCTCGAACTCGACAAGATGGCGCAGCGGCTCGACCCCGGCCTTGGCGAAATGGCCGGCAAGCGGCTTGCTCGCGCGCTTGGCGCGGCCGTAGCCGAGCTGGACGGCGCTGTAGCCGTCGACGCCCGCCGAGCGGAGTTGGGTGACGTAGCACGGGCCCGCCTTGACGACCGTCACGGGCAGCACGCGCCCTTCGTCGTCGAAGACCTGGGTCATCCCGAGCTTGGAACCCAAGATCCCTCTGGTTGCCATGGTAATTGCCTTCCTCGTGCCCACCATTCGGGCGTCGCTGCGCTCACCTGGGCGCTAGAGCTTGATCTCGATGTCGACCCCTGCCGGCAGATCGAGCCGCATCAGGGAGTCGACGGTCTTCTGGGTAGGCTCGTGGATATCGATGAGCCGCTTGTGCGTGCGCATCTCGAAGTGCTCGCGCGAGTCCTTGTACTTGTGCGGCGAGCGGATGACGCAGTAGACGTTCCGCTCCGTGGGCAGCGGGACGGGGCCCGTGATCCGCGCACCGGTGCGCTCGACGGTGTCGACGATCTTGCGCGCCGACGCGTCGATGATCTCGTGGTCGTAGGCTTTGAGCCGAATCCGAA
>JACDBB010000012.1 GCA_013695145.1 Euzebyales bacterium
CCATCCAGCAGTGATCGCGCGCCTCGGTGGCCAGCACCCAGGCGTGCTCGAGCAGCTCGCCCGCCGTGTCTGGTTCGCCGCAGTCGAGGGCCGCTTCCGCGCGGAAGCTCTCGGCCCACGGCAGGAAAGCCGTCCACCGGGTGTCGTGAAGCGTCTCCAACGCCTGGTCGAGGACGAGCGCCGCCTGTGCGGGCTCGCCACGCAGCAGGTGGATGCGCCCGATCATCGAGCGTGACCACGCCGCCTGACGGCGCCCACCGGCACGCTGCGCGTGCTCGATCGACCGGTGCAACGCCTCCAGCGCCACCGGGTAGTCGGCGGCGTCGGAGTGGCTCATGCCGCGGACGCCGAGCACCCGAGCGAGCTCGGAGTCGTCGAGGTCGAGCTGCTCCGCCTCGTCCAGCCACGCATCCACCCGCTCGTGGTGACCGAGCTGCACGCCCAGGAACGCGAGCTCCCGGCACGCGGCCGCAACGGTCTTCTCATCCCCCGCCGTGCGTGCCAGGGCGAGCCCCTCGTGGAGGAACCCGGCGACCTCCGCCCCACGGCCGCCAGCTCCGTGGATCCTGCCGCCAGCGAGCGCGACGAGCGACACGGCGCACAACGACAGATCCTCCGCGCTCCGGGACACATCGACCGCCCGGCATAGCTGCTCGAGCGCAAGGTCGACCGCGCCGGCGGACAGCGACGCCCGGCCCGCGTCCAGGTACGAGCGGGCACTGGCCCGGCTGACGATCTCTCCCCGGACCCTTGCCTGGGGATCGGCGATCTCCGCCGCCCGTGCGACCGACGGCGGTGCATCCTGTCCCAACTCGCGACGGAACAGGTCCGTGCAGCGGGCGGCCTGCAACCGAGCGCCGCGGGCATCGCCCGCCTCGGCCAGGCTACGGACCAGCACCGTGTGGTAGTCGGCGTTGAGCGGGTCGAGCTCGACGATGCGGACCGCCAGGCCGGCAGCCGGTTCGGGACGGCCCTGGGCCAGCGCGTCGAGCGCGGCCTCGTAGAGCAGCGCGCGGCAGCCGGCGGCCAACCGCTGCCGCTCGACGACGAGCCACGCCTCGAACGCGGGACCGGCGTCGAGGTTGATGCCCTCGAGCAGCTCACCTCCGAGGCGAACCAGCTGCTCCTCGTCGTACCCGTGACCGGACAGCAGCACCCGCACGTCTACGCGGTGACCGGCATGGAACCGCAGCTGCACCGGGTCGCCAGCGATCGTGGTGGCGTCCGTGAGCGCGCGACGCAGCTCCGACAGGTTCCAGCGCAGCGCACCGAGAGGATCATCGGCGTCCGCGAACAGCAGCGACACCAGCCGCTGCCGACTCGGCGGCCGCTCCGCCAACACCAGATAGGCCAACAATGCCCAAGCTTTCCGCCCGCGAGGCGAGCGAACCTCCCGGCCGTCACGCTCGAGAACCGGCCGGCCGAGCAGACGCACCATCAGCCCCATGCCCTACCTCCCTTCACCGATCGACGATAGCCGCCAGCGTGTGAGTGGGCGTGTGACTGCGGCACCGACGTTCGCGGGTGCCCCCCGGCCGACGTGTCGTGCGGCCCGAGCGGGTGATGCGCAGCGGTATACTCCGCGTATGACCGCCCAACTGGCAGTCAAACTGCCCGACGAGCTCCTCGCCCGACTCGACCAACTGGTCGGTGAGGGCCGCTTCGCCAGTCGCTCCGAGGCCGTCCGAGACGGCATCAGCAGGGTCGTGCGCGACGCCGAGCGCGAGCGGATCGACGTCGCGTTCGCGGCTGGGTTCGCTCGCCATCCCGACGACGACTCCCTCGCCGAGGCCGAGCGGCTCGCGACCGAAGCCATCGCCGACGAGCCGTGGGAGCGCTGGTGGTAGCCCGTGGCGAGCTGTGGTGGGGCGAGACGCCCGACGAGAAGGGCCGCCCGTTCCTCGTCGTCAGCCGCGACGCCGCCAACGACGTCATGCAGCGCGTGCTCGTCGCGCCGGTGACCCGCCGCGTGCGCGGCGTGCCCAGCGAACTGCCCGTCGGCGGCGGCGAGGGGCTGCCGCACGAGTCCGTCGCAAGCTTCGACAACATCCGCCCGTTCCCCAAGTCGATGCTCGTGCGCCGGCTCGGCATCATCGCGAGCGGCCGCCGGCACCTGATCTGCGCGGTCGCGGCAGCGACGCTTGACTGCTGATCCGCGTCCCGGCCGCCGAACGCCCGGCCGATCTTGGGCAGGGACAGCTCGCAAGCGGGGGCCTCCGTTCGATTCGACGCGTCAGACGTGAGCAAGCACACGATCCAGCGGGCGAGGCACTTTGGTGAGGTCCAGCGCGTGGACGAGCAGGCGCGCGTACTGGGTCTTGCGGCCGCCGCGGGTGCCCATGAAGCGCCGAAGCTGCTCCTCATTGGTCCGTCCTCGCTGCGCAGGCTGCTTCTGTAAGGTGCGGAACGATCCAAGCTCACCCTGAGCGTCGATGACCTGTTCCACGGAGGCGGCACCGAGGGAGCGGATCAGCTCGTCCTCCAGGTCTGCGACGCACACGTAGAAACCGAGTGCCTCCATATCGGCGCGAGTGAGGTTGGGGCCGAGGCCGGCCCGCTGGAGACCACGCTGGAAGGCGCCTTCCTCGCCGGCGTCGCAGAGGCCCGCCAGTCTGACGTCAAGCCCCTGAGGACCGAACAGATCCAGGAACCTTCCGATGGTCGTCGCACCGCCAATCGGCACAATCGAAATGCGCTCAGCGTCAAGATTGCGACCACGGCGCTCAGCCAGCGCTTCGAGCGCGAGCTGGTCGCTGATCCCCTCAACAAGCACGACGGTACGCGAGTCGACGCCGGCCGCCAGCGCGTGTGCCGCCGCGGGACCCAGTGGAGCACCCCTACCGCGAGCCGCCCGTTCGACGGCCGCCAGGTGGAGTCGCTGCTTCTCGTCCACGTGCTCAAGCTTTCGCAGTTCACACTGTCTGTCGGCTCGCGCCATTGGCTGCTGATCGGCCGGACGACGCTGTGCTGAGCGAGGAGGCAGGCGCGCGGTCAGTCCGAACGCCGATGGATTCTCGATCCATTCGACGGAACCTTCAACTTCGTCGCCGGCGACAACTCGTGGCAACTCATGTCGCGCCCGAGGTCGCCGGTGATCCCGCCCTCAGCGTCATCAACCGCCAGTACGCCGGGAGGCGCAGCGCTGGCGTCGGGGTGCGACGTGCCCGTATGCAGTGAAGACCCTGCCCGACTCAGACCACGACGACGCGGACGCCCGCGTGATACGCGTCGACGAGCGGGCCGAGATCGTGAGGGTCGCTCGTGAGTGGCTGATCACCAGGCATTGCGAGCAACGCCACCAGTGCATCGACGACATCCGAACACTCCGCCCGACCGAGCAGATCACCTGCGTCCTTGGTGTCCTCGAGCGCTACCGGTCGGACTTCGATCATCGCCAGCGCACCAGCCAAGCGCGCCTGCCGCGCCCCGTCCCGCCATGCCTGCCCGACCACGGGCGCGGTGGTCACCAGGCGCGCCGCGGCGCGCCGGCCGAGTTCGATCAGTCCCGCCACCCGGCGATCATCGCGGTCGATGCCGATCAGGGC
>JACDBB010000027.1 GCA_013695145.1 Euzebyales bacterium
TTGCCCAGCCGGCGGAAGCGTTCTCACGCAGGCGGGGGGTGAGAATCGCCTGTCGCAGGTCGCAGGCTGGCCGACACTGTGTCGGAACAGCCACGCATAGCGCAGGAGTCTCGACAGGGTGTCGACCCCTGGGCGCTCGGGGCGCGTTCACGTGTCAGGTGACGATGATGTCGTCGAAGACCGGCCCGTCGGGACGCTCGAGCTGGTCCAGGCGGCAGTCGGCGGGCTCCTTGTCTCCTCGCCAGCGCTCGAAACGGGTGGCGTGGCGGAACCGCTCCCCGGTCAGCTGGTCGTAGCTGACCTCGCAGACCAATTCGGGGCGCAGCGGCACCCACGACAGGTCCTTGTCGCCGGTCCAGCGGCTGGGCTCGCCGGGCCTGCGCACGGTCTGCCCGAATCCCTCGTCCGCCTCGAAGTCCCGCAGAAGATCGAGCATCTTGACGCGGTCGGTGTCCGAGAAGCCCGAGCAGTGCCCGATGAAGTGCAGCTGACCGTCGTCGGTGTGCAGGCCCAGCAGGAGCGAGCCCACCCGGTCGCCCTCCTTGTGCACGCGGTAGCCGCCGATGACGCAGTCCACGGTGCGGCGGTGCTTGACCTTCACCATCGCGCGCTTGCCCTCGATGTAGCCGTCGTCGAGCGCCTTGCACACCACGCCGTCGCACCCGGCCGACTCGAACTCCGTGAACCAGCGACGACCGTCCTCCACGTCGGTGCTCGACGGCGTCAGGTGCCACGGGTCGGGAAGGTCCGCCGCCAGGCCGACCAGGCGCTCGCGGCGCTCGCCGAACGGGCGCCCCCGCAGGTCCTCGCCGTCGTGGGCCAAGAGGTCGAAGGCGACCAGCTCCGCAGGCGTCTCCTCGGCCAGGAGCCGGATCCGCGACTCGGCGGGGTGGATGCGGTTGGACAGCGCGTCGAAGTCGAGCTTGCCGTCCCGGACGACGACCACCTCGCCATCGACCACCGTGCCGGACGGGAGCGCCGCGAGGGCGACCTCCAGCTCGGGGAAGTAGCGCAGCAGCGGTTTGGCGCCGCGGCTGTCCAAACGACCGGTCGACCAGCTCAGGCAGCGGAACCCGTCCCACTTGGGTTCGTACGCCCAGGCCCCCTCGGGGATCGTGTCGCGGACGCGCGCCTCCATGGGGCTGATCGGCGCCGCGAACGGGATCTCCGCCATCGCCCTACCCGTCGAGAGCGCGCAGGTCGACGACCGCGCCGTTGTCGAGATCGCGCTCGAGGAGCCTCCAGACGCCTTGCGCCGCGTCGGCGGGAGCGCGCAGGTCGCCCCGCTCGTGCAGGTCGTGGAACTTGGCGACGGCCGGGAAGTCGCGTGGGTCGGTGGCGCGGATCGCCTCCTGCATGCCGGTGGCGAGCACGCCGGGCGCGACCGCCACGACCCGGCATCCCCCGCGCCTGGCCTGCTCCGCCCCGACGGTGCGCACCCAGTGGTCGACGGCCGCCTTGCCCGCGCAGTACCCGGACCAGCCCTCGTAGGGGTTCCTGGCCGCTCCCGACGTCAGCATGACCAGGTCGGCACGCCCGCCGAAGCCGTCGAGGGCGCGGAGGAACGCGTGCCCAAGGACCTGGGGCGCGGCGCTGTTCAGCAGGACGTGCGCCCGGTAGGCGGCTGAGTCCACCTCCCCGGCGAATCCGACCGGGGTGATGACGCCCGCGTTGTGGACGAACACCGCCCGCGAGCCGGAGAACCCGCCGAGCTGTGCCACGAAATGCGCCTCCACCGCCGCCCATGAGGCGGGGTCGGCCAGGTCGGCGGGCAGGTGCTCCGTTCCGGCCGCACCGCCCGAGCGGGAGATGTCGATGACGCGCGCGTCGGCGAACGGCACGCTCGCCGCCAGCGCGGCGCCCAGGCCGGCCGAGGCGCCGGAGATCCAGACGATGGAGTCACTCATGGCCGGCATCCTAGATGAGTGATTGCGACGCCTGCGTCTGCTGGTTGCCCCCGTGATGGCGCACCACTGGCGGGTGGTACAGTTGAGGGCGTGGTGATCCCCAGCGCTGTCGACCGTATCACTGAGCTGCTCGACAGCTCCCAGCTCGATACGGTCAACACCTCGATGCGCATCCCCAACACACTCAGAGAGGCGGCGTCACTCGCCGTCGACGAGCTGGGGGCCGCCGCATCGACGACAGCGCTCACCACCACTGCGTTGCGGGCGACGCTGGAGGCTGTGGTGATGCAGGCAGCTCTCGAGCACCACTACGAGCGGCACCCGGAAACACGGCCATCGCTCGCGGACCTCGCCCTAGCCGCGGCTGAGCTCGACGGCCACCCCCTCGCCGGCGAACCGGAGCGCCTTCGCCGCGCCGCCGCTGAGATCGTCGAACGACATCCCCACGCCGACGCCGACGATGTGCTGCTGTGGGCGGAAGCGCAGTCGTTCGCCTCGGCATGAGCCACCTCGTCCTGCTCGACAACGAGGCCGTACAGGCGCTCGCGGAGCCAACCCACCCCAAGCACCGTCGCGTTCTCAGCCATGCCCAAGTCGTCGCTCACCGTACGCGGCGCCAAGCGCCGATACGGGCAGCCGTCCCCACCAGCGTGCGGGTCGAGGCCGGGTGGGACCGCACCGCACCAGCGAGTGCGTTGCTCAACCAGCTGCGCGTGGCCGATATCGCGCTCGACACCGCAAGTGCCAACATCGCAGCCGCCATCGTCGCCCGCACGGGAGTGTCCGTGGCCGACGCGCACCTCGGAGCCGTCATGCGAGCGGCGGCGGACGACCAGCTCACCGTCATCACCAGCGACCCCAACGACATGCGGTCAGTGGCCGCTCCCAGGAACATCACCACCGTCGCGATCTGAGGCGCTCCCGTCGTATCTCGATGGAACGTTCGCCGAAGGATGGCCACAGGAGTCTTGACGCAGAAGTGCGGAAGGAGATTTGGGCCAGCGGGCGCGCCGCTATCGTGTCGGCACCATGGCCCACACCCTGCTGCTCGACACCTCGAGCCTCACCTACAGGGCGTTCTTCGCGCTGCCCTCGTCGATCACGGACGGCGCCGGGCGGCCGGTCAACGCCGTGCGCGGCGTGCTGGACATGCACGCGCGGCTGATCGTCGACCATGCGCCGGACACCTGCGTGCACGTCTTCGACGCCGACTGGCGGCCGGACCCGCGCGTGGCGGCCTACCCCGGCTACAAGTCCCAGCGCCCCGACGACCCCGAGGGGCTGGGAGAGCAGTTCCCGCTGCTGCGTCGGGTCCTCGACGCGCTCGGGCTGCCGCGCGTCGAGGCGCCAGGGTGGGAGGCGGACGACGCGATCGGCGTGATCGCCACCGGGGCGGGCGCCGGCGACCGCGTCGACATCGTCACGGGCGACCGCGACCTGCTGCAGCTGGTCCGCGACGGCGACGCCGACGGGAGTGGCCCTGGCGTGCGGGTCCTGTACACCGTCAAGGGCGTGTCGGACCTCGCCGTGTTCGACGAGGCCGCGGTGCGCGCCAAGTACGGGGTGCCGCCGGACCGCTACGTCGATTTCGCGATCCTGCGGGGGGACCCCTCCGACGGGCTCCCCGGCGTCAAGGGGGTGGGGGAGAAGACCGCTCGCGACCTGGTCCGTCGCTACCCGGACCTCGACGCGCTGCTGGCGGCCGCGGGTGAGCAGACGCCCGCGCTCGCGCGGCGCCTGCGCGAGGCGGGCGGGTACATCGCGGCGATGCACCAGGTGGTGCCGGTGCGCTGCGACGTCGACCTCGACTGGGTCACCGCCGAGCGGGACGACGCCGCCCTGGACGCGCTGGCGTCCGCGCACAGCCTCGAGGGTCCTGTCGGCCGCCTGCGGGACGCGCTCGATGCGTAGCGTCACCGCTCCGCTGCTCGCGATCGTGGCGGCGCTGGGCCTCATCGCCTGCGGGGAGCCGGCGGTCGACGTGGACATCCCCGACCGCGCGGCGGGCCAGCACCTGCTCGACGCCGCTGGCATCCTCGACACCGCCGCGGTCGAGGGCGCGCTGGCCGACGCGTCGCAGGCAAGCGGGCTGGATGTCGTCGGTCTCGCCTTCACGGACGGCGCCGCGAACCTGGGGCAGGCCGATCGCGGCGGCAGGGCACTCCTGGACGCCTGGGACGCCGACGTGGTCGTCGTGGCCGTCGCGGCCCCGGGGGACTTCACGAGCGTCGGCGCCGACCGGCGGCGCTTCTTCGGGGTGTTCTCCGGCGATCGGTTCGACGTCCCGCGGTCGGTGCGGGAGCGCATCGTCGGTGACGTCGCCTCGGTGCCGGCCGGCGCCAACGACTGGACCAGCGCGTTCACCGGCGCGGCGGAGGCGCTCGCCACGAGCCTCGCCGCGCGAGGCGGGGGCTAGCGCGGTGCGTCTCGACGAGCTCGAGCTGGTGTGCCGTGAGGCGGCGACGCAGCTGGCGCAACGTCCCACCCGCCCGCTGCCGGCCAGTGTCGTGCTGCCGCTGCCCGAAGCGACGCGCGTGGTGGCGCTGACTGACTTCCCCGACGACGACCCGGGTCGCTTCGACCTGCTGGAGCGCTTCGCCCGCGACCGCATGCGCGCGGCGAACGCGCCCTGCTACGGGTTCCTGGCGGAGGGCCTGGCCGGCAGCCAGGACGGCGAGCCGCTCGAGGTGGTGGTCGTCGTGTTCGGCGCGCGGGGACATCACCCGCGCGTCACCGCCGCGCCGCTGACCCCCGAAGGGCTCGGTTCGTTCACCGACGCCGAGGAGCTGGAGCCGACCGCGATGCCGTTCCTGTCGCCGCTGCAGCACGCCGTCGACGCCGCCCAGCCGCCGGACGCGTTCCAGTAGCGCCTCGCCTCCTCGACACCGTGTCGAGATTCCTGCGCCAGGCGTCGGTGTTTCGACACGGTGTCGCCTGGCCTGCCAGGGACGCCGCTACCGCGGAACATAAGCCAGATATCTCAGACGACCGGACAAGATGCGAACGGCGCGCGATCCCTTGGGTGGTTCGACTGAGCGACCGGTGAGGTCGCTCAGCCGAACCAGCGGACCGGATATCCGCAGCCTCCAGCCGCCGGCCGCGTTGCACGAGCGCTCATAGCTCTGCTTCGGCGGGCGCCCTATGGTGACCGATTGAGGCGCTGGAGGATGGTCGGCCGGACGACGTCGGGTCCGCCGAGGACCCGGGCCGACTCGAGGCCGTGTTCGTCGAGCCAGGCGTAGGTGTCCGGGTAGCTGTCGGGGTGCTGGCCGTCGACGAGCAGCAGCACCTGCCCGGTGCGGGCGGCTGCGGGACCGGCGGCCAGAGCGTCGGGCCAGTTGCCCGCTTGCGCCAGCCACACGCGGGCGGGCTCGGCGCCGGCGGCGACGTGGGCGTCCGCGGCGGCGAGGGAGGTGGCCAGCCGGTTGGGTCCCGCCAGCCGGTCGACGGCGATGCCCATGTCGGCCAGCTCCGCTTCCACGGCCTGCGGCACGGCCGCGGTTCCGCCGACGATGGTCACCCGCTCCACCGCCTCATCGGCCAGCGCACGTCGGGTCGCCTCGGGCAGACCGCTGGCGGCGGTCAGCAGGATGGGCTCGGTCAGGGTCCCGGCCAGCGCGGAGGCCGCCAGCGCGTCGGGCCAGCCCTGCGCCGGGGTGTCGCCCCACCCGAGGGCGAGGAAGGCGTGACCGGTGGCTTGGAGTCGTCCGCTGACCGCGGCGGCGGTTCCCGCGCGGTCCGGACCGCTCACGCGCACCACCTCGGTGACGCCCGCCTGGCGCAGCCCGTCCGCGACGGCGTCCGACAGCGCCGCCGATCCCCCGAGCAGATAGGCGCGCCGTGCGCCCAGCCGGCGAACCTCGGCGGCGGTCGCCGGGTGCAGCCCGTCCCCGCCGGTCAGCAGCAGCGGGGCGTCGG
>JACDBB010000074.1 GCA_013695145.1 Euzebyales bacterium
GTGCGGGCCCGCGCCGCGATCACCGCGGCGGTGACCGCCACGGCCGCCTGGGCGAGGACCGCGGTGCCGAAGCGGGTGCCGGCGAACTGGGCGATGATCTCGGGTCGCAGGGCGCCGGGCAGCGGGCGAGCCGACGCGTTGGACACGCCGAAGGTGAATAGCGCGAGCGCCGACCCGACCCACACGGTCGCCGCCGCGGCGGCGCGGCGAGCGGCGGTCGTCGCGGCCGGTGAAAGCCGCTCACCGCGGCCTAGCAGCACCACGGCCGCGAGCAGCAACCCGACGGTGGCGGTCAGCGCGGCGTAGTTGCCCAGGCGCGCGATCCACAGGCCGGCCTGCGTGCCAGCGCCGGCGTCCTGCATACTCGCCTGCGCCAGCAGCGATCGGATGGTGGCCCTCATGAGGCGGCGGTCGAGTCGGCGGCGGGCGCCGGGTCGGGAGCGCGCAGGTCGCCGCTGGCGTGGGCGGCGACCGCGAGCGGAAGGACGAGTGCCAGGTTGGCAGCGGTGACCGCGCGGCGACGCGCAGGCCGGCCGGTCCTGGCCGCAAGCAGCACGGGAACAACGATCACGACGGCGGCAACCACCCACGGCCAGGCGGGAGGCGCGGCACCCAGCGCAGCTCGCCGGTCACCGTCAGCTCCTGCTCGTCGAGGGTGAACGGGACGTCCCACGCGTGATCAGGACCTCGCTGCCCGGGTCCAGCTTCACCTGGGGTGGCGCGGTGGCGGCCATCCAGTGGATGCGGTGGTCGTGCCAGGAGAACCGCGGGCTGTCCGCACCTGCCGCCGGTGTCGGCTCCGCGTCGTCGTCGGCGGCGGGACTTCCCAGGCCGAGCACCGTGCTGCGGAAGTTGGTCGCGTCCGAGCCGCCGCCGCCGTGGGCCAGCGCCGGTGCGGCCTGCACGACCAGCAGCGCGGTGGCCATCACGGCCAGCAGCATCCCCTGGGACAGTGCGCCGAACGGGTCGTTGGGTCGCATCACGGTCTCCCTGCGTTTGCGGCAGCCGCCGGATCGGCGAACGCCGCGACGGACCGGGCCAACGCCGGGGCGTTCATGCGGGGTGCAGGGCTGGCGGGCGCCCCACGCGTTGAGGACCAGCGGCGGGCATATGTCGCCGTCGAACGCGGTCACGGTGAGGCTGCCTCGGTGCTCGCTGGTCGCCAGCCGCTGAGTTTCGGCGATCTGTGCGGCCGGAAGAACGCCGGGATCGTACGCCGCGACCACCCTGGCCGACTCCAGCGCGTCGCGTGAGCCCCGCCCACAGGCGGGGTCCGCGGATAGGCCACCGGTCTCTGCGCGTGGTCGCGGCTGGCCACCTCGAAGGTTTCCACATTGGTGGGTGTGGGAGCTGATCCGGTAGTTCGGTCGCTGCGCCGGGCAAGATCCAGCAGGTGATCGGAGCACGGGTGTCGCTTGCACAGGTCAGGGCCGGCGTCGTGGGCGTCGGCTTCATCGGCGTCGCGCACGTCGAGGCGCTGCGGCGCCTGGGGGTGCAGGTCACGGGCGTGACCGGCTCCTCTCCGGAGCGGGCGCGCGCGAAGGCCGCGGCGGCCAATCTGCCGCGGGTCCACGACAGCGTCGAGGCGCTGGTCGCCGCGCCTGACGTCGACGTGGTGCACGTGGCCACCCCCAACCGCCTCCACTCCCAGCAGGTGCTGGCCGCACTCGACGCCGGCAAGCATGTCGTGTGCGAGAAGCCGCTGGGGCTGACCAGCCGCGAGACCGCCGGGATGGTCGCGCGCGCCGCCGCCGCCGCGGTCGTCAACGCCGTGTGCTTCAACATCCGCTTCTACGCCCTGTGCCATCACATGCGGGCGATGGTCGCGGCGGGCGACATCGGGTCGCCGCGCCTGGTGACCGGCAGCTACCTGCAGGACTGGCTGCTCGAGCCCACCGATTGGAACTGGCGGCTGGAGCCCGAGTCCGCTGGCGCGCTGCGGGCCGTCGCGGACATCGGCTCGCACTGGCTTGACCTCGCGCGCTTCGTCACCGGCCGCCGTGTCGTGGCCGCCATGGCCGACCTGCACACGACGGTCCCGGTGCGCCGCCACCCGCCCGGCCCGGTCGAGACGTTCGCCGCGCCGTCAGGTGACGCCGCTGAGGGGATCACCGAGACGATGACCTCCGACGACGCGGCCGGCGTGCTGCTGCGCTTCGAGGACGGCGTGCGCGGCACGCTGGCGATCTCCCAGGTCTCGGCCGGACGCAAGAACGCCGTGTCGATCGAGGTGGACGGCAGCGAGGGTGCCCTGTGGTGGTCGTCTGAGGACCCCGACCGGCTGTGGATCGGCCATCGCGGCCGGCCCAACGGCTGGCTCGCGCGGGACGCCGCGCTGATGGCGCCCGAGGCCGCGGCCGTGACCGCCTACCCGCCGGGTCACATCGAGGGCTACGCCGACACCTTCCGCGGCCTGTTCGCCCAGGTGTACGCGGACGTGGCGCGCGACGGCCCCGCACCGACCCCCGCGTACCCGACCTTCGCCGACGGCCACGACGCGGTGTGCGTCACCGAGGCGATCGCGACCAGCTCGGCCGAGCGGCGCTGGGTCGACGTCGATCGCAGCTGAGGCCGACAGATTGGGCCGCCGTCGCCGGGCTCGCTATTGGTAGGTGATCAGGTCGGGAGTGGGGTCGAACGCCATGGCCTCGTGTGGCGCGAAGATGTCGATGTCCTCGTCGTAGAACAGCTTGAGGCCGTTGTGGAACGGCGGACCGACCGCCAGCTGGTCGTACTTGGAACGCTTGGCCGCCCGGCTGCCGAAGCCGTCGATGTGGAACGTGACCGCCAGACCGGGGCGGTCTGAGATCTGGTCGCGGTCGCGGACCATCGCCGCGGTGAACTGGTGCACCACCAGCAGCTTCTCGGGGAGGTCGTGGCGATCGACGAGGTCGGCCAGATAGGCGGACACCTCGTTGACCTCGGCCGCTTCGACCGCCCCGATCGTCTCGCCGGGGACCTGGCCGGGCCCCATGCGCCACTCGGGGTCCAGGGCCACCCCGACGTCGGGCTCGCGCAGCAGCTCCTCGTAGGCGCGGACCTGGGTGGGGAAGTCCCCTCGACCGGGCTGGAAGTCCAGGAACAGGTACGCGTCGATCCGCCTGGCCGCCTCCAGGTAGGGCAGGATGTCGGCGATGGGGATGCGTGTCGAGTACAGGCCGTCCGCGCCGGGCGCGCGCTGCGCGACCGTCGCGATGAACTCGAACGCGGGGAGGATCGGACGCTCTGCGCTGTCGTAGGGCGCAGCCTGGCGCAGCAGGCGCTGGGCCGCCTCGTCCGGGGTGCCCTCGCCGAGCACTCCCAGCCGCGGGCTGGCCGACGAGCCGTAGTAGGCGATCATCCGGAAGTCCGGGAACAGCGTCGTCCCGCCACGCGGTAGCCGCTTGCACACGGTATCGGGATCGGCCGCGGCGGCCAGCTGGTCCACGGCGTCCGCCGAGATCACCCCGGCGCCGCCCAGCAGCCGGATGCTGGTCAGCCGGTCCCGGTTGGCCTGCAGCCGCTCGACCACGGGAGCGACCCCGCACAGGTCGCGCCCGTCGACCAGCAGGAGCGTCTCGCCCAGCGCGGCGATCGCCGGGCCTGCCGCCAGGGCGTCCGGGAAGTCGAGCCCGGTCGCGAGCCACAACCGGGTCGGGTCCAGGCCGCCGGCCACCCCGAGGTCGTAGACCGCCGCGGCGGTCTCGAAGCGGGTGCTGCCCCCGAGGCGGCGCAGCGCCCGACCGTCCGCCGCCGCCGCCGCCACCGCCTCGCCCACGACGCCGTGACCGCCGAGGACGACGATCTCCTCGGCCTCGGGGCGCGCCTGGATAGCCGCCGAGGTCGCGGGCGGCAGCGCGTCGCGCGTGGTCAGCAGGATGGGCGCGCCCTCCGCGGCGGCCGGCGGGGCGGCGGCCAGGGCATCGGGGAAGTCCGCGCCGGTGGCGAGGTACACGCGCGCCGAGGCGGGCAGCTCCGCGGCGACCGCCGCCGCGGTGGCGAACCGGTCGGCGCCCACCACACGGCGAACCGGCCGGTCACCCAGCCCCGCTTCGACCTCCGCCGACAGCGCGCTCTCGCCGCCCAGCAGCACCACCTCGGCGGGCTCCAAGCGGTCGACCTCCTCGGCGACGCCGGGCGAGAGCCCTCCCGGGGCGGTCAGCAGGATCGGGCCGCCGAGCTGCGCCGCGAGCGGCGCCCCGACCAGGGCGTCGGCGAAGTCGTCGGAGCGTGCCAGCACGACGGCGGTGGCCGTCTCGGGATGGAGCAGCTGGGACACGGCGATGGACGTGCCGACCCGGTCCGCGCCGCTCACCCGCTCCACGACCGCATCCCCGACCCGGCCTTCGGGCTGGGCCTGCTGCGGCGTCTGCGCGTGCGCGGCCACGTCGGCCGGCGTCCCGCCCAGAAGCGGCAGCGTCAGCGCCGCCACGAGACCGAGCACCATCGTCCGATTGCGCATGCGTTTCCCCTCGCCGTCCCGCCGGGCGTGCAGTCTCGCCGACGGGCGCGCCGCGACCAAGGAACCCGCGCAACCGGGCGGCGGGGGAACGGTGCTACAGGTTCGAGGAGTGGCCAGGGAACAGCTTCGCGTCCGGGTCGATGACCGTCGCGGCGTTGTTGACGGCGGTCGCCGCCTCGCCGAATCCTACCGAGATCAGCTTGACCTTGCCGTCGTAGTCGGTGATGTCGCCGGCGGCGAACACCCGCGGCAGGTTGGTGCGCATCGTGGTGTCGACGACCACGGCCCGCTTGTGCTGCTCCAGGCCCCAGCGCTTCAACGGCCCGAGGTCCGCGGTGAACCCGAGCGCGGCGACGACCGCCTGCACGTCGATGGTCTCGCGCTGGTCGCTGCGGTTGTCGAACACCTCGACGGCCTTGATCCCGTCCGCGTCACCGAGGATGCGCGCCACCTCGGTGAAGGTGCGCACGTCCACCGACGAGTCCAGCACCTGCTGCACGGTGTGCTCGTGCGCACGGAACCGGTCGCGGCGGTGGATGAGCGTGATGGACTTCGCCAGGTCCTCGAGGTTGTGCGCCCAGTCGAACGCCGAGTCGCCGCCGCCGACGATGAGCACGTCGAGGCCGGCGAGCGCCTCCAGTTTCGGCACGAAGTAGGACAGTCCGCGCCCTTCGAACTCCTCCGCGTCGGGCAGGGGCCGTGGGGTGAACGTGCCGATGCCGCCCGTGATCACCACGGCGCGGCAGCGGACCCGGTCGCCCTTGTGGCTGGTGACCGTGATGGCCTCCCCGTCCTCGTCGTGGACGAGATCCTCCGCGCGGTGCCCCAGGAAATAGGACGGCTTGAACGGCGCCGCCTGCTCGACGAGGTTGTCGATCAGCGCCTGGCCCTTGATCGTCGGGAACCCCGCGACGTCGTAGATCAGCTTCTCGGGGTACAGGGCCGCCACCTGCCCTCCCGCCTCGGGCAGCGAGTCCATGATGGCCACCGACAGGCCACGGAAGCCGGCGTAGTAGGCGCCGTACAGACCGGCGGGGCCGGCGCCGATGATCAGCACGTCGGCGTCCAGCTCCTGCTCGACCGCTTCGGGGTCGCTCACGTCCGCCTCCTCGCCGGTCACCCTCGGGGCGCCAGGCTAGCGGTTGGCGTACTGGTCGAGCTGCCACTGCTGGTGGGAGCTGAGCACGCCGTACCCGCCGAGGAGGGTGATCCGCTCCAGCGGGCCCGCGGCGCGCTCGTCCAGGTAGGCGGCCGCGTCGTCCTGGGCGTCCACCGACGGGCCTGGCACGATCATCAGCAGCTGCCCGCGCGAGGCGGCCAGCGGGCCGCCGGCCAGCGCGTCGGGGAACCGGCCGCCGTCCGCGACGACCATCCCGGTCTGGTCCAGCGCAGGGATCTGGCCCGCGGCCCAGGCGTTGATCACCCTCGCGGTGCCGAAGCGCGTGCTGCCCGCCAGGCGGGTCACGCCGGGCGCGCTCGACAGGCCGCGGACGGCCCGCTCCACTCCTGCGCTGACGGCGCTGGTGCCACCGACGATCACGACCTCGTCCGCGCCCGAGCGCACGATCGCGTCGCGGGTGGCCTGCGGGAGCGTCGCCCGGCCGGTCAGCACGATCGGGGCGCCGAGCAGCCCGGCGGGCGAGGCGACCGAGAGCGCGTCGGCGAAGCCCTCACCCGAGGCCAGCACGATGCGCTCGCGGTCGCGGCCGACGGCCGCCGCGATGCCCGCCGCGGTCTCGAACCGACTGGCGCCCGACACGCGGCGCACCTCGTAGCCGGAGCGGCGCAGCGACTCCTCGAGGTCTTCCGAGATCACGCCGGTCCCGCCCAGCAGCGTGACGCGGCGCGCCCCGAGCTGGCGCATCGCGGTCTCGCTCGCGGCCGAGAGCTGGTCGCCGCCGGTGAGCAGCAGCGGCGCTGACAGGGCGGTCGCGAGCGGGCCACCGGCCAGCGCGTCGGGGAAGCCGCCTGCCGAGGCGACGACCACCTCGCGGCTGCCGTCGGGATAGGCGTCGAGGGCCGCGGCCGCGGCGGTCTCCACCCTGCCCGAGCCCGAGAGCCGGCCCGTGCCCGTGAACTCGTAGTCGTGGAAGACGAACAGGCCGGTGGCGACCGGCCGGGGGCTGCCCTCGCTCACGCGGTTGCGGACCAGCCCGTCGACGGTCATCGTGGTCGAGCCGCCACCGTCCATCGCGACGGCCTCGACCGCGTCCAGCGAGATCATGAAGTCGGCGAGCTGGGCCATGGTCATGCCCTCGGAGTAGCCCTTCTGGCGCCCGTCGACGGTCACCAGAAGCGACTCGCCCTCGGCGTTGACGCCCACCGCCGTCCGCGGCGAAGGGTTGTTGTTGTGACCGGGGCTGAAGCCCTCGCCGCCCCAGCTCGAGGGGTCGGTCATGCGGCCCTCGCGGACGATCAGCGGGCCGGCGGCCAGCCCGCGGTCGACCTGCGACCAGGGGATGTCACGGTCGCGCTCCAGCGTGCGCACCTGCACGTTGGCGTACACGCGCGTGCCCTCGGCCATGCTCGCCAGCTCCCGGCCGCCGTCGCCGTAGCCGACCAGGAGCATGCCGTCCGGCGGGATCGGCACGGCGCCACCGTCCACGGTCCGGCTCGGTCCGACGAAGCCGTCGCCGCCCGACGCCCCCGAGGCGGGCAGATCGGCGCCCTGGATGGGCACGACCGTCGCGGGACCGCGGTAGCGGTCCCCAAGCTCGGGTCCCTGCAGGGTCACCGACTGCCCGTAGGCGGTCGTGTACACGTACTTGGTGTTCGGGCCGTCCCGATAGGGGCTGTCGGTCGCGCCGGCGCCACCCCGGTTCACTCGGTTGACGGCGTCGATCGTGATCTCGCCGTCTGGGACGAACAGCTCGATCTTGGTCTCGATGCGGTCGATCAGGGCCGCACCCTCCCTGGTGATCCCGTAGGTGCCCCGACCCGTCTCGGCCTGCGTCTCGGCCTCGGACACCAGCTGGGCGTCCATCGACAGGTAGCTGTTGGGGTCACCCACCGGCTGGAACAGCCAGAAGCCGCCGTTGATGCCCGCCACGGCCCCGTTCGGCAGGCTGCGGCGCGCCATCGAGGGCACCGTCTCCAGGCCGGGCACCTCGTCCTGCGCCATCACCGGCCGGATCTGCAGCGACTCATCGGCCGCGACCTTCAGCACCTGGGCCGCGACGGGCGCGCCACCCGGAGTGCGCAGGGTCCACTCCTGGCGCTCGACGCCGGGGAAGACCGGGATGACGCGCTGGGGTCCGCTCGACTGCGCGGTCGTGGGCGCGGCGGGCAGCCCGGCGGTGGCCACGGCCACAGCGACCAGCGCGAGCAGGATGAGACGGCGACGCACGCGAGCACCTCGTTGGATGACGGGTCGGGGACCTCCGGCGGAGGGACCCGACCGAAGGGCGGTCGTCAGCAATGACGTCCGAACCGCCCGGAATGCTGCGGGCGAATCTACTCGACCGGATGACCGCCCATGGTCAGCGACGCCGCCCGCCGGATAACCTCCTGCCGATGGATGTCTACGACGCGCTCGCCAAGGCCCGCGGACGGGGCAGGCGGGTCGTGCTGGTCACGGTGCTGGCCGTCGAGGGCGACGCGCCGTCCCACCCGGGCGCCAAGCTGGTGGTCGGCGAGCAGGGCGTGCTCGCGGGGACGCTGGGGTGCTCCGAGTTCGACACGGCTGGCGTCGCGCTGGCCGGCGAGGCGCTGGAGGCGGGGGAGCCGCAGCGCCGGCGGGAGGATTTCGGCGGCCACGGAGCGGAGCGGGTCATCGAGCTGTTCGCCGAGGTGCACGAGCCCGAGCCCGCGGTGCTGGTGCTGGGCGCCAACCCGGTCGCTCGGGCGGTCGCCGACCTGTCCCGCTCGGTCGGGCGCAGGGTGGTGCTGGTCGCGCACGGTGGCGATGTGGCGGTCGGGGCCGGCGTCGAGGTCCGAGCCGACGACCCTGCGCGCTACCTGCTGGCCGCCGCGCCGGGACCGCACGACGCGATCGTCGTCAGCGACCACGACGCCCCGTGGGTCGACGAGCTGCTCCGCGTGGCGCTGGCCAGTGACGCGTTCTACGTCGGCATGCTCGGCAGCCGGCGTCACGCCCCGATGGCGGTCCGCCGCCTGCGCGACTCCGGGGTGCCCGAACCGCACCTTGCGCGGCTGCGCAGCCCGGTCGGGCTCGACATCGGCAGCCGGACGGCTGAGGAGATCGCCCTGTCGATCGTCGCGGAGATCGTCGCGGTCGAGCGCGACCGCCCCGGCGGGTCGATGCGCCTGGACTGGAATGCCACGTGATCGCGGTCGACCGCGCGCTGCTCGCGACCCTGTGAGAAGCGCAGGCGTGACACCTGACCAGTTGCTGCAGCGCCTCGCGGACGACCCTTCGCGAACCGGCCTGCTGTTCGACTTCGACGGCACGCTGGCGCCCATCGTCGAGGATCCGTCGACCTCGGCGCTGCCCGCCGGTCTGGACGGCGTGCTGGCCGACCTGGCAGCCAGGTTCGGCCTGATGGCCATCATCAGCGGACGGCCGGCGTCGTTCCTCGGTGAGCGGGCCGCGGTGCCGGGCGCGACGCTGCTGGGCCTGTACGGCTTGGAGCGGCTGCGCGGCGGGCAGGTCGAGCCGCTGCCAGACGCGGTCGCGTGGCAGGCGGCCGCGCGCGAGGCCGGTCGCCGGCTCGCGGACGGCCTGGCCGGCGACGAGGGCGTCCATCTGGAGGACAAGGGACTGTCCGTGGCGGTCCACTGGCGCCGCGCGCCGGACCGCGACGCGGCCGCACGGAGGGTGGTGCGGCTGGTCGAGCGGGTCGCGGCGTCCACCGGGCTGGCACGTGCGCCTGGCAAGTTCGTCGAGGAGCTGCGGCCGCCGGTGGACTGCGACAAGGGCACCGCGGTGCGCGCCGCGGTCGGCGACGCCGACCTCGCGCTCCTCGCCTACTTCGGCGACGACCGTGGCGACCTGCCCGCGTTCGCGGCGGTCCGGGACCTGGGCGGCCTCGGCGTGGCGGTCGGCCACGGAACAGAGACCGCCGAGGAGGTTCGGGCTTCCGCCGACGTGGTGCTGGACGGCACTGAGGCGCTCGCAGATCTGCTGCGCCGCCTGGCCGAGCGCGTCTGGTGAGGCAGGTCCCTCAGGCCGTCCAACCCGGTCCTTTCGGCTCGTACGGCCCGCCCTGGGAGACCGGTGACGAGCGTTCGAGCGTGACCCGGATCAGCACCTTGTCTCCCTCGCGCATCTTGTCGCGGTACTCGTCCCAGTCCGGATGCTCGCCCCGCAGCGCGCGGTAGTAGCCGACGAGTGCCTCGACGCCCTCCGCGCCCTCGACGACCTCGCCCCGCCCGTCGACCTGGATCCACGGACCGTCGAAGTCGTCGCTCATGAAGCAGACCGACACGCGCGGGTCGCGCTTGACGTTGCGGGCCTTGTCTCGGGCCGCGTAGGTCGAGACGACCACCCGGCCTTCCGGATCGACGCCGGCCACGACCGGCGACATCTGCGGCCGGCCGTCGGAGCGCGTGGTGGCCAGGATGGCGTGCTCCCGCTCGCGCAGGAACGCCAGCACGTCGTCGCGGTCCATGACGGCAGCCTTTCGTGGGCGTCAGCGTTGGTCGACCACGTCGGCCAGAACCTTCCGCTGCGCGGCCAGCCATGACGCAGGATCGCCAGCGCGGGCGGCCTCGCCGAGCGTCGCGGCGCGAGCGGCCCGCTCCTCGGCCCCCATGGTCAGGGCACAGTGCAGCGCGTCGGCGGTCTGCTCGACGTCGTAGGGGTTGACCAGCAGCGCGCCATCGCCCATGACGGGCGCGCAGCCGGCGGTGCGCGACAGCACCAGCGCGCCGTCGTTGGTGTTGAGGGCGGGGCCCTCCTTGGCGACCAGATTGGTGCCGTCGATCACCGGGTTGGTCAGCAGGACGTCGTAGCGGCCCAGCGCGGCGACGGCACGCGGGTAGTCGTCGGTCACCGAGAACGTGATGCAGTCCTCGCCGAAGCGCTGCGCGATGCGCTCGGCGGCGTCCCGGCAGTTCTGCAGGTAGTCGTGGTACTCCTCGACCTCCTGGCGGGACGGGTTGATGTGGGCGTAGTGCCAAACGCGTGTGGCCAGGTCGGGCTCGCGCTCGAGCAGCAGCTCGTACGCGTGCAGCCCCCGCAGGATGTTCTTGGACAGATCGGAGCGGTCGACCCGCAGCAGCAGGGCGCGGCCGTCGGCCTCGGCCTCGAGGCGCTCGGCTGCCTCGGTCGTGGCCGCCTCCTGCGCGCTGGCCGCGAGGTCATCACCGTCGACGCCGAGGACGAAGTCGGCCACGCGCGTGCGGCGGCCGTCGTGGCGCACGTCCTCGCCGTCGATCTGGGCGCCCAGCAGCTCGCGCGCGCACGCCCGGAACGCGTCCGCCCATGCGGGCGCGCTGAACGCCACCACATCGGCTGCCAGCAGCCCCCGCACCACCCCCTCGGCGATCGGATCGGGCAGCCGGCGCAGGGCGCCGGGACCCACCCACGGGGTGTGGATGTAGTGCAGGATCGGGACGTCCGGCCGCGCCTGGCGGACCCGCTCGGCCACCAGGCACAGGTGGTAGTCCTGCAGGAACACCGCCTGGTCGTCCGCCGCGACGTCGACGATGGCGGCGGCGACCTCGTGGTTCACGCGCGCGTAGCCGTCCTCCCAGGCGTCGCGCCACCCGCGCCCGGACGGTTCGTACGGCTCCCCCCACAGCTCGTGGAGGGTGAACCACAGCAGGCGGTTGCTGACGACGTTGTAGTAGGGGTCGTAGCGGTCTCCCGCCTCCAGCAGGCGCAGCCGGAAGCGCTGTCCGTCGACCTCCTCGGTGAACGGCTCAGGATCGTGGCGGGCGGCGACCTCACCGGCCTCAGCGTCGAGCGCGACCGAGACCCACGTGCCCGGCTCCTCCTGGAGCGCGCCGCCGAGCGCGGTCACCAGGCCGCCGAACCCCCTGGCCGGTTCGAGGGTGCCGTCGTCGGCGCGGCGCCAGCTGACCGGCCCGCGGTTGCTCGCGACGACAAGCCCCGCATCCATCATGCGCATCCCTACCCGGCGAGACGCGAGGAAACCGCCTCGATCACCATCCCGTCGGACGGCGCGTCGGCCAGCAGGTCATCGAGTCCGACCGCAGCCTCGGCGATCTCGCGGTCGGCGGGATCCGCGCCGAGGGCAGCCAGCAGCGCGGCCGGATCCCAGCTGCGCAGCAGGCCGCACTGGACCAGGGCGCCTGGACGTCGGCGACGCTGAGCCAGGCCGACCAGCTTGCGGCCACCGGCGAGCACCTCGCCCCGCCCCACGGTCGCGTAGCAGACCGCGGCGAGCAGCCGGTCCCGCTCGTCGCCGCGACGGCTGGCGGTGCCTGCGCCGCGGTGGACGCGCAGGTCCGCCACGCCGAGATCGGTGAGCGCGTCGCGCCACGCCTCGCCCACCCGCAGGAAGACCGCGCTGAGATCGCCTTCGAGCAGGGGGTGGCCGGTCGGGAGCGCCACGTCCACCGACAGCAGCGACGGGTCGAGCAGCACCGCACCGCCCCCGGAGTGGCGGACCAGCACCTGGACATCCTTCGTCCCACGGGCGGCGTCCGGGCGCTGACCGCGGCCGAGGACGATCGCCGTGCGCGTCGAGCGGTACCAGCGCAGTGTGGGCCTCGGATCGGTGGTCAGCCCTTCCAGGAGCTCGATGCTGCGCGCCAGCAGCACAGGCGGGTCACCGACCTCAAGCGGCTCGACCCGCCAGCCGGGGCTCACGTCGTCTCCCATCCACACGATGGCCTATTGTGGGGTCGTGACCATCCGCTGGCTGACCGGGTTCATCGACCGGCCGGCGACCTCGTTCGACTCCGCGGTTCGGTTCTGGTCAGCGGTCACCGGTTCGTCCCTGTCGCCGACCCGTGGCGACTCGGCCGAGTTCGCAACCCTCATCCCCCCCGACGGCGACGCCTATCTTCGCGTGCAGCGGGTCGGCGATGGACCGGGTGGCTCCCACCTGGACCTCCACGTGGGTGACGTCGAGGGATTCGCGCGCCAGGCGGTGGCGGCCGGCGCCGACGAGCACGACCGGTACGACGACGTCGTGGTGCTGAGGTCGCCGGCCGGTCTGCCGTGCTGCGTCGTCGGTCACCACGGCGAGGCGGTCCGCCCGGCGCCACGGGCGGTCGAGGACACGGGGCGTTTCCATCTCGTCGACCAGCTCTGCGTCGACATCCCCGCAGCCCGATTCGATGAGGAGTGCGCGTTCTGGTCTGGCGTGACGGGCTGGGAGCAGCGTCAGTCGTCGCTGCGGCCCGAGTTCCGGTACCTGGTCCGCCCGGACGGGTGCCCGCTGCGGCTGCTGCTGCAGCGCTGTGACGGCGACGGGCCAGCGCGGGCTCATCTCGACGTCGCGAGCGACGATGTCGACGGCGTCGTCGCCCATCATGTGCGGTTGGGGGGAGCCGTCGCGGCCGTGTTCGAGCACTGGACCGTGATGGCGGATCCGTCCGGGCTCCCGTACTGCGTCACCGGTCGCGACCCGGGCACGGGACTCATCGCCGTGCCTGACTGACAGCCGCCCCTGCCGACGAAACCGCGGACGTCGCGACCTCGTCGGCTGTCACTGGACGCAGAACTCGTTGCCCTCGGGGTCGGCCATCACGACGTGGTGCTCGGGCCAGGGCCCCCAGGCCCCGACGTGGTCGTGGACACGGGCGGCGCCCAGGGCGACCAGGCGCTCCACCTCGGTGTCCAGCTCCTCGGCGGTCGGACGACGACCCGGGGCCGCGCTGAGGTCCAGGTGGAGGCGGTTCTTGGCCGACTTGGACTCCGGGACGCGCTGGAAGAACAGTCGCGGTCCGGCGCCGTCGGGGTCCTCGGCGACGGCCCGGTCGCCCAACTGGTCCTCGGTCAGTCCCGACGCGAGCAGCTCGCGGCGCATCTCGTCAGGGTACGCGAGCTTGGTGTAGCCGAAGGCGGCGGCCCAGAACGTCGCCATCCGGTCCGGGTCAGCGCAGTCGAAGGTGAGGTTGCCGATCTTGGACGTCGTCACAGGGATCCCCTCGGTCGCGGGCGGTTCTACCGTCACGCTACGCCCGGTTGCGGACGGAAGGTGTCCGGTCAGCCCGCCGTGCTCGCGTCCGGGGGCTCGGCGCCCTGCCTCAGGCCGACGCCTGATCAGCGGCGCGCTGGAGCTCAGCGATCTCGATCTTGGCCATGCCGAGCATGGCTTGGGTCGCGCGCTGCGCCCGAGCCGGGTCCGGGTCCTGGGTCAGCTCGGAGAGCACGGTCCGCACGACCTGCCAGGACACGCCGAAGCGGTCCTTGAGCCATCCGCATTGACTCTCCTCGCCGCCGTCGGAGAGCGCGTTCCAGTAGTGGTCCACCTCGTCCTGGTCTGCGCAGAGGATCTGGAAGGAGATGGCCTCTGTGAAGGAGAACTGCGGTCCGCCGTTGAGCCCGACGAACTCCTGACCGTCGAGGCTGAAGCTGACGGTCATGACGGCGCCCTCCACGCCGTGCTTCCCGGGCCCGTAGTGGGTCACGCCGAGGATCTCGGAGGCGGGGAAGATCGCGGTGTAGTGCGCGGCTGCTGGTTCGGCCTGTCCGTCGAACCACAGGCAGGGAACGGTCTTCGGCATCGGGCATCCCTTCGCGTGTTCGGGTGCGTTGCTGTTGCTGTCCCGAATTAGACCGTGCCCGTGCGCAGAACTCATTGGTCCCGCTCGCCACTCCGGACCAGCGAGCGCAGCGGCGCCGAGGGCAACTTCGACGAAGTCAAACTCCCATGAATGTCATCAGCAGGGTCTGCTCGATGAGCCAGGCGTGTGCGCGCCGTTGCACGTCGGTACCGCTGCGCTGGCCTTCGTTCGGTCTCGGAGGCGAAAGATGTGGCCGCCGACGCGCTCGCACACGACTCGGAGGCTGACGCCGACCTCGGTGCCGGCTCGGATCGACCGTGATCTGAACGCCGCGATCACCTCGCCAGGCTCGCCCTGGGGCGCGTGGCCCCGGAGTGGCCGGGAAGACGACACCTCCCGACGGCGAGCCTTACCATGAGACCCGACCCGCGAAAGCGGTCACGGCGGGTGGCGATGACCCGTCAACCCCGCACCACACCACCGATGGGCCAGACGGGGACCGCCACCCGGCGACGGGCGGCTGCATGAAAACAGACGCTGATGTTTCGTGTACCGGTCAGCCTGCTTGCAGGTAGTCGCTAATGGCGCGACGGATCGTCTCGGAGACGCTGATGTGGTGCTCGGCGGCGTGCAGCAGCAGGTTCCGTTTCAACTCCGGGTCCAGTCGCACGGACTCGACCGTGGCCGCCGCAGACCCCATCGGCGGGCGTCCTCGGTTGCGGCGAAGAATCTGGTCGACGTCATAGCCTTGCTCGGCTTCCTCGGCCATCTGCTCGACCGCCTCGTCGGTGATCGGCGTGCCGTCCGCCTTCGTTCCGTGAGTCATCGGCGTCGTCTCCTTCCTGGCAGCAGCCGTTGGTACTGGGGTCTCATGCGCATCGCGTGGATGACGACGGGGCCGTCGGGTCGGTCCAGCACGACCACTTCGAGCAGGTTGCCTGCTTGATCGGGACCGAGGACCAGGTAGCGGATCGGGTCGTCATCGAGGTCTTCGACAGCGAGCGCGTTGCGTACAGCATGTTGGATCTCCTCGACCGCGACGTCGTGCCGCAGCGCCGACTTGAAGACCTCCACGACAGTATCGTACTACAGAATCAGACCCGTCCTGTGAGGGCCTGAGCACAGCCACAAGAAAAAGCCGGTCGTGGTCGCCGCGATCGCCGCGAGGTCGCCGGGTTGTGTGGGCCGGGATGCCCAGTTTCCGGGGGTCGGCGCTGGCGCGCCTCCCAGGTCAAGCCGTCGGCGCTCGAAACTCCTCGCGCCTCCTCGCGACTGACCGTCATCGCATCGGGTGCGACGGGTGGGACTTCAGCCGACCTCCTTGACCATCCCGAACTTGTCCTCGTAACCGGTCATGTTGGTGTTCAGGGCGCGGATGACCTTGCCCACCATCGTTGGTGCGACCTTGACGCGGCTGACCACCTCGGCCTTGACCTTGCCGCCCTTCCCGCCAGGCAGGATCTGGCAGAAGTCCAGGGTGAACTCGTGCGGGGAGTGGCTGACGACGAGGAAGTTGGCGTACGTGCCGTGCTTGTAGCTGTCGTCGACCGAGATCTCGATCTGCTGCTGGGAGGGGTTCTG
>JACDBB010000103.1 GCA_013695145.1 Euzebyales bacterium
CGCCGGGGCCGGGGCCGAGCTGGTTGGCGTGGACGCGGGCGGGCAGGCCGGCGCGGGCGCCCGCGGCCAGCACGGCGCGGGTCTGGTCGGCGTCGAACGCGCCCTCCTCGCAGAAGGCGTCGCACCAGTCGGCCAGCGGGGAGCAGGCCTCCAGCATCGGGCCGGTGACAAGGTCGACGTAGGCGGCGGGGTCGTCGGCGTGCTCCGGCGGCACGACGTGCGCGCCGAGGAAGGTGGTGGTGATCCGCGGCAGGCTCGGGTCGTCCGCGAGGGTCCGGGCCGCGGCGAGGCTGCGCCGCTCGTCGTCGACCGTGAGCCCGTACCCGGACTTGACCTCCAGGGTGGTGGTGCCTGCGCGCAGCGCCTCGGCGGCCAGGCGGCGGGCGTTGGCGCCCAGCCGCGCGTCGCTGGCGGCGCGGGTCGCGGCGACCGTGGTGCGGATGCCCCCGGCCGCATAGGCCTGGCCGGCCATCCTCGCCGCGAACTCCTCCGCGCGGTCGCCGGCGAACACGATGTGCGTGTGGCTGTCGACGAAGCCCGGCATGACGCACCCGCCCTCGGCGTCGAGGCGCTGGCCTGCGGTCCCCTCCGGCAGGCCGGCGCGCGCGCCCACCCACGCGACGCGGCCGCCCTCCGCGACCAGCGCCGCGTCGCGGATGAGCCCGAGCGGCCCCTCCCCCAGCTCCGGGTCGCCGGTGACCAGCGACCCGATGCGATCGACGACGACGTCACTCATGCGTCGGCCCCCGTTTGTTGAACGTTTGATCCGGTACCCCGGATCAAACGTTCAACGACGCGCGTTCGCGCGCCGTTCGGCGGTGTCATGTCGGTGCATGGTCATGGTGCGTCCCCCTCCTGCATCGGGATCCGGACGCCGCGCTCGGTGGCGACGTCGCGGGCGCGGTCATACCCCGCGTCGGCGTGGCGCAGCACGCCCATGCCGGGGTCGTTGGTGAGCACGCGGTCCAGCCGCCGCGCCGCGTCGTCGGTCCCGTCGGCCACGACCTGCGCGCCGGCGTGGATCGACTTGCCCATCCCCACCCCGCCGCCATGGTGCACCGCCACCCACGCCGCGCCCGACGCCACGTTCACCATGGCGTTGAGGATCGGCCAGTCCGCGATGGCGTCACTGCCGTCGGCCATCGCCTCGGTCTCCCGGTACGGCGAGGCGACCGATCCCGCGTCGAGGTGGTCGCGGCCGATCACGATCGGCTCGCGCACCCTCCCCGACGCGACCAGCTCGTTGAAGATCGCGCCGGCCCTGGCGCGCTCGCCGTAGCCCAGCCAGCAGATGCGCGCGGGCAGCCCCTGGAACGCCACCCGCTCGGCGGCCATCGGCAGCCAGCGCTGCAGCACCTCGTCGTCGCCGAACTCGGCCAGCAGCGCCTCGTCGGTGGCGGCGATGTCCGCGGGGTCGCCCGACAGCGCCACCCAGCGGAACGGTCCCTTGCCCTCGCAGAACAGCGGCCGGATGTAGGCGGGCACGAACCCCGGGTAGGCGAACGCGTCCGCGAACCCCCCCAGCTTGGCCTCACCGCGCAGGTTGTTGCCGTAGTCGAACACCTCAGCGCCGGCCTTGGCGAACCCGACCATCGCCGCGCAGTGGCGGGCCATCGCGTCGCGCGCCCGCTCGATGTACTCGTCGGGCTTGTCGCGCCGCAGCGCGACCGCCTCCTTGAGGGTGACCCCGTCGGGCACGTAGCCGTTCAACGGATCGTGGGCCGAGGTCTGGTCGGTGACGACATCGATGGCCTCGCCGCGCTCCAGCAGGGCGGGCACCAGCTCGGCGGCGTTGCCCACGACCCCGATCGAGCGGGCCTCACCCCGAGCCGCGTGGTCGCGCGCGGTCGCCAGCGCCTCGTCCAGCGAGCCGGCGACCTCGTCGAGGTAGCGGGTCCGCACCCGGCGCTGAGCGCGGGCGGGGTCGATCTCGACGCACAGCGCCACCCCGCCCGCCATGGTCACCGCCAGCGGCTGCGCGCCGCCCATCCCGCCCAGCCCGGCCGTGAGCACGACCTTGCCCCGCAGCGTGCCGCCGAACCGCAGCTCGGCCAGGGCGGCGAACGTCTGGTAGGTGCCCTGCAGGATCCCCTGCGTGCCGATGTAGATCCACGAGCCGGCGGTCATCTGCCCGTACATGGTCAGCCCCTGGGCCTCGAGCGCCCGGAACTCCTCCCACGTCGCCCAGTCGGGCACCAGCAGCGAGTTGGCGATCAGCACGCGGGGGGCGTGCTCGAACGTGCGCAGCACCCCGACCGGCTTGCCGGACTGGACCATCAGCGTCTCGTCCGGCGCCAGGCCCGCCAGGCTGCGCTCGATCGCGGCGAGGCTCGCGTGGTCCCGCGCCGCCTTGCCGCTGCCGCCGTACACGACCAGCTCGTCGGGCGCCTCGGCCACGTCAGGGTGCAGGTTGTTGCGCAGGCAGCGCAGCGCCGCCTCGGCCTGCCAGGTGCGGCACTCCATCGCCGGTCCTCTCGCTCGCGGTGACGTCACCCCGGCAGCGTCGCACAACGCGCGCCGGACGCGCTCGGTGACGCCAGTTTCGCCTGCCCTGGTCGACGGGTACGCCGAGGCGTCCCCACACACTGAACCCGACGACGGGATCTGTCATGGCCAACGAGCGGTACGACCTTTCCGGCAAGAGCATCGCGTTCCTGGTGGCGACCGAGGGCGTCGAGCAGGTCGAGCTGACCGAGCCGTGGGAGGCGATCAAGGGCGCCGGCGCGACCGTGCACCTGATCTCGACCGACCAGGGCGAGGTCCAGGCGTTCCACCACCTCGACAAGGGCGACACCTTCACGGTGGACCGCACCGTGGGCAGCGCGAGCGCCGACGACTACGACGGCCTGGTGCTGCCGGGCGGCGTCGCCAACCCCGACGCGCTGCGCCTGTCCTCCGAGGCGGTCGGCTTCGTGAGGTCCTTCTTCGAGCGGGCCAAGCCGGTCGCCGCGATCTGTCACGCCCCGTGGACGCTGATCGAGGCCGACGTCGTCCGCGGCCGCACCCTCACCTCGTGGCCGAGCCTGCAGACCGACCTGCGCAACGCCGGCGCCACCTGGGTCGACGAGGAGGTCCACGTCGACCGGGGCCTGGTGACCAGCCGCAAGCCGGACGACCTCCCGGCGTTCACCGCCAAGGCGATCGAGGAGTTCGCGGAGGGCGAGCACGCCGAGCAGGCCCGCTCGGCGTGACCGCCCGCTCGGCGCATGCGTGCGGGCGAGGGCTGGAGGCTCACGAGCGTTGCGGCCACCCGGGGTCAGCTCAGCGAAGCCGCGGTGCGCTCGGAAGCCCGCACAACGCACAGGCGCCGGTGCTCGGTGTGACGCGGCATGCCCGCTCGACGTACGACGCTGTCCGCCGACCCAGACGACCTCGATTCGGGCTGGGGAGGGGCGATGGTGCGCTCGCCCAGGACTCCGTCGACGACGAGGAGTCCCCCGCGGGTGCGGCCGGACCCGGCTGATGGCGCTGGTGCTGGACACCGGGCCGATCCTGGCTCTGATGGTCGCCAGCGACCGACAGCACGCCGCTTGTCTGCGGATGGTCCATGTGACCGCCGCGACGCTGGTCGTACCCGCGGCGACGCTCGTCGAGGTCGACTACTGGGTGCGCAAGCGCCTCACACCAGAGGTGTGGCGGGCGTTCGTCGAGGATGTCGGCGCCGGCGCGTACCGGTTGGAGGCCGGCAACGAGACCGACCTGGTCCGGGTCTGCGAGCCCGAGGAGCAGTACGCCGACCTCGGGCTCGGCTTCGTGGACGCCTCGGTGATCGCGCTGTGCGAGCGCCTCGGTGAGCCCAAGGTCGTCGCGACCCTGGACCACCGTGATTTCTCCGTCGTCGTGCCCCGCCACGTCCCGGCCCTCGAGCTGCTCCCGAGCTGACGGTGCGCAGCCTCACGTCCGGCCGCGGGTGGCACCCGCGATCTACAAGCCAGCCGCCTCCACCAGCGCCCCCGACCTGACGAGCTGGGCCACCGCGGCGATGTCGGGGGCCAGGAAGCGGTCACGGGGCATGGGCGGGACGGCGTCGCGGATGCGCGCGACGACCGCGGCGGTGGGCTCGGCCGGCTGGACCGGGGCGCGCGCCTCGACGCCGGCCGCCGCGACCAGCGCCTCGACCGCCAGGATGCCGGTGAGGTTGCGCACCGCCCGTCGCAGCTTGATCCCGGCTGACCAGCCCAGGGAGACGTGGTCCTCCTGCATGCCCGAGGTCGGCAGGCTGTCGGTCGAGGCGGGCACCGCCAGGCGGCGGTTCTCGGCCACCATCGACGCCGCTGTGTACTGGGCGACCATGAACCCGGAGTTGATGCCCGCCTCCGGCGCCAGGAACGGCGGCAGCCCGTGCGAGCGGGCGGGATCCAGCAGCCGGTCGGTGCGCCGCTCGCTGATCGCGCCGAGCTCGCACGCGCCCATCGCCAGGAGGTCCAGCGCGAACCCCAGCGGCTGGCCGTGGAAGTTGCCAGTCGACTCGACGAGGCCGGGGCCACCTGCAGCGGCGGCGCCGCCTCCCCGCGCTCCGGACTCCTCGCCGTCGGCGAGCACCACCGGGTTGTCCACCGACGATGCCAGCTCCCGGTCGCGCACCGTGGCGGCCCACTCCAGGGTGTCGCGCGCCGCGCCGTGCACCTGCGGCGCGCACCGGAGCGAGTAGGCGTCTTGCACGGCGTGGCGGCTGTGGCGGTGGCTGGCCAGGATGCCGCTGCCCGCGAGCAGACGCGCCAGGTTCGCCGCCGAGCGCGCCTGGCCCGGGTGGGGACGCAGCGCCTGCAGGCGCGCGGCGAACGGCCGGTCGGTGCCCAGCAGCGCCTCGACCGACAGCGCGCACACGACGTCGGCGGTGTCGGCCAGGCGGTGCAGGTCGGCGATCGCCAGGACCAGCAGCGCGAGCATCCCCTCGGTCGCGTTGAGCAGCGCCAACCCGTCCTTGACGTCGAGGTCCAGCGGCGCGATCCCCGCCTCGGCCAGCGCCTCCCCCGCGGCCCGCGCCGCGCCGTCGGGACCCCGCACCCAGCCCTCGCCGGTCAGGACCAGCGCGACGTGCGCCATCGGCGCGAGATCGCCGCTGGCCCCGAGTGAGCCGTGCTCGGGGACGATCACCTGCACCCCCGAGTTGAGCAGCCCGACCATGGCGTCGACCACCTCCGGTCTGGCGCCGCTGAACCCCGAGGCGAGGGTGCGGGCCCGCAGGACCGTCATGCCGCGCACGACCTCGTCGTCGACACCTCCGCCGTACCCGGCGGCGTGGCTGCGCACCAGCGCGTGCTGGAGCGCGGCCGCCTGCTCTGGCCCGACCACCGTGTCGGCCAGCGCCCCGAACCCTGTGGTCACCCCGTACACGACGCGCTCGGAGCCCACCGCCTCCTCCACCACCGCCCGGGCCGGGGCCATCGCGGCGGGCACGCCGGCGTCGACGTCGACGCGCTCGCGGTCGCGGGCGACGGCGAGGACCTCGGCGGCGGTCAGAGGTCGGGGAGTCAGTCGCATGGCGGCGACAGCGTAAGTGCTCCGGCGCCGCGGCCGCGCCGGCGGCGTCGCCGCCAACCAGTCGCGCAGGGGTCCCCGCATGAAGCATGTCCCCCGACCGGGGGATGGCGGATCCCCCGGTTGTGCAGATTTCTTCGACCGATCCCGTATCGCGTCTGGCCAACGCGGCGTCCCCCGGCTAGGGTCATCGGACCCCCAGCAGGTCGATCTCGCCGGTCGAAACGGGCTAGTCCTGCGCCTGGCAGTCGGTCGTGCGATCCACGACCCCGAAAAAGGACCGGACCTTGCCTCGCAGAATGCTCCTCCTCATCGCCGCGCTCGCCCTGGCCATGACCGCCCTACCGGGCGCAGCCGGCGCCCAGGAAGACCCCCCGCCCGCCCCTGACGACGTGATCCCGGAGGCCGCGCTGCCGCTGGCCGTCGTGCCCGCGACCGGCGTCGTGCCCGACCTCGTCGAGATCGACGCGCCCGAAGAGACCGGCACCGAGACCTACGAGGTCCGCGCCGTCGAGGTCACCGACCTGCAGGTCGACGTCGAGGGCCTGGCCCCGGCCACGATCGACACCGCGCCGATCCCCCAGGATCCCACCAACGGCGACCCGTTCGACACCGACGAGGGCACGCAGGACTACTTCGTCAGCACCACGGTCGACGGCGCCCGGCTCGTGGCCGAGATCCTGGACACCACGTCGCAGGACATCGACCTGTTCGTCGGCGAGGGGCCGACCCCAAGCGCGGCCACGCTGCTGTGCGTCAGCGCGGCCGGCGGGAGCGACGAGGTCTGCGACGTGCGTGACCTGCCCGCGGGCGACTACTGGATCCGCGTCCAGAACTGGCTGGCGACCAACGCCTTGGGTGACGACACCACCACCTCGTTCGGGATCACCGAGGGCGACCAGGGCAACCTGACGGTCACCGCTCCCTCCACGTCGCCGCCTGGCGCGTCCTTCGACGTGCAGCTGGACTACGACGTGACCCCCAGCGATGTGGGCGACCGCTTCTACGGCGCCGTGACCCTCGGCACCGACGCGGCGAACCCGGACAACATCGGCACGACCGGCGTGAATCTCACCCGCACCGACCCCGGCGCCGTCCCCGAGATCGTCGTCACGGCGGCCCCCGGCGACGCGCCGTCCGAGCGGGAGCTCAAGATCGAGCGCGCCCGCGACCTCGTCCAGGAGGCCGACGAGGCCGGCGACTACTTCGTCCGCCTCGCCAGCCCCGCCGCGCCGAGCTACGAGGGCGGCATCGACGGGCTCGCGCCGACCGCCGTCACCGGCGGCGCCAAGTTCGACGCCTCGGCGCCGACCGTGCAGGCGTACCGCGACCATCTGCGAACCGAGCAGGACCGAGCGCTCGAGGCCATCGCCTCTGAGCTGGGCCGGCAGCCTGACGTGAAGTTCCGCTACGACCTCGCCTACAACGGCTTCGCGATCGGGGCCACCCCCGAGGAGGCCGCCCGCATCGCGCTGCTCGACGGCGTGACCGACGTCCGCCGCAGCGTCGACCGCGAGCTGCACACCGACGCCGGCCCCGAGTTCATCGGCGCCCCCGCGATCTGGGGCGAAGACGGTGACGACACGGGCACCAAGGGCGAGGGCATCCTGGCCGGCATCATCGACACCGGCATCATCCCCGCGAACCCGTCGTTCGCCGAGGTCGGCCCGATCGACGGCTACGAGCACCAGTGGGAGGGCGGCTACCTCGGGGTCTGCGACCCGACGTCGCTGGACCCGCTGAACCCCCACGACCCGACGTTCGCGTGCAACGACAAGCTCGTCGGCGCGTACGACTTCACCGGCCGTCCCAGCGGCGCCCGCGACAACAACGGGCACGGTACGCACACCGCGTCCACGACGGCCGGCAACCAGGTCGAGGCGCTCGTGGAGTCGCCGGACGGCAGCACGTCGGACACCCCGGTGATCAAGGGCGTGGCCCCGCACGCCAACGTCGTCTCCTACGCCGTCTGCGTCACCGGTTGCCCTCTGCTCGCCATCCTCGCGGCCATCGACCAGGCCATCGCTGACGGCGTGGACGTCATCAACTACTCGATCGGCTCGTCGTCCGCGTCGGACCTGTGGAACGACCCGGACACGCTGGGTTACCTGAACGCCCGCCGCGCAGGGATCTTCGTGGCCACGTCGGCCGGCAACGCCGGGCCGGGTGAGGCGACGGTCGGCTCCCCCGCGGACGCCCCGTGGATCACCTCGGTCGGCGCCAGCGAGCACAACCGCTCCTACGCCAACACCGTGACCGACCTGACCCGCGATGACGGGGTGACGTTCCCCGACACCGAGGGCAAGGGCTTCACCGGCGGTCTGGCCTCCGGCACGCCGATCGTCTACGCCGGCGACTTCGGCAACGCCCTGTGCGATCCCGACTACCTCCCATGGATCACCGCTCCGCCGTTCGACGGCGAGATCGTGGTCTGCGACCGCGGCCAGTTCGGCCGCGTCGCCAAGAGCCAGGCGGTCGCCGACGCTGGCGGCGCCGGGTTCGTGCATGTCAACGATGAACTCTCCCAGGCGTCGCTGAACGCCGACGCGTTCGCGGTCCCGGGGGTGCACGTGACGTTCACCGAGGGCACCGCCCTGAAGGAGTGGCTCGCGGAGGACACCGGTCACACGGCCGGCATCTCCGGGTTCTCCGTGAACACCGACAGCCCGTTCACCGACATGCAGGCGTCGTTCAGCTCGCGGGGTCCCAACCGCGCGGTCGACGTCATCGTTCCGAGCTTGACCGCACCCGGGGTGGACATCATCGCCGCCCTGGGGGCGGTCACCACGCCGGTCGATCCGGAGCCCGTGACCTGGGGCTTCGTTTCCGGCACGTCGATGGCCAGCCCGCACGTCGCGGGTTCCGGCGCCCTGATGACAGCGGTGCACCCGGACTGGTCGCCCGCCGAGATCCAGTCGGCGCTCATGACCACGGGCGTCACCGACACCCGCAAGGAGGACAACGAGACGCCGGGCGACCCCTACTCGCACGGCTCGGGCCGCGTGAACCTGGCTGACGCGGTCAACGCGGGGCTCGTCCTCGACGAGACCTACGCGGGCTATCTCGCCGCCAACCCCGACGAGGGCGGTGAGCCACGCGAGATCAACGTCGCGAGCATGGCCAACACCGAGTGCCTCGTGGAGTGCTCGTGGACCCGGACGGTCACGGGCACCGTCGACACGACCTGGACGGTCGAGATCGACGCTCCCGAGAGCGTCGATGTCACCGTGTCGCCGACCAGCTTCGCGCTGACCGAGGGCGGCACCCAGGAGCTGCAGATCACGGCCGACGTGCTGAACGCCGAGGCCGACGTGACGCAGTTCGCCGAGATCACCCTGGTTCCGGAGCAGCCGGTCGAGCCGCCCGTGGAGCCGCCGGTCGAGCCGCCCGTGGAGCCGCCGGTGGAGCCGCCGGTCGAGCCGCCGGTGGAGCCGCCGGTGGAGCCCGGCCCGGCGGAGCTCATCCGCCTGTCCGGTCCCGGCCGGATCGAGACCGCGATCGCGATCTCGAACGACTCCTAC
>JACDBB010000135.1 GCA_013695145.1 Euzebyales bacterium
GCGGCGACGGGCCGGGTTCTGTCGCGCCAGACCGAGTACGACGCGAACGTGACCCGCGCGGTGCTGGAGGCATGCCGCACCGCGTGCGCCGCGTGCGCCGACGAGTGCGAGCGCCACAGCCATGAGCACTGCCGCGTGTGCGCCGAGGCGTGCCGTCGCTGCGAGCAGGAGTGTGCCCGCCTGCTCGACGCATCACCTGAGCGGTGCATGCGCCCTAGGTCCACAGCGCAGCCACTTGGCGCGCCGAGCGTGCCGCCTCCAGGTGATCGCCGGTGACCCTCGTACTCGCGGGTTTCCGCCCGTCGGCGGTCCGGCCGTCCCGCGAGACCCTTGCCACGGGCTGCCTCACGGCCTAGGGTTGCGTGCCCTCCGGTACTGACGATCCGCTGCACGGGGATCCCGTGCGCGCGAGTAGGAGCGGGCTCATGGCCGACGCGATCGAGCGCCCGGGCGGCGCCGACCAACAGCTGGTGACCGAGATTCCGTCGAAGCACCTGCCCGGTCTGACGTACAGGGATCTGCCGGAGCCGCAGCGGCTCGGCAAGGTGCTCGGCCCTGGGGTGATCCTGCTGGCGGCGTCGATCGGCTCCGGCGAGTACGTGATCTGGCCGTTCATCGCCACCCAGACGGGGTTGACCCTCGTGTGGCTCGCGATCCTCGGCGTGCTGACCCAGTACTTCCTCAACATGGAGATCGAGCGCTACACATTGGCCACGGGCGAGACGGCCGTCACCGGCTTTACTCGTCTCTGGAAGCCATGGGGGATCCTGTTCATCGGCATGACCGTCGTCCCGTGGGCCTGGCCCGGCTGGGCGACCGGCGGCTCGACGACTCTCACGTTCGCCTTCGGCCTGCCCGATGGGGCGGTGGTGCCCATCACGATCGGGCTGCTCGTCGCGATCGGCATCGTCCTGACGGTGTCGCCGGTGGTCTACAACACCGTCGAGAAGCTGCAGTTCTTCCTCGTGGGGCTGATTGTGCTGTTCATCCTGTTCGCCACGGTCACCGCCATCACGGGCGAGGCGTGGGGAGCGTTCGGGGAGGGCATGGTGCAGGTGCAGGAGATCCCCGCCAACATCGCGCTCGTGCCCGCCGCGACCTTGCTGGGTGCCTTGGCGTTCGCCGGGGCCGGCGGAAGCCTGAACCTCATGCAGTCCAACCTGGTCCGCGACAAGGGCATGGGCATGGGTCTGCACATCCCGCGCATCGTGTCGCCGTTCACGGGCCATGAGGAGGCCAAGCCGGCCATCGGCTACTTCTTCCGTCAGGACGAGGAGAATCTGCGGCGCTGGAAGGGCTGGTGGCGCGTGGCCAACATCGAACAGCTGGCGACGTTCACGTTCATCGGCGCCGTGACGATCGTGCTGTTGATGATCCTGACGTTCGCCACGATCGGGCAGTCCGAGGCCGGCCAGAGCTTCGAGTTCATCCGCAACGTGGGCGACGGCTTGTCCGCTCGCATGGGAGACTGGATGGGCACCGGCTTCTGGCTGACCGGCACGGTGGTCCTGCTGTCCACCAACCTGGGCGTGCTCGACATGGTGGGCCGCGTGACAGCTGACGTGCTGAAGGTCGGCCCGCTGCGCGACAACGCCTGGTGGACCGAGAGCCGCGTGTACTTCGCGGTCGTGTGGGCCGAGATCCTGCTGGGGTCGGTCATCCTGCTCTCGGGCGTTGACCAGCCGCTGCTCCTATTGGTGATCGCCTCGTCGCTCAACGGCCTGGTGATGTTCGTCTACTCAGCGCTTCTGATCCAGCTCAACCGCGGCGTCCTGCCCGCGAGCATCGGCCTGCGCGGCGGTCGCCTGGCGGCGCTCGTATGGGCGGTCATCTTCTACGGCGGCTTCTCGCTGTTCGTGGTCTACGACCAGGGTCGGCTGCTGCTCGGCGGCGGTTGATCGGCGCACCGCGCCGCGGGCCAAGCCCCTCAACCTCGGCGCCGCCGGCCATTGGGCAGCTCGAAACGTGGGCGGCCAGATGGACCAGATCGAGGTGGCGGGCCTGCGCATCGCGTTCGAACCGCGAGGGAGGGCCACCACTCGTCCTGCTCCACGGGACTTCATCGAGGCGCTCGATCGAACTGACGGACTCCCGGTGTCGGCGGGCTGACGCCGAGATCGTGCGCAAGCACGCGCGTCCCGAAGCCTTCCGCTCCAGCTGATCGCGCTGATCGTGGCGGCGAGGGGGCGCACGGAAGCGCGACGTCGACTACGCGCGGTCCGAGTTCCCACACGGGGACCCGGCAGCCGCTTCCCACTCTTGCCGGTGCGCGTCGGCCTCCTCGATCGAGCGGAACCTCCGAACGCCCCGCGGAGCGCGTGAGGTGTGACCGAACGCACGGGAGATGGCCGAAGCCGCACAGGCTGCGGCCAGCCCCCGCAGCGCCGAGGCGGCCGGCGTCGGTTCCGGCATCTCCTCCACCGACCGGTGGCGAGTGACCGCCATCCTCTCGCCTCCCCCTGTCGTCGCCGGCGCCGGCGAGCCCGAACGCGCGCGCCAGACGCAGAGCATCGTCGCGATCCCGCAACCGCGTCGTGTCCCGCTTCATCCGGTACAGCGTGGCTGGGGTGACGACCGTGATGACCACAGCGCCCGCGCGGACCCGCTCGACCTCCAGATCCTCGAGGCGGAACGCCTCACCCAACCGGCTGAGGATGTCGATGGTGTAGTCAACGTCCGGTGGGCCGTACTGGACCGCCGGATAGTCCCCCGCGAGGTCCTCGGAGGTGATCAACGCGATGTCTGGGTCGTCGAACACCGCCCGCAGCGCCGACCTGAGACGTTCGATGTTGTCGGGGTCGGGGGCGACGAACAGATCCAGGGCCCGGGTGCCCCGGTCCACTCCCTGCGCCGCCATGGCCAACCCCCCCGAAGACGGCATACCTCACGCCCGCGCGCTCCAGCGCAGCGAGAAGCGTCAACACGTCGTCCAGGGTCACAGCGCCAGGCTACGCGCCTCCACCCGGTGGATCGCGAGATGGCGCGACGCCGCGATCGACGCCGACCCACGGCGCGCTGCTCGCCCGTGGCATCGTCCGCGGAGATCCCCGCGCCCGGGCCTGAACGGGCCTACGGTGCGGGTCACCGACTCGCCGACCGATCGGCCCCGCCATGGACGACGCCGTCACCGCCGAGCGCGAGGAGCTCGCGATCAGCGCCGAGGAGCTGCAGCTCGCCACGCGCAACCACGGCTTCCCCCTGGAGGCGCTCGCCCTCGACGTCACGCCGGTCGGGCTGCACTACCTGCTCATCCACTACGACATCCCTGTGGTCGACCCAGCGGCCTGGCGCCTGCGACTGGACGGCTGCGTGGAGCGCGTGCTCAGCCTGTCGCTCGACGACCTGCGCGCGCGGCCGTCCGTGACGCAGGAGGTGACGCTGGAGTGTGCGGGCAACGGCCGCACGCTGCTGTCCCCGCGAGCTCGCAGCCAGCCCTGGATCCTGGAGGCGGTGGGCACCGGGTCGTGGACGGGGACGCCCCTCGCGCCGCTGGTGCGCGAGGCAGGCCTTACCGACGACGCCGTCGAGGTCCTGTTCACCGGCCTGGACCGCGGGGTGGAGGCCGGTGAGGAGCAGGCCTACCAGCGCAGCCTCACCCTGGCCGAGTGCGAGCGTGAGGGGGTCGTCCTCGCCTACGCGCTCAATGGCGGGCCGCTGCCGCCGCAGCACGGCTACCCCGTCCGCCTCCTGGTTCCCGGCTGGTACGGCATGGCCAGCGTGAAGTGGCTCGACCGCATCACGGCCATCGACGCGCCCTTCACCGGCTATCAGCAGGCCAGGGCCTACCGGCTGCGCCAGGACGAGGACGACCCGGGCACCCCCGTCGACCGCATCGCCGTCCGCGCGCTGCTGCAGCCGCCGGGGGTGCCGGACTTCTTCACGCGGCAGCGCCACGTGGGCGCTGGCACGGTCGTGTTGCGGGGCAGAGCGTGGTCGGGCAGCGCGCCGATCACCGCAGTCGAGGTCAGCACCGACGGCGGGGCCACGTGGTTCCCCGCTGAGGTCGCGCCCGCCGCCGGCCCGCACGCTTGGCACCGCTTCACCGCCACCTGGGAGGCGACCCCCGGCGAGCATGAGGTGTGCTGCCGCGCGACCGACGCCTCCGGTGACACGCAGCCCGTGGACAGCGCGTGGAACCTCGGCGGCTACGCCGCCAACGGCATCCACCGCGTCCCGGTGACCGTCCGCTGAGCGGTGCGACGACGCCCAGCCTGACCGCCCGGCGGAACCTCGTGCTCCGGGGGTTTCCGCGTCGCACTCATGCCAGGAGG
>JACDBB010000175.1 GCA_013695145.1 Euzebyales bacterium
TTCCGTGACGGCGACGAGGACCTGCACGGCGCCGTGGAGCGGCGGCTGGTCGAGCTGGCCGGCGACGTGGGCGGCAAGCTGCGTGCGGGCCGCAGCCGCAACGACCAGATCGCCTCGGACCTGCGTCTGTACGTGCGGGAGGCGGCCGCGGGCCTGGTGGCCCACGTCCGCGGTCTCCAGGCTGCGCTCGCCGACCGGGCCGAGGCGACCCTGGACTTCGTGGCCCCCGGCTACACGCACCTGCAGCGCGCGCAGCCCGTCGTGCTCGGCCACCATCTGCTCGCGCACGCGTGGGCTGTGGACCGCGACGCGGGCCGCCTGGCCGACGCCGCGGGCAGGGCGAGCGCCTCGACGTTGGGGGCCGGGGCGCTGGCCGGCGCCACGCTGGGCCTGGATCCCGCGGCGTACGCGAGCGCGCTCGGATTCGACCGGGTCGCCGAGAACTCGATGGACGCGGTCGCCGATCGGGACTTCGCGGTGGAGTTCCTGGCTGCGTGCGCCCTGCTCGGTGTGCACCTGTCCCGCCTTGGCACCGAGATCGTGCTGTGGAGCACCGCGGAGTTCGGCTGGGCCCGCGTGGGCGACGCGTTCGCGACGGGCAGCTCGATCATGCCGCAGAAGCGCAATCCTGACGTCGCCGAGCTGGTCAGGGGAAAGGCTGGCCGCCTCATCGGCGACCTGGTCAGCCTCCTGGTCACGCTCAAGGGCCTGCCGCTGACCTACAACCGCGATCTCCAGGAGGACAAGGAGCCGGTGTTCGATGCGGTCGACACCTTGTCGCTGGCGCTTCCGGCGATGACCGGGACAGTTCGTTCGCTGGTGTTCGATCGTGAGCGCCTCGCCGCCGCGGCGGCGGGCGGCCACGCGCTGGCGACGGACTTCGCGGAGGCGCTCGTCCGCGCGGGGGTGCCGTTCCGCCAGGCGCACGAGCGGGTGGGGCGTGCCGTCGCCGAGGCCGAGCGTCGCGGGGTCGATATCACCGAGCTCGACGACACGACATTGGACGCGGCGTTCCCCGAGCTGGACCCCGCTGACCTCACGCGCGACGCGGCCACGGCTGTCGCTAGACGCGACGCGGTCCTCGGGCCCGCCCCTGATCGGGTGCGCGCACAGCTGGGGCGGCTGCGCGAGCGGCTGGCCTGACCATCCTGGCTGCGGCCATCGCGTTCGCGATGGCCATGGGGCGTTGAGTCGACTCTGGGGGGAGGAGGGGGAGGGAAATTCCCCCATTCGGGGGGCGCGAAGCCGCGCGCGGGCCGCGTAGGCTTGGCCTTCCCGTTCGTCAATCTCTTCAACGAGGGTCACATGTTCAGAAGCGTCTCATCCGGTCCCGTTCCGTGACGCGCGCGCTGCCCCGGATCCTGCGGCCCCTCCGGCATCGAGACTACCGCCTGCTCTCCGTCGGCATGCTCACGTCGCTGCTCGGCGACGGCGTGTTCATCGTGGCGCTGCCGCTGCAGGCGTTCGCGATCTCCAACCGGCCATCGGCCATGGCGGTGGTCGGTCTGGTGTGGGGGGGTTCCCAGGTCTCCATGCTGCTGGTCGGGGGCTGGGCCAGCGACCGGTTCGAACGGCGGCGGATCATGGTCGTCGCGGACGTCGTGCGCGGAGCGGCGTTCGTGACCGTGGCGGCGCTGTCGCTGTCGGGCGCGATCGAGCTGTGGCACCTGTGGATTCTCGGCGCCGTCGTCGGCACGGCCAACGCCTTCTTCAACCCGGCCGTCATGTCGATCGTGCCGGACCTGCTGCCCGACGCCGACCTGACGCAGGCCAACGCGTTCCTCGGGACCGCGCGGCCGACCATGCAGCGGCTGCTGGGCCCCGCCCTCGGCGGCCTCATCGTCGCGGGGATCGGCCCCGGCGGGGCCTTCGCGGTCAACGCCGCCACGTTCATGGTGTCCGCGGCGGCGCTGCTGGCCCTGCGGTTCCGGCCGGAGCGGGCGAGCCGGGAGCAGGCCAGCCTCCGTCAGTCGTTCCGCGAGGTCGCGGAGGGCTTCCGCTACGTGAAGGCCCGCACCTGGTGCTGGGTGTGGCTGATAGCCCAGTCCATCGGTGTGCTGGCCTACAGCGGGCCGATCGACATGCTCCTGCCGTTCATCGTGCAGAACGAGCTGAACCTGGACCCGGCCCAGGCGGCCAGATCGCTTGGGTTCATCCTCGCGGTGGGGGGGATGGGCTCGATCGTCGCGTCCGTGTACGTGGGCCAGCGGGACCTCCCGCGGCGGTTCGTCACGTGGATGTACGCGCTGGAGGCCGTCGGCGTCGCGATGCTGCTGGTGTACGCCACCATGACCGCAGCGTGGATGGGTGCGCTGGCGGCGCTGTTCCTCAACGGTGCCTTCGCCTACGTAGACATCGCCTGGGTGACCACGCTCCAGCGGCTCGTGCCGCGCGAGCTGCTCGGGCGGGTCTCCAGCCTGGACTGGCTGACCGCGCTGGGGCTGGCGCCGCTGAGCTTCGTCGTCGCCGGTCCGCTCGCGGACGCCTTCGGCGCCCGGTCGGTGCTGGCCGTGGGCGCCGTCGGCGGCGTGCTGGTCGTGCTGGGGCTGTTCCTGGTCCCTGGCACTCGCGAGCCCGAGGAGGAGCTGGTCGCCGCACGCGCCCGCGCCGCCGGGGGAGCCGCAGCGGGCGGCGCCGGGGACGCGACCTAGCTGAGACCGAGCCTAGCTGGGCGTTTCAAGTCGGAGCGGGAGGGGCAGTTGGTGCCAGATCCATCGATCCGATGGCTGCGAGACACGGGCGGCTCAGCCGCCACAGAGGAGGCACCATGGCCGATGACAAGGGCGCAAAGGGAGCGATGGGCGATCAGTCGGGTGAGGAGGTCGCCCACGACGAGGGCAAGGTCGACCCCGACAACCACGGCTGGGCCCCGGACGTCGACAGCCCCGAGGGCAGCCGTTCCGCTTCCGACTCGGGAGCGCAGGGCGACGCCCCACAGGCGGGAGGCGACCAGGAGGGCGGTGACGCGCCACCGTCGGGCACGGATGAGAGCACGACGCGTCGCGGCGAGGACGTCGAGGACGACGGGGGCCAGGGGTCCGATCGACACGACGCCGGCACCAAGGGACCGGCCGAGCGTCCGACCGGCACGTCGAGTGCCTCCGACTACACCGGGGTCGACCCGCAGGAACCGATCGACCCGTAGCGCCTGACGTTCCTTAGCCGCCTGGTGGGTCGCCTGGCCGCGCGGGCGGGCCGACCGCCTCGCGGCCGCAGGTGGGACACGGCACGGCCTCGCCAGGGGGGGCGGGCGTGCGGGTCCCGCACAGGCAGACGGCGCCGCTGTCGGCACTCGAGCGGACCGTCAGCTCGCTGCCGGGGAGGGTGGCGCCGACGTCAAGGTCAGCGTCGGCCAAGGCCGCGTACGCGCGCTCCCGCACCGCGTCGTCGGTCAGGCTGGACACCCAGCGCCGCAGCTCGGCCTCGCCCAGGCCGTGGGGGACGGGCAGTTCGACGCTCACGGTGACGGTGACCGCGCCCGCAGGCACGGGCTCGGCCTCCACCGCGGGGACCGTGAGCTGCCGCCGCTCGCCCGGGTGGAACAGCGTCACCTCGCCGTCGGCGACCCGCGCGACCAGGCCGATGAGGTCGCGGGCCCTGGACCAGCTTCCGAGGCGCGGCACGTCGTTGGGCATGCGACGATCCTACCGGCCTACAGTTGGCTGGCGGGGATGGTGAGAATCCCCCACAACCTCCGGCGCATGCGCATTGTCGGAAGGTGGAAGCCAGATGGCGTGGACGAACGAGGAGCTTTCGGGGCGGTTCCGCGAGATCGCAGAGCTGCTGCAGCTGTCTGGAGCGGACCGGTTCCGAGTGCGGGCCTACGAGCGCGCCGCCGACGCGATCACCGCCGCGCGGGTCGACCTCGCCGCTGTTCCGCGCGGCGAGCTCGCCGAGCTGTCCGGGATCGGGACCTCGACCGCCAAGAAGATCGCCGAGTATCTCGACGACGGCGAGATCGCCATGCTCGTCGAGTTGCGCGAGAAGGTCCCTGCCGGCTTGCGGGAACTGACGCGTGTCCCCGGGCTCGGACCCAAGACGGCGCTGCAGATCCACACCGCGCTCGGCATCGACTCGGTCGCCGCGCTCGGCGAGGCGGTCGCCGAGCGCCGCATCCGCGAGCTCCCCGGCCTCGGCGCCAAGACCGAGGACAACATCCGCGATGGCATCCGACGCATCGGCGCCAAGGACACCGATCGCCGCCCCGCCGCGGACGCGATCGCCGTCGCCGAGGAGCTGTGCGCCCTCCTGCGGCGGCTGCCGGAGGCGCACGAGGTCGCCTACGCCGGCAGCCTGCGCCGGATGCGTGAGACCGTCGGCGACATCGACATCCTGGTGGCCTCTGCGCACCCGCAGCCGGTCGCCGAGGCGTTCCGCAGGTCACCGCTGGTCCGTGAGGTGCTGGCCTCGGGTGACACCAAGACGACGGTGATGACCGTCCGCGACCTGCAGGCCGACCTGCGCGTCGTCGCACCCGAGGCGTGGGGCGCCGCGTTGGTGTACTTCACCGGCTCTAAAGCTCACAACATCCGCATCCGCGAGCGGGCGGTGCGCCGCGCCCTGACACTCAACGAGTACGGCCTGTTCCGCAGGCCCGACGATGAGGCGGACGACGCGGTGTCCGAGCGGGTCGCCAGCCGCACCGAGGCGGACGTGTACGCGGCCCTTGACCTGGCCGAGGTCCCGCCACCCATGCGGGAGGACACCGGCGAGGTCGAGGCCGCCGCCGCTCGCGCCCTGCCAGCGGTCGTCACGCTCGAGCAGTTGCGCGGCGACCTGCATGGGCACAGCGACTGGTCCGGCGACGGCAAGGCCACCCTCGACGAGATGGTCGAGGCCGCTGTCGCGCGTCGTTACGCCTACTGGGCGGTCACCGACCACGCCGAGGATCTGACCATGAACGGGGTGACCAGGGCGGGGATGGTGAAGCGCCGCGCGGTGATCGCCCGGTTGCAGGAGGAGACGAGTCTGCGGATCCTCGACGGCGCCGAGCTCAACATCGCCATCGACGGCGGCTTGGACTACGACCGCGACTTCCTGCTGACCTTCGACTGGTGCGTCGCCAGCGTCCACACCCTGATGACCCGCCCGGAGAGGGAGCAGACCGCCCGCATCATGGCCGCCATGGAGCACCCCGCCGTGCACGCGATCGGGCACCCGACCGGTCGCAAGATCGGCAAGCGGCCGGGTTACGACCTCGACTTCGACGCCATCTGCGAGGCCGCTCGCGAGACGGGCACGGCGCTGGAGGTCAACGCCAGCCCCCGGCGCCTGGACCTGTCCGGCGAGATGGTCCGCCGGGCGGTCGAGGCCGGCGTGAGCTTGACGATCAGCTGCGACGCGCACACGGTCGGCGACCTGGGCAGCATGCGCTATGGCGTCGCGACCGCCCAGCGCGGTTGGGCGAGGGCGGAGGACGTGTTGAACACGCGCGACCTCGACGGGCTGCTGGCCTTCACCGCCGCGAAGCGTGAGCGTTGGTCGTGAGTGGCCGGCCCACGCGGCGGCGCCTCGGCCGGGCGTTCTTCGCCCGCCCGGCGCCCGTCGTGGCCCGCGAGCTCGTCGGTGCGCTGCTGGTGCGCGACGACGAGTCGCTGGTCGCCAGGATCGTGGAGACCGAGGCGTACATGCAGCACGATCCCGCATGCCACGCCTACCGTCAACTGACACCGCGCAACGCGCCGCTGTACGGGCCCGCCGGCCACGCGTACGTGTACTCAAGCTACGGGCTGCACTGGTGCCTGAACACCGCGACCGGAGCGGACGGCAGCGCGGAGGGCTGCCTGCTGCGCGCGGCTGAGCCGCTGGACGGGCTGGAGGTGATGCGGGCGAGGCGGGGTGAGCGCGTCCGCGCCCGCGACCTGCTGCGCGGCCCGGCGCGGCTCGCCCAGGCTTTCGGCCTTGACGGCACCTGGAGCGGGCGCGACCTGTGCGCTGGCGGGCCGCTGCATCTGGCGAGCGACGGGACCAGCCTGCCCGTGGGGGCGGGCCCGCGGGTCGGCGTCACGCAGGCCGCGGACACCCCCTGGCGCTTCGCGGCGTCGGGCAGCCCGTGGGTGTCCGCCTACAAGCGCAGTCCCCGCGCGCCGCGCGCCGCTCAGTCTGCGGCCGGGTAGGCGGACAGGCGCACGGTCGAGGCGCGCGGCGCCGCGTCCGTGGCGGGCGACTGCTCCCAAACCTCCCCAGGGCGGGCGGCCGCCGCGGCGCACACCTCGGCGCCGTCGGGCAGCGGAGGTCCGCCTCCACGACGAAGCCCGCGGTCTCCAGGGCGGCGCGCGCAGCGGCTAGCGGCTGACCCAGGACGTCGGGGATCGGTACGTCGCTGCGGTCGGCCACCGAGGAGAACACCGTCGCGGTGAAGCCCGCGAGCAGCTCCTGCTCGCCGGGGCCCGGGATCTGCCGCACCACGAAGCCGGGTGGCAGCTGGGTCGAGAACGCCTCGCGACGCCGCACGGCGAAGCCGGCGGCCTCAAGCCGCTCGATCGCCGCATCGACGCCGCGTCCGGTCACCTCCGGCACCTCCACGCGGGGGGGATCGGCCGGTTCGGTGCAGGCCTTGGTCGGTTCGGTCCCCACGAGGTAGCTGCGCTCCGCCACGACCTCCGGTGGCGTGAACGGGTTGGGCAGGCACCCGCGAGTGGCGTCCACGCGCACGGTCGTCAGGGCGTCCGATGGCAGCGGGAAGTCGTTGGCGGGCACCTGCGCCAGCGCGCTCAGGCCGAAGCGCGCGAAGGCCTCCGCAGGCCATTTGCCCCCCTCGACCCGGACCCGCGTCCGGGGAGGCTCCATTTCGACCCTGCCCTCGGGGAACCCGATCCAGACCGCCGCGGCCAGGTCGGGGGTGTACCCGGCGAACCATGCGTCGGCCCCGTCCTGGCTCGTCCCCGTCTTGCCGGCCGTCGGGCGCCGCAGGTCCGCCGCCGTCCCCGTGCCAGAGGCAACCACGTCGCGTAGCGCTGTGGTGACCAGCCACGCGACCCCGTCGTCGAGGACGCGCTGCCCCGCGGTCGGCGCCCGCTCCCAGAGCACCTGACCGCCGGCGTCGGCGATCCGCGTGACGAACGTCGGCTCCCTGTAGACGCCACCTGCCGCCAGGGTCGCCTGCACGCTGGCCAGCTCCAGCGGGCTCACCTCGACGGCGCCAAGCGCAAGCGAGCGCACCTGGGGGAGGTCGCCGCACGCCAAGCCGCCACGCGGTGTCGGCGACCGCCTCGGCGCCGACCCGGTCGATGAGCTGGGCGAAGACCACGTTGGCGCTGCGCGCGGTCGTCTCCCGCAGGGTCAGCGCGCCGTAGTCGGCGTCGTCATAGTTTCTGACCGTCCACACCTCCGGCTCGGCGGGCGGGCGCGCCGGGATGTCCACCTCGGCGGGGGCGGGGAACACCTCGTCGAGCGAGTTGCCCTGCTCCAGCGCCGCCGCAAGGAGGACCGCCTTGAACGTGGATTCGGGCTGACGCCGCGCCTGCGTGGCGAGGTTGAGGCCGGCCACCGACGCGTCCCCGCCCAGCGTGGTGGCGGCGATGGCCCTGACCGAGCCGGTCGCGGGGTCGATCGCCACGAGCGCCGCCGCCGGGTCTCCTGGCTCGGAGACCGTCGCTTCCAGGGCCTCCTCGGCGGCAGCCTGCCAGTCGGGGTCGAGCGTGGTCTCGATGCGCAGCCCCTCCCGGAAGAGCCGGTCGGCGCGGGCTTGCGGGTCGGGGCCGAGCACGGCGAAGCGCGGGTCGTGCTGGAGCAGCTGCAGGACGTGGTCGGTGAACGCGGGCGCGGTGCGGTCCGCGGCCGCGGGGACCACGACGGCCCAGGTCGGACGCCCGGGCCGCCGACGCGTCGGCGGGGGCCACGCGGCCCTGGCGCTCCATGAGGGTCAAGACGAGGTTGCGGCGCGCGTGCGGGCCTCCGGGTCGCCGAACGGGTCGTCGCGGCTCGGCGCTCGCAGAAGGCCGGCCAGCAGCGCCGCCTGGGGCAGGCGCAGGGCGTCGACGTCCACGCCGAAGTAGCGCTGCGCGGCTGCCTGCACCCCGTAGGCGCCGTTGCCGAAGTACACGGTGTTGAGGTACTGCTCGAGGATCTCGTCCTTGGTGAACTGCGCCTCGAGCTGCAGCGCCAGGCTGGCCTCTGTGAGCTTGCGGTCCAGGGTGCGGGCGTCGCCCGTCAGCGCGTTCTTCGCGAGCCGCTGGGTGATCGTTGACCCGCCCTGCGACACCTCGCCGTCTGCGACGTTCTCGCGCACCGCACGGGCGATCGCGCGGGCGTCGACGCCCGCGTGGCTGTAGAGCGGCGGTCCTCGGTCGCCACGACCGCGGCCCGCAGCACGCCGGGCACGCGGTCCAGCGGCACGACATCGCGGTCCTGCTCGCCGTGGAGCTCGGCCATGACGGTGCCGTCGCCAGCGATGACGACGCCGGTCTCGGCCACGGGAGGGAGGCTGACGCGACCGACGGGCTCGACGGCCAGCAGCTGGCCGCAGCCGGTTGCGGCGACAGCCAGGACTGCGAGCAGCGCGCCGCGCCGCTCCCCGTGGGAACGGTGGCCGAGGCGGCGCCCGGCGCGGGGACGGAGCAAGCTCACCCGGTAGCCTTCGGCACATGAGCGAGGCGGCTGAACACCTGCGGATCCTGACGGACGGCGCCGTCGATGTGCTGCCAGGCGACGAGTTCGCGCGCAAGGTCACGGAGGCGGCGCGGGGCGACCGGCCGCCGCTGCGCGTGAAGTTCGGGATGGACCCCTCCAGCCCCGACGTGCACATCGGCCACAGCGTGATCCTGCGCAAGCTGCGGGCGTTCCAGGACCTCGGCCACGTCGCCGTCCTGATCATCGGGGGCTTCACCGCGCGCGTGGGCGACCCGTCAGGCCGAACGGCTACACGGCCGCAGCTGACGGAGGGCGAGGTCGCCGCGAACGCCACCACCTACCTGGCCCAGGTACGCACCATCCTGCGCTCCGAGCGGCTCGAGGTCGTCGACAACGCGGCGTGGCTCGCCGGCATGGGCATGGCCGACGTGCTGCGGCTGGCGTCGTCGATGACGGTGGCCAGGATGCTCGAGCGCGCCGACTTCTCCGCCCGCTACACCGGCGGCAAGCCGATCGCGATCAGCGAGTTCCTCTACCCGCTGCTGCAGGGCCAGGACTCGGTGGAGATCGGCAGCGACGTCGAGCTCGGTGGCACCGACCAGACCTTCAACCTGCTCGTGGGCCGAGAGCTGCAGCGGGTCGCGGGACAGGACGCGCAGTGCGTGCTGACGATGCCGCTGCTCGAGGGTCTCGACGGTTCGGCGAAGATGTCCAAGACCGCCGGCAACACGATCGGGGTGACGGACGAGCCCGCGGAGATGTTCGGCAAGTCCATGCGGCTGCGCGATGATCTCATGGTCAAGTACTTCCGCCTGGCTACCGACCTGCATCCCGACGAGGTCGACCGCATCGCCGCCGGGCTCGCCGCCGGGTCGCTGCACCCGGGTGAGGCGAAGCGCCGGCTGGCGCGGACGATCGTCGCGGCGTACCACGGTGAAGCGGCCGCGACGGCGGCGGAGGAGCGCTTCGACACCGTGCACGTCGCCCACCGGGCCCCCGACGACATCCCGACCTTCCCCCTCGGCGGGACCGACCCGTGGTTCCTCCCGGCGCTGCTGCGCGCCGCCGGCCTTGCGGCCAGCGGGTCCGAAGCGCGCCGGATGGTGTCGCAGGGGGCTGTCAAGCTCGACGGCGAGCGCCTGGACGACCCCACCGCCGAACTGCCCGCGGCCGGTCTCGCCGGCCGCGTCCTGCAGGTGGGCAGGCGCCGCATGCGCCGCTTGATCGGCGGGCGGGCCCCGGTCCAGGTCGAGGATGGCGATGGACGCTGGGGAGGTTGACGATGGCCGGGGGGCGTGACATACTGTCGTGTCCGGGCGGGTAAGCCCGGACCGATGGGCAGGGCCGCGGAGGGCTCCCCGGTTTGACACCGGCGAGACCATCCGCTACCTTCCGCTCTCGCCGCTGCGGACGCCGGTTCGGGTCCCGTGGCAGTCGGATCCTCCTCCAAGTAGGTCGACCCGATGACCCGGCTCGAACGGAGTCGGCGCCGATTAGTCCGAAAGCCGATCCCGGGCGTGTACGCATGCCCTCGGATGGAACTCGGGCGAAGCGCGAACCGTTCCTTGAAAACTGCACAGTGTGCCAAAAGTCAGTGCATGCATCCCCGTCATTGGGATTGGCACCGGCGCCTTCGGGTGCCGGGCCGCCATGAAATCTGACGGTTGTATGACCTGATTCCGGGCAGCTTTAACATCCAGCTGTCATGAGAATCAGGATCGCTATCGCCGTGGCCAGACGGATCAGGTGTCCTTTGCCGGTCCGTGCACGGCGGCGCTCTTCATCCACGGATCGCGAGCGGGCTCGCCGGGTCTCACCCAGCGAGTCCAACACGATCTCCAATGGAGAGTTTGATCCTGGCTCAGGACGAACGCTGGCGGCGCGCCTAACACATGCAAGTCGAGGGAGAACCACGCCTTCGGGTGTGGGGAGACCGGCGAACGGGTGAGTAACACGTGAGGAACCTGCCTCTGAGACCGGGATAACCATGGGAAACCGTGGCTAATACCGGATGTTCTCCGCGGTCCGCATGGACCGCGGCGGAAATGGTCTGCCGCTCAGAGATGGCCTCGCGGCCTATCAGCTAGTTGGTGAGGTAACGGCCCACCAAGGCGACGACGGGTAGCTGGCGTGAGAGCGCGACCAGCCACACTGGGACTGAGACACGGCCCAGACTCCTACGGGAGGCAGCAGTGGGGAATCTTGCGCAATGGGCGAAAGCCTGACGCAGCGACGCCGCGTGCGGGAAGAAGGCCTTCGGGTTGTAA
>JACDBB010000003.1 GCA_013695145.1 Euzebyales bacterium
ATCCGGCGGCGGTCCACACCTTGGGCGGGCGTTAGCCGCACCTTGGCGTAGTCGGGAACGCCGAAGCTGCCGTGGCTTGGTGGTGAGAGTTTCCCGCCTCAGACTCCTCCCCGGAGCGCGCGTTCGATCAGCAGCTCTCCGAGATCGCGGCGCCCATCGACGGCAGTCAGCACCACCACATCGCCATCTCGGATGGCGAACATCAACCGATACGGCCCTACCAGCAGCTCGCGGTACCCCGTGATGCCCTCGGCCCCCAACTCGGGCACGACGCGGCACCGACGGGGCATGGTCCCCAACTTCTGCGCGGCCTCCGTGATCCGACCGTACAGCCGCTCAGCTGCGTCGACCCCGTCTCGGTCCACGACGTAGCCGATGATGCTCAAGAGGTCCTCTACGGCGACCTGCGCCCAGCGGACGGTGAAGCGGTCGGTCACCGGCGTCCGCGATGGGCAGCAAGGCGCGCAGCCACCAGGCTGTCCACCGACTCCTGATCGTGGATACGTCCGTCCTCGTGATCATGCTCACCCTGGGCAAGCAGTTTTAACAGGTGCAGCGCCCGCTGCTGGCGCTGATAGGACTGGACGTCTTGGAGCACCGCAGTTGGTTTACCGTTCTGCGTGATGATGACGGGGCTGTGCCGCTCCGACGCCCGGGTGATCAACTCGGCGGCGCTCCGCTTGAGGGCGGTCACGGGCTCGATGTCGTGCTCCAGGTCCATGTCCCCGAAGATAGCACCGAATCCGGTGCCATGGCCTGGTTCTGCCCCGGCTACGCGATGGTGGACCCGCCGGCGATCGGCCGAGACCTCCTAACCCAGGCTGCTGCCGAGTCGGACGTGCTCGGCGCACAACCGGCGTTAGAAGCACGCCGGTGGTCTGACCGATGTGCCGGATGTCCATCGCCGTGTCGACGCTGTGATTGCCGCCGAGCGTGGTCGCCAGAGCAGCCTTCGCTACCAGCCGGTTGGCGAAGGGCTGAGTCCACTCATGGGGTCCACTTGCAAGCGTCCGCTGTACGTTGACGCGCGCCGCGCGTGATATGGATGGCGCCGGAGATGACCGGGACAGGACTTCGTCTCGCGCTCTTCCGGGAGCTGATCCGACTATCGGAGCTTGGATGCAGATGCGGCGTCCTCAGCGTTTGCGCCGGGGCGATCGAGTCGCTGCCGTCACGCTGTCATGGGGTGGCCCTGCGGCGGTCCCCCATCGCTACGCCGCCGGCAAGGCGCAGCTCGAGCACACCTTCGGTCTGGAGGTGGTCGAGCTGCCGCTCACGCTCGCGCCGCCCGAGCGCGTCGCCGAAGACCCGGCGGGGCGCGCCGCCGACCTGCACCGGGCGTTCGCCGATCCCACGATCGCAGGGGTCATCTCCACGATCGGCGGCGACGACTCCATCCGCCTGCTGCCGCACCTCGACCTCGCGCTTCTCGCCGCCAACCCCAAGGTGTTCCTCGGCTACTCCGACTCAACGATCGTCCACATGGCACTGCGTCGCGCGGGCGTGGCGTCGTTCTATGGACCGTCGGTCATGGCCGGCTTCGGGGAGAACGCCGGCCTGCACCCCTACCTCATCGAGGGTGTTCGCAGCGCGCTGTTCGATCCGGTTGCGCCCCTCGACTGGCCGCCGAACACCGACGGTTGGACCGTCGAGCACCTCGACTGGGAGGATCCGAGCACGCAGGAGCAGCCGCGCCGGCTTGAGCCCTCGACCGGATGGCGGTGGCACGGCGGCATGCCTGGTCGGGGGCCTGCGCTGGTGGGCTGCCTCGAAGTGCTCGACTGGCTCCGGGGGACTGCCTTCTGGCCTGACCTCGACGGGGTGGTGCTCTTCCTCGAGAGCAGCGAGGAGGCCCCGCCGCCGTCCTACCTCACCGGATTCCTGCGCGCGCTCGCTGCCAGCGGGGAGCTCGGGCGCATCGCCGGTCTCGTCCTGGGCCGTCCCGGCGGCGCGCTGAACGAGCAGGAGAGGCTGGCCTACGACGACGCCCTGCTTGGCGTCGTCCGCCAAGAGGAGGGCCTCGATGCGCTGCCAGTCGTCACGGGCGTCGACTTCGGTCACACCGATCCGATCTGGACGATCCCGCAGGGCATCCCGGTCGCCATAGGGCCAGACGTGCAACGAATCACGTTCCTCGAAGCCGGCGTCACCTGAGCAGGGCCCCGTCCACCACAGCCGAGCAGCGGCTCTCGGAAGGTTTGGGGGGGGTCGGTCCTTCGGGTGCGGGCCAAAGACCGTTGCGACGGACGAGGCGCAAGCACCTGGCTTCGGACGTTCCGGGCGGAGGGCCTCAGGCGTCGTGCCGTGCGTGGTAGAGATCACGAAGTAGAGCTATTTCCGCGCCGTGATGGGTCATTTCCCGATGCGCATGCAGGAGCAGGTCGAGGTACGTGTGGTCGGCGTAGTCACCCCAGGAAGCACCGAGCCGCCGGTCCAGCGCAGCGGCGTCGAGGCGCCCCATGCTTGTCCGGAAGGAATCGACAGCCTGTCGAAGCAACGCCGCCGCTTCGTCTGCCGAACTCACCCAGGTTCGGCCGGTGTGGCCGGTGCCCGACATCCCAAATGCTCTCCGCGAGTAGCTGTCGAGGGCATCGACTGCGATGTGCCACGTGCGCCAAGCGATGGTCGTGACCGGCGCCGGGATCGGATCGGGGTCCGCCCAGTCTGCTTGGGTGCCCTCAGCGGTACCTCGCACTGTCCAGCAGCCCGCGACTGGCTCCCACAAGTACTCCCGGTCATCGAGATTCGCGAGACGGTCTCGCAGCTGCGCCCATGTTTGGTCATAGCTGGCCAGCACGCTTGCGGCCACATCCATGAATGCCTCCATTCCAAAACGGGACGGATCCTATCCGCCGGCGGCACGCATCCCTCGCGAACGACACCGCTATTGGGCCATCGCAGGAACACCACGCCTGGTCGAAGTGCTCAGCGAGCACCTACAGGGCGATGTTGGCCAGCAACGGGGAGAGGCTGCCGCCCTGCGGGGTACCGGCGTTGGTGTCCATGATGACCAGGTCCTCGGAAAGGATCCCGGCCTTGAGGAACGCCTTGACGAGCCGCACGACGCGCTTGTCACCAACACGGTCCTGGACCCGCGCCAGCAGCGCGGGATGGTCGATGTTGTCAAAGCACGCCTCGATATCCGCCTCGAGCACCCACACGTGACCGCGTGAGGTGAACTGATAGATTTCGGCGATCGCGTCATGAGGCCGACGCCTGGGGCGGAAGCCGTAGGAACACGGCTTGAAGTCCGCCTCGAAGATCGGCTCCAACACCAGCTCAGCGCTGCCTGCACCACCCGGTCGGCCACGGTCGGGATGCCCAGGCGGCGACGCCTGCGCGTCCCCGGCTTGGGAATCATCCGCCCCGCACCGCCAGCGGGGTGAACGTCCGCGACCGCAACGCGTCACGGATGTCCTGCAGGAACGCATCCACACCGATGCGCTGCTCGATGGCGCGGGCGGTCTGGCCGTCCACGCCCGGCGAGCGGGCACCGGTGTTGCCCCGCACCCGGCTCCACGCCACCACGAGGAACGCCGGGTCAGCAACGAGGTTGAACAGATCGAACCGGCGCGCTCCGCACCGATCGCCTCCCGGCCGCTCGGCCCCCCGCGTGCCTGCGGGAGCCGGCGGGTGCCGTCCCGGCGCTCGAGGCCTAACCGCTTTTTGGGCACACTCAGCGGCGCACGCAATGGCTATCCACGGCCGCGTCGCGTGGCAGGATGGTGGGATGAGAATCAACCATCAAGTCGTGGTGTTCGACGCCGCCGACCTCACCGTCGAGAGCAACTTCTGGGCCGGGGTGCTCGAAGGGACGGTCGATGCCGATCATGACTGGCACATGGTTATGGTGGACGGCAAGCCGCGTGTGGGAGTCCAGCTCGCGCCGAACCACGTCCCGCCGGACTGGCCGGACGGAAACCCGCAGCAGGTCCACCTTGACTTATGGGTCGACGACATCGACGCGGCCCACAGAGAGGTCATGTCACTAGGCGCGACGCTGCTCAAAGCGGGAGAGGACAGCGACGAGCCCGACAGCTTCCAGGTCTACGCGGATCCGGCCGGCCATCCCTTCTGCCTCTGCTGGGTGAAGAGGCAGCACTGAGCCTTGATCCACCGTTCCGGAGCGGTGTGATCCGCGGGGGTTCCAAGAGAAGAGCCTCCTGACCAGCAAGGATGTGAATCACCACAAGACACATCGTGCTGACCAGGAGGCACTCTCAGGATGCCCGCATCTTCGCATGTTTTCGACCGCATCACCGTGACCTTCGACGATGACCATGCGGTCGCCAACGCCGGGCTGATCCTGCCCGCCACGCTGCTCGACCACCTCGGTGTGGAGGAGGCCGCCGATGCGATGGTGTCGGTCGGCTACCGGCCGGGCCGCAAGGTCGCCACGGTGGTGCATGGGATCCTCGCCGGCGCCGAGTGCATCGACGACCTGGGCGTGCTGCGTGCCGGGGCGACCGACCGGGTGCTGCCGACGAAGGTGATGGCGCCCTCCACGGTGGGGACGTGGCTGCGCGAGTTCACCTTCGGCCACGTCCGCCAGCTCGACAAGCTCTCCGAGCAGCTGCTGACCCGCGCCTGGGCGTCGGGTGCCGGTCCGGGTGCGGCGCCGATGACCATCGACGTGGACTCCAGATCTGCGAAGTCCACGGGTATCAGAAGCAGGGCGCGGCCTACGGCTACACCCGCCAGCTCGGCTACCACCCGGTCCTGGCGACGAGAGCGGACACCGGTGAGGTGCTCCACACTCGGATGCGCAAGGGGTCGGCGAACACGATGCGCGGCGCACAGCGGTTCATCCGCGAGACCATCGGGCGCATCCGCCGCGCCGGCGCGTCCGGCCCGCTGACCCTGCGTGCCGACTCGCACAGGTTCGAGTCCCCCGACGGGCATCTCGACGCGGTGAAGCATCTCGCCGGATGTGTCGATGAGCGTCCACGTCGCCGCGGTTCCGGCGTCGGCGACGAGCCACAGCTGACCCGGCGCAGCCGCGGGGAGGAACACCGTGGCGGAGGCCAGATGCCGTGACGGCCCGTCAGCGGGCGTCACCGCGTACACCTCGCCCCAGCCAACCACGACCTCGCCGTCCAGCCGCCACAAGCGGAACGGCTGGTCACCGGCTCGCTGCCCGTCGAGAGGGAGCCGCCGACGCGAGCTGGTGTCCAGATGAACCGCCAACGCCGTCTCGCCACCGCCGTCGAACAACAGGACCGTTCCCGTCGGCTCGGAGAACACCGGCGCACCGCCCTCGGCTACCGGATAGCGCGCCGTCGGAGTCTCAGCGAGACTAGGTGAGGGAGTCGGCGTCAGTCGAGCGTCATCCACCGCTGGGGGCGGCTCCGGAGCCGCCCCCGGCTTCGTCGCCTGCGGGCAGCGACACCAACCGTGCGACGGCGACGACAGCGACGAGCCCGACCAACAACGGCCAGCGCCGACTCCGCGCCTCCTCCCAACCGGCCTCGCCCGCAGCATCCAACGCTCACTCACACCTTCCAGCCAGTGGCCAGACCTCAGCGTGCCACGGCCCCATGTCGCCAACCGGCGTTAGGCGCCCTCGCGCTCGACCTTTGGTATCCCCGGCACTCAGCGGTGGACGCGGTCGCTCGGTTGCCGGGGGCTGGAACTCATTCCCCGCTTCCGAAGAAGGCGGCGGATGCGGAGCCTGCCGCTCTCGACGACGACGAGGGCGCCGGACTCGAGGACTGGCCCTGCTGTGTCGAGCGCAAACAGGATCTGTTCGGCTCGCTGCTCCGCGCGGCGGCTACCGCGACGCAGCAGCAGCACACTCGGCGTTGCGGTCTGCGACACCGCCAACAGGGTCCCGAAGTCCGTGTCCGCCGTGATCAGGGTCCTACGCTCGTCCGCCGCGGCGGCCAGTACCGCATCGTCGGGTGCCCCGAGCAGATGCAGGTCGGCGACGTGCAGCGTGTCGTGGCCACCGGCTGCGAGGGCGGCACGAACTCGCAGCGCGACATTTTCGTCGAGGAGCAGTCTCAAGCGGACGGCGTGAGGGGCAGCGTGCGCTCGTCCACGGCTGCCGCTGCGAAGTGGAGGGCCTCGGCAATGTCCTCCGCTTCGAGCTGTGGGAAGTCCTGTCGGGTCTCGTCAGGAGACATGCCCTCGGCGACCATGCCAACGACGGTGGCCACAGGGATGCGAGTTCCGCGAATGCATGGGACACCCGCCATCACGCGATGGTCCACGAGGATCCGCTCAAACACCATGGCCTCCAGCCTACGCCACCCAGCACGGCAGACGGTCCAGCACCGGCGGTCTCATGACAACGAGGATCAAGCCGATGTTGAATCGCCTCCCAACCACCCGAAGGAGGAGACCATGCCGAACAGCCCACCCCACCCGGCAGCTGGGACGGCGAAGACGTGAGCGACTGGCCCGAGGCGTTCGTTGCCGGGTTCCGCTCGCGCGACACCCACAGGACCTACCGCCGCGACCTGCAATGCTGGCTTGGGTTCTGCGCCGACCATGGCGTGCACCCTACGCTGGTGTGCGCCGCACCCACGTCGAGGCGTACCTGCGCCAACTCGAGCAGCACACTCCGCCGCTGGCCAACAGCACGCTGCGACGGCGGATCTCCACCCTCAGCTCGTGGTTCACCTGGCTGGAGGACGAGGACATCAGCGTCGGGAACCCCGCCGCCAAGGTGCGTCGGCCCCTCCGCCACACCCGGCCGCAGCCGTGGCTGGATCGCAACGAGCTCACCGACGTCCTCACGGCCGCGAGGCAGAGAGCGCCCACAGCTACGCGCTGGTGTGCCTGCTCTGCCTCAACGGTCCGCGCATCTCCCAGGCGTGTCGTGCGGACCTCGCCGACCTCGACGGCTCTCGCTACCAGCCGACCTGCGGATCCTCGGCAAGGGTGACAAGCCGGCCGAGATCCCGCTCAACCCCCGGACGCAGCAGGCCATCGCCGAAGCTGTTCACGGCCGCGGCGACGGACCGCTGCTGCTCAACGAATGGGGCAACCGCATGCAGCGTCACAACGCCGCCGCGATCATCACCCGCCTCGCTCACCGCGTCGGTATCGCCCGCCGCGTCACGCCGCACGCCCTGCGACGGTCCTACATCACGATCGGACTGCTGCAGGGCGTGCCCCTGCGCGAGATGCAGCGCGCCGCTCGCCACACCAACGCCGACACCACCGTCGCCTACGACCAATCCGACCGGCCCTACCTGCGCGACCCCACCTTCGTCCTCATGACCGCAACCGCCCGGTGAACGCCGCTGGGCCACCGAAAGCGGCTGCGAGTCCGTCGGCCTCTGAGTACCGGGGCTACCAGCAGCCTCGTATGGCGCCCCTGAGGCACCATGCCGTTGACCCGGGGGGGGGACGCAGAGGTCTGATGCATGATGTCGGACAGGCTCACCACGGTCATGGAGGTGCTGACCTCCCTGGTCTGCCTGTTCGTCGTGTTCTCCGTCGGCGTCGCTATCTGGACCGGACGGGCGACCTGGTTCGCTCCCGCGGTTCTCGGCGTGGCCCTTGTCGGTGCCAGATGGAGTCGTATAAATGGACCGATGCTGCTGGTCCTACCTCACCGCCGGCCGAACGAGACCGAAGAAGAGTCGAAGCGGAACGCCGCGTGATTCGCGTCGGGAACCGACCGAAGTTCGGCAACAGCAGGGCGCCCCGCAGCGGTCACGGTTGGGGGTACCGCCTCCTCTTGGTCGCCGGGTCACTGGCAGTCCAGTGCCCGGCGCGCCGCCACACACGCCTCGCGCATCCGAGTAAGCCCCAGCTGGATAATGCGGTCGACCAAATACGCTTTGGGGACCACCCGGAGATTGTCGAAGGTCGCGGCGCAGTCGTGTGGCATTCCGTCGTCTCGACTGATTGGGAGCTCCGTCGGGATACCCCGGACGGTTCTCGTGACCGGAGCGACGAGCACGCTGTTCAGCACCGGGATCGCCGCATCACGAGTCATGACCAAGAACGGTCGTCGGCCAGTGTCGGGCATCTCGGCCCACCAGACCTCGCCGCGTCTCACCACGGTTCCTCAACGATGGCAGCGCGCAATGAGGCGAGGGCCGCGGCGTCCTCTTCCGGGGTGGGCGGGACACGGCGATACCCCTCGACGATGGCTTCGTCGACCGCCCGCCGACGCTGCAGCGCGCTGATCGCCGCGACACCCGCCCGCACGGCAGCAGCGCGGCTCGGGTAGACCCCCCGCTCGACGAGGTCGTCGAGCGCCTCGAGATCGTGACGGGGCAGTCGTATCGCAATCTGCGCTGTGTCCATAACCATAAGCATACCAGTCTGGGATGCTTCTGAGACTCAGGTCGAGGTGGCCCCGGCGCCAGCCGTACCGTGAAACCCGGATCGAGCCGTCCCGGTTTACTGGAAGGCTCTGGACCGGCCTTGCCCGCGGGACCTGTGGTCCTACCGGCTGCTACCGGTACGGGCCGACCCCGCAAGGAGGCAGGGTGTGGTCGGGCCCCACGCAGGGTGGCAAGGACGCTGGCGAATCCCATGAGGGCGTCGATGCGCTCAGTGAACGCGTCGATCCCGATCTATCGTGAGGTGATGGCAGGCCGACGTACCAACCTCGCGTTGCTGATGGTCCTGGCCTCCGCCCTGCTCACCGGGACGGTGGCCTTCGCCTCGGGCACCGCGGCGGGGCGGTGGGTGGTCATCGCGCACGGTGTGGTCGGCCTGGGGTTGATCGTGCTGTTGCCGTGGAAGTCGGTCATCGTCCGTCGCGGACTGCGCCGGCGGCGAACGCGGCGGCGAACGGAGCGGTGGACGTCCGTCGGCTTCGGGGTGCTCGTGCTCACCGCGGTGGTGACCGGGGTCCTGCACTCCGGCTGGTCGCGGCTGCTGCCCGGCGGGCTCACCACCATGCAGGTCCACGTCGGCGCTGCGCTGGCGGCGATCCCGCTGGGTGTGTGGCACGTCGTCGCCCGGCCCGTCCGGCCGCGTCGGACCGACCTGTCACGGCGCACCGCCCTCCGGACGGCCGGCGGCGCCGCCCTGGCCGGCGCCGTGTGGCTGAGCGCCGAGGCGCTGTGGAGGACCACCAGCGCGCCTGGAGCCGACCGTCGCTTCACCGGCTCGCACGAGGTGGGCTCTGACGACCCCGCCGCCATGCCGGTCACCCAGTGGTTCACTGACCGTGTGCCCCGGATCGAGGCCATCCGGTGGCGCCTGCACCTCACCGACGGGCACGGCGCCCGCACCCTCGCCCTGGACGATCTCGGCCGGACGGATCAGGTCCGCGCCACGCTGGACTGCACAGGTGGCTGGTTCGCACATCAGGAGTGGTCAGGGGTGCGGCTGGACCGCTTGGTCGATCCGGCCGGCGGCGACAGCCTGCTGATTCGCTCTGCGACCGGCTACACGCGCCGGCTCCCGATCGAGGACCTGGCCACGCTGCTGCTCGCGACCCGCGTGGGTGGCGCGCCGCTGTCGGCCGGACACGGCTTCCCCGCTCGGCTCGTGGTGCCGGGACGACGGGGCTTCTGGTGGGTGAAGTGGGTCACCGACATCCGGGTCGACAGCGTGCCGCCCTGGGCGCAGCCGCCCTTCCCGCTCACCTGACGGCCTTCCCGGACGCCGTGGCCGCGGCCGGTGATCATGTGCATCACCTGGCTCGAGCGGCTGGCGACCAGCCGCAGCGTGCGTGCCACCTCGGTCGGCGGCACCACCGGTGTGTCCCCGGCTGCGGCCACGGGGCTGCCCGTCGACGTCCAGCGACCTCGCCGTCGACCACGAGGATCACCGTCGCCTCGACTGCGGTGGGCATCCTGAACGGCTTGGAGCAGCGTCGCGAGGCGCCTACGGGTCGCTTCACGGGTTCGGCCCGCGGAGCAGCTCGGCGAGCGCCTTTCGCGTCGCCTTGGCGTCGTAGGCGGCGAACCGATCCGCGCACGCGCCGCGGGCGTCGCGGCGGCGCTGTTCCATCTGCTCGGTGAGCCGACCGATCGCGAGCAGCGTGTCGCTGGTGGCGCCTTCGTCATGCAGCGTCCGCGACATCGCGCGCAGCTGCTGGACGTGAACCTGGGCGTCCTGGTGTTCGCCGAGGTCGTCCTGCAGCTTCTTGAGGCGCTTCAGGAAGGCATCGCGCGGCCGCTCGGTCAGGACCCCCCGAAGCACTCCAGCAGGTAGCGCAGCCTCTTCGCGTCCTTGCGCAGCTCGTGCAGGTGCTCGACGGGCGTGTCATCACCGATGGCTCGGCCAGCATCGAGGACACGGCGCTGGGCTCGGGCGATGCGGTCTGCGACCACTTCGTGCAGCGCGCGACTGGCCTCGCTTCCGGGCGAACCGCCGCCGGACGGGTCGCTCAGCCACACCCGCCATTCGGCGAGGAGCCGGCGCGATCGGCTCCCCTCGAGCTCGGCGGCCAGGCTGGCGTGCGCGGCCGGGCGGGCACCGCCGAGGTGGTCGAGAACGGGACCGAGCGCCGCTGCGACGTCGGCGGGCAGCGGCGCGACGTAGCGATCCCACTCAATGACGTACACGTCGAGGTCGCGCGCCCGGCCGGTGATGTGGCCCAACCATCGGAAGCCCTCGCCGAACCGCCTCCGCGGCTCCGCCGGCAACACGCGCTTGCCCTGAGCCAGCACGGACCGGATGCGGCGCACGGCGACCCGCAGGTCGTGCAAGAAGTCGGGGTCCACGTCGTCGACCGTGCCCTGCCAGTTGGCGGCCATCCCCTCCGTGAGGTTGGCGAGCACCGCCTGGTAGCCCGCGAGCGCAGGTGCGTCACGGTCGAGCGCGACGGTCGGCGATCGCGCGCACCCGGCGGTCGCGGCCCCCGTCGCGACGGCTGCGACGTCGAGGGTGTCGCCGTCGAGGCGCCGCAGGCCCAGCCCGTCGAGCAGGTCCCGCACCCGTCTCGCCGACTTCGGGTAGCCCGCGAGCTCGTCGACCTCGATCGTCCACCCGGGCAGACCCCTGCCGTCGACGACGTCAACTCCTTCGTGGACGGTCGCCGTGACCACCGCCGCGCCGGTGGCGTCGCGGCGGATCGCCAGCGTCTCGCGCGACGCCGCGGTCACGAGCGGCAGCAGCGCCCGGCCGTCGACGATCGGCGCGAGCCGGGCGCGGAACGGACCGGCCGGCAGGTCAGCGGCCAGGCGGGGCGGTTCCGTGACGGGGAGTTGGGCTCGCACGGCGCCTCGGCCGGCGAGGATCAGCTCGAGATCGTCGGCCTGGCGCAGCTCGAGGCGCAACCCGGCCGCGCGCAGGCGGCCGTCGAACGTGTCGAGCCGGACGCGCGTCACGGGCCGGGCCGTGCCGACCTCGAAGCCGCTGTCAGCGAGCGCGACGACGACGGCGGCGCCGCCGCCGCCGCGGTCTTCGCTGGTAAACGTGGCGGTGTCCAGGCGGGGTCCAGGCGCAGAACGACGCCCAAGAGTACGTGGTTGCGCGCGGGTCCCGCCGACCTGCAGGGCTTTTGGGGTGGACGTGCTCGCGCTGCTGTGCGAGGCATGCACAATGCGCTTGCCAGGGGCGGCCCCGACGTCCACACTTGCCGACCATCGCGAGCACAGGCGGTGCGACATCGATGAACGCGACGGACCTGACGCCGCCGCCACGAACGCGGTGACCGACACGGCCGCGGCCGTCCTGGACCTGTGGGACCGGCTGGTGAGGCTGACCGCCAGGGTCGGGCCACAGGAGTGGTCGCGCCCAACGCCGTGCCCCGACGCCAACGTCCATGGGTTGATCACCCACGTCGCCGGGGTGAACCTGACCACCGCCAGCAGCCAGGACACCCCGACCGCGCTGGTCGCCGGGGTGCGCGCGGCCCGGGCGGCGGAGGCGGCCCGCATCGCGGCCCTGCGCGGCGCTGAGGCACTGCGGTCCCGTGCTGGTGACCCTGCCTTCCAACGCCGCGTGCTGCGCGCCGCCTGCCTGGACCTGTGGGTGCACCACTACGACCTCGCGACCGCACTCGGCACGCCGGTCGACCCCGAAGAGGACTCCGCCGCGCTCAGCGAGGCCTGCGCCTACCTCCTGGAGTTCACCCCGCAGCTGGTCGCCAGGGGCTGCGACACCGCCGAAGACGGCGACGTGCGGATCGCGCTGCAGGGCGCGGTGGACCACGACGCCACCGTCGCCGTGCGCGACGGCCGAGGGCTGTGGAGCCCACCACATGACGGCGCAGGCCACACGGTCAGCGGCACGCCGGGCGCGTTCGTCCTGCTGCTGAGCGGACGAGGCGACCCCCAGCACTGGCGGGACGTCGGCGCCCTCGCCTGGTCGGGGGCGCGCGGCGAGGCGTTCGTGCGCAAGGCGCGGCTGTTCGGCTAGCGGCTAGCAGTCGCTACGCCGTGATCGGTCCAGTCGTCGTGATGCGCAGGGCGTCGACGTCGGCATCGACCACGACGACGTCGCCGTCGAGGAAGCGGCCGTCGAGGATCTGCAGGGCGACCTTGTCCTCCAGCTCCTTGCGCAGCACCCGCTTCAGCGGCCTGGCCCCGTAGACGGGATCGAACCCCCTCTTGGCCAGCCAGTCCTTGGCGGCGTCGGTGACCTCCAGGCCCAGGTCGCGGTAGGCGAAGCGCTCAGCGACCCGGCGCAACTGGACGTCCACGATGCAGCGGAGGGCCTCGCGGTCCAACCGGTGGAAGATGATGATCTCGTCCAGACGGTTCAGGAACTCCGGCCGGAAGTGGCTGCGCACCTCGGCCATCATCTTCTCGTTTGTGACCTCCTCGGCTTCGGGCAGGTCGCCCACACCGCCCGAAGGGTGGTCGTGAGTCCTCCAACGCAGGTGGCAACTTCGACTTTGAGGTGACGATCTCGCGGCCTGGCGCGTAGCCTCCCAGGATGTCAGCGAGCTGCTGGAGCGGCTGCGGGCGGGACGCGCCGGTGGCTGAGCGCCGGCTCGCGGTCGAGGTCGAGTTCGTGTTCGACCGGCTCGCCGGGGTTGGCGTGTCGCAGGTGTATCGCATGCTGGTGCCGGAACGGCGCCGATCCACCGAGCAAGGAGCCGACCATGGTCATGGTGGCGATCTACGCCCGGGTGTCCTCGGCGCGGCAGAAGCAACAGGACACGATCGCGTCGCAGACGGCGGCGCTGCGCAGCTTCGTCGAGCGGCAGGGGCTTGACGTCTGCCAGGAGTGGACCTTCCAGGACGAGGGCCACTCCGGGGCGACGCTGATCCGCCCGGGCCTTGACCGGCTGCGGGACCTCATAGCCCAGGTCCCCGTCGAGGTG